>CP043652.1:3369099-3675380 GCA_014218215.1 Geodermatophilaceae bacterium NBWT11
GGTGCCGGGGCGACGCTGCCCCGGACACGCACGAGGGCCCGGCCTGACGGCCGGGCCCTCGTCGGAGGTCCTGCGTGGGAGGCGGTCTGTGGGACCGCCGCGGGTCAGCGCCGGACGGACTTGCGGCCGGTGACGGCCACGTACACGCCGAGCACGATGATCGCGCCGACGATGGAGCCGATCCAGCCGGCGGTGCCGAGCTCGAAGCCGTTGCCCGAGATCAGGCTGCCGAGCAGGTTGCCGACCAGGGAGCCGATGATGCCCAGGGCGATCGTGGCGACGATGGAGAGCTTCTGCGAGCCGGGGATGACGGCGCGGGCGATGAAGCCGGCGACGAGACCGATGACGAGCAGGACGATGATGTTCCAGATCACGGGGACCTCCAGGAGTTCGCGGCGGGTGTGCCGTGCGTGCTGCGCCGGTCTCTCCGACGCAGATGATCATGTGTCCAGGACGGCGGCGGGCCAAACGCCCCGCGGGTCACGATCTGGTCCCGACGGGGGAGCGCCACCGACCTGCGGAAGGGCCGTTTCGGGCGGTGTTCGCGCAGGTCAGACGGCAGGTGGGTCTGGTCACAGCGCCCACTGGGGCGGTGCTGGGGAGCCGCCCGGGCCGACGTCGCGGACGGACCTCGCCGATCCCACGCACCAACGCGTGCACCACCGTCTAAGCTCCCGAACGTGACGATCGCACCAGCGCCGATCGTGAGCCGGCCCAGCCCGGCTCACGTGGCTGAGAAGGGTTCGCGGCTCTCCATGCTGCTGCGGACCACTGACCACAAGACCATCGGCCTGATGTACATGGCCACGTCGTTCAGCTGGTTCATGATCGGTGGCCTGATGGCCATGCTCATGCGCGGTGAGCTGGCTCGTCCGGGTCTCCAGTACCTGTCGAACGAGCAGTACAACCAGCTGTTCACCATGCACGGCACCGTGATGCTGCTCTTCTTCGCGACGCCGCTGTTCTTCGCCTTCGCGAACCTGATCCTGCCGCTGCAGATCGGTGCGCCGGACGTCGCGTTCCCCCGCCTCAACGCGTTCAGCTACTGGCTGTTCCTGTTCGGCGGGCTGATCATGATCTCCGGCTTCTTCACCCCCGGCGGCGCGGCGGACTTCGGCTGGTTCGCCTACAGCCCGCTCTCGGACGTGACGAACTCCCCGGGCGCCGGTGGTGACCTCTGGATCGCCGGTCTGGCCGTCTCCGGCCTGGGCACGATCCTCGGTGGCGTCAACTTCATCGCCACGATCGTCTGCCTGCGGGCCCCGGGCATGACCATGTTCCGGATGCCCATCTTCGTGTGGGCCGCCCTGGTCACCAGCGTCCTGATCCTGCTGGCCTTCCCGATCCTCACCGCCGCGCTGATGGCGCTGCTGGCCGACCGCCACCTCGGTGCGCTGGTCTTCTCCGCAGCCAACGGCGGGCCGATGCTGTGGCAGCACCTCTTCTGGTTCTTCGGCCATCCCGAGGTCTACATCATCGCGTTGCCGTTCTTCGGGATCATCTCCGAGATCATCCCGGTGTTCAGCCGCAAGCCGCTGTTCGGCTACAAGGGCATGATCTTCGCGATCATCGCCATCGGCGCCCTGTCGCTGACCGTGTGGGCGCACCACATGTTCGCCACCGGCGCGGTGCTGCTGCCGTTCTTCAGCTTCCTGTCCTACGTCATCGCCGTGCCCACCGGGATCAAGTTCTTCAACTGGATCGGCACCATGTGGCGCGGACAGCTGACGTTCGAGACGCCGATGCTGTTCTCGGTCGGCTTCCTGGTCACCTTCCTGCTGGGTGGGCTGACCGGCGTGCTGCTGGCCTCCCCGCCGGTCGACTGGCACGTGTCGGACACCTACTTCGTGGTGGCGCACTTCCACTACGTCGTCTTCGGCACCGTCGTGTTCGCCGCCTACGCCGGCATCTACTTCTGGTTCCCCAAGATGTGCGGCCGGATGATGGACGAGCGGTTGGGCAAGCTGCACTTCTGGCTGACCTTCATCGGCTTCCACGCCACGTTCCTGGTGCAGCACTGGCTGGGCAACGAGGGCATGCCGCGCCGCTACGCCGACTACCTGCCCACCGACGGCTTCACCACGCTGAACACGATCTCCACGGTCGGGTCCTTCGTGCTGGGCGCCTCGACGATCCCGTTCCTCTACAACGTGGTGAAGTCCTGGAAGTACGGGCAGCTGGCGCTGCGCGACGACCCCTGGGGCCACGGCAACTCCCTGGAGTGGGCGACGTCCTCCCCGCCGCCGCGGCACAACTTCATCGAGATCCCGCGGATCCGCTCCGAGCGCCCCGCGTTCGAGCTGCACTACCCGCACCTGCGGGAGCGGTTGGAGGCCGAGGCGCACGCCGGCAAGAAGCACGGTCCCTACGCCAGCGAGCTGGTCGACGGCACCGGCGCCCGGCAGGGCGCCAACGACCCGGACCCGTTCTAGGTCGTCGCAGCGCACGAGGAACGCCCCGCAGGCCACCGGCCGGCGGGGCGTTCCCGCGTCCGGGGCAGGTGTGTGCGGGGCCGCACCGGCCGGTCGGGCACCATGACCGCCGTGACCGGCCCCGCGCAGGACGCCCCGACCGTCGACGTCCCGCACGCCGGGGCGCTCCTCACCGTCACCGGGGCAGACCGGCCCGGCGTCACCGCCCGGCTGTTCGCGGCCCTGGCCACCGTGCCCGCCCTCGAGGTGGTCGACGTCGAGCAGGTCGTGGTGCACGGCCAGCTCGTCCTCGGGGTCGTGGTGCACGAGCACGGCGGTGCCGACGACGTGGCGCTGGTCGACCGGCTGACCCCCCTGGCGGCCGAGGTCGGCGCGCAGACCGGGGTGCACGTGCTCGTCGAGGCGGCCGGCGGGATCACCGGCCTGGTCGACGACGGCGTGCTGCGCCACCACGTGATCGTGCTGGGCCGTCCGGTGCCCCCGGACGCCGTGGGCGGTGCCGCCCGGGCGATCGCGGAGGTGGGCGGCAACATCGACGCGATCCGGCGGCTCTCGGACTACCCGGTCACCAGCTTCGAGCTCACCGTCTCCGGGGCGCAGGCCGGACCGCTGCGGGCCGCCCTCGGTGCGGTGGCCGCCGCGACCGGAGCCGACGTGGCCGTGGAGCAGGTCGGCCTGGCCCGGCGGAGCAAGCGGCTCATCGTGCTCGACGTGGACTCCACGCTGGTGCGCGGTGAGGTCATCGACGAGCTGGCCGCCCGGGCCGGACGCGCGGCCGAGGTCGCCCGGATCACCGCGGCGGCGATGAACGGCGAGCTGGACTTCGAGCAGTCCCTGCGGGCCCGGGTCGCCGCCCTGGAGGGCCTGCCGGTGGGCGTGCTGGACGAGGTCCGTGAGCACCTGGTGCTCACCCCCGGTGCCCGCACCCTGATCCGCACCCTGCAGCGGCTGGGGTTCCGCTGCGGCATCGTCTCCGGCGGGTTCACCCAGATCACCGACCCGCTGGCCGCCTCGCTGGGGCTCGACTTCGCTGCGGCCAACACCCTGGAGGTCGCCGACGGGCTGCTCACCGGCGGCCTGGTGGGGGAGATCGTCGACCGGCCCGGCAAGGCGCGGGCGCTGGCCCGGTTCGCCGCCGAGCACGGCATCCCGCTGGAGCAGACCGTCGCGGTGGGCGACGGCGCCAACGACCTGGACATGCTGGCCACCGCGGGACTGGGCATCGCGTTCAACGCCAAGCCGTTCGTGCGCGAGCAGGCGCACACCGCGCTCAACCAGCCCTACCTGGACGCCGTCCTGCAGGTGCTCGGCTTCACCCGCGACGAGGTGCTCGACGCCCGCTGAGGGTCAGAACCGCTGGCGCTCCCCGGACAGCTCGACCCCGGCGGCGGCCAGCTGGGTCAGCGCGGCCTCGGTGCTGGCCTCGGCGACCCCGACCGTGAGCGGGAGCAGCACACGGGTGGCGAACCCGGCGCCCACGGCGTCCAGCGCGGTGGCGCGCACGCAGTGGTCGGTGGCGATCCCGACGACGTCGACGGCGTCCACGCCGTGTGCGCGCAGCCAGTCGGCCAGGCCGGTGCCGTCGGCGGCGCCCTCGAACCCGGAGTAGGCGGCCACGTGCTCGCCCTTGTCGAAGACCGCCTGCAGCAGCCCCCGGTCCAGCGCCGGGTGCAGCTCCACGCCGTGGGTGCCGACCACGCAGTGCCGCGGCCAGGAGTCAAGGAAGTCCGGGGAGTCGGAGAAGTGCGCGTCCGGGTCGACGTGGTGGTCCCGGGTGCCGACGACGTGGGCGTACTGCCCGGCCTCCAGGCCCTGCCCGGCGTGCGCGGTGATACCCGCGGCGACGGCGGCACCCCCGGCGACGGCCAGGCTGCCCCCCTCGCAGAAGTCGTTCTGGACGTCGACGACGATCAGCGCTCGGGACATGCCCCCATCCTGCCCCGGGTCAGGAGGTGAGGGTGTCCAGGGCCGGCTCACCCCGGGACAGCGACCAGGCCTCGGTGGGCAGCGCCTCCCGGACCCGGGCGTGGTGCTCCCGGGCGTCCCGCAGCGTCTGCGCAGGGGACGCGTCGGACACGGGCACGCCGCTGCGGACCAGGGGCACCAGCAGGTCCCGGTCGCCGTCCCGGGACTCGATCGGGTGCGGGCTGACCACCTCGGCGGTCGCCGTCCCCCCCGCGTCGTGGCGGCGCACCGCGGACTTGCGGCCGCCGACCGAGCGCTTGCCCTCGGAGTTCTTCGCCACCGGCACGCCGTCGCGCTCGACGAGCTTGTAGACCATGCCGACCGTCGGGGCGCCGGAGCCGGTGACCAGCGAGGTGCCCACGCCGTACCCGTCGACCGGGGCGACGGCGAGGGCGGCGATGGCGAACTCGTCGAGGTCGCTGGTCACGGTGACCCGGGTGTCGTGCGCGCCCAGGGAGTCCAGCAGCTCCCGGGCCTGCACCGCCAACGACCCCAGGTCGCCGGAGTCCAGGCGCACCGCGCCGAGCCCGGTGCCGGCCACCTCGATCGCCGTGCGGATGCCCTGCATCGTGTCGTAGGTGTCCACCAGCAACGTCGTCCCCACCCCGAGGGCGTCGACCTGGGCGCGGAAGGCCGAGGCCTCGTCGTCGTGCAGCAGGGTGAAGGCGTGCGCGCTGGTGCCGGCGGTGGGCACGCCGTAGCGGGCGCCGGCGGCGAGGTTGGAGGTGGAGGCGAACCCGGTCAGCCACGCGGCCCGGGCGGCGGCGACCGCGGCATCCTCGTGGGTGCGCCGCGAGCCCATCTCGATGCACGGGCGGCCGCCGGCGGCGCCGATCATCCGGGCCGCGGCCGAGGCGATCGCGCTGTCGTGGTTGAGGATCGACAGCACCAGGGTCTCCAGCAGCACCGCCTGCCCGAAGGTCGCGCGGACGGTGAGCACCGGGGAGCCGGGGAAGTACAGCTCGCCCTCGGCGTAGCCCTCGACGTCCCCGGTGAAGGAGACGTCGGCCAGCCAGTCGAGCAGGGCGGGGTCGGTGAGCCCCTGCTCCTGCAGTGCGGCCAGCTCGTCGTCCCCGAAGCGGAACCCCGCCAGCGCCTCCAGGAACCGGCCGGTGCCGGCGACCACGCCGTAGCGGCGGCCGTGCGGCAGCCGCCGGGCGAAGACCTCGAACACGCAGTCCCGGTCGGCGGTGCCGTCGGCGAGAGCCGCGGCCAGCATCGTGAGCTCGTAACGGTCGGTGAGGAGTGCGGGGCCCAGCGGCATGGGGGCAGAGCGTAGGGCCCGTCCTAGAGTGGGCGCGTGGCCGCACCCATGGCTCCCGCGCGGACGCCCGACACCACCGTGCACGAGGAGCACGACCTCGACCGGCCCTGGGTCACCGTCGTCTGGGACGACCCGGTGAACCTGATGACCTACGTGACCTTCGTGCTGCAGGAGCTGTTCGGCTACGACGAGCCCACCGCCACCACGCTGATGCTCCAGGTGCACCACGAGGGCAAGGCAGTCGTCAGCTCCGGTCCGCGGGAGAAGATGGAGCACGACACCTCGCGGCTGCACGCCTACGGCCTGTGGGCCAGCTACCAGAAGGACGCATGAAGCCGTTCCGCCGGAAGGGTACCGAGCTGGTCGGCCGGCTCGAGGCCGCCGAGGTCGGCATCCTGGGCCTGCTCGTCGACCAGCTCGAGCAGCTGCTCGCCGGGGACGGCCCGGCCGGTGACCCCGTCGTCGAGCGGCTGCTCCCGCCCGGGCACGCCTCGGACACCCAGATCGCGGCGGACTACCGCGACCTGACCGAGTCAGCGCTGCGGGAGGGCAAGGCCGACGACATCGCGCTGCTGCGGGCGACCCTGCCGGTCGACGGCGGAGAGGTGCGGCTCGACGACGACCAGGCGCGGGCCTGGCTGCGGACGACGAACGACCTGCGCCTGGCCCTGGGCACCCGCCTCGGCGTCTCCGCCGACCGCGAGCTGCCCGAGGACCCCGCCGACCAGCAGGTGGCGGTCTACCACTGGCTCACCGCCGTGCAGGGGTCCCTCGTCGACGCGATCGCCGCCGCGGGCCGCCGCCGCTGGTGAGCACGACCAGCGCCGACAGCAGCAGGGCGAGCACGAAGAACACGTAGACCAGGTCGGGGACCTCCCGGTCGCGCACCAGCCCGCCGACCGCGGCGACCAGCACGAGCAGCGTCAGCGCCAGCAGGAACAGCAGGCCCAGCACCCGGCCGACCACGATGAGCGCGTACTCGCGCTTGTCGGCACCGGTGGGGCGCAGCACCCGGCCCCCGTGCCGGTTCACCCGACGCACGCCCAGCACCAGTGCGGGGACGGCGACCAGCACCGAGCCCGCGATCATCAGGACCTCGATCAGCACCCGCGCACCACCATGGGGCGGGACCGTACCGTCCCGGGCCGCAACCGGTGCCCGCTCCACGGGCCCCGCACCCCGGCCGGGGGTGGCCCGTAGACTCCCGGCCGTGCTGCGCATCGACCGTGGGACGTACGACGCGATCGTCGCCCACGCCCGCCGGGACCACCCGGACGAGGCCTGTGGCGTCGTCGCCGGGCCCGAGGACAGCGACCGCCCCGAGCGGTTCGTCCCGATGCTCAACGCGGCCCGCTCGCCGACGTTCTACGAGTTCGACAGCGGGGACCTGCTGCGGCTGTACCGCGAGATGGACGACCGCGACGAGGTGCCGGTCGTGGTCTACCACTCGCACACCGCCACCGAGGCCTACCCCTCGCGCACCGACGTCAGCTACGCCTCGGAGCCCTTCGCGCACTACGTGCTCGTCTCCACCCGCGAGCACGGCGCCCAGACCGGGCTGGTCGACGACGAGGTCGAGTTCCGCAGCTTCCGCATCGTCGACGGGCAGGTCACCGAGGAGGACGTCGAGCTCGTGGCGTCGGAATCCCAGCCCTGACTCCCGCGTTCCCCCAGCAACGACCCTCGCTGCCTGCTGCGCGAGGCCACTCCACCACCGACGGAAGAGGCGACCACCATGGCCATCGAGGTCCGGATCCCGACCATCCTGCGCACCCACACCGGCGGCAACAAGACCGTCTCGGGGTCGGGTGACACCCTCGGTGCCCTGGTCGACGACATCGACGGCCAGCACCCCGGCATCAAGGGCCGACTGGTGACCGACGAGGGCAAGCTGCACCGCTTCGTCAACGTCTACGTCAACGACGAGGACGTGCGCTTCACCGGTTCGCTGGACACCGCGGTCAAGGACGGCGACTCGGTCACCATCCTGCCCGCGGTCGCCGGCGGCTGACCCGGTGGCGCGCTTCGCCTCCCTGGTCGACTCCCTCGGCGGCACGCCCCTGGTGGGGCTGCCGTCCCTGTCGCCCACGCCCGACGTCCGGCTGTGGGCCAAGCTCGAGGACCACAACCCGACCGGGTCGATCAAGGACCGCGCGGCGATCGCCATGATCGACGCGGCCGAGAAGGAGGGCCGGCTCCACCCGGGGTCGACCATCCTGGAGCCGACCAGCGGCAACACCGGCATCTCGCTGGCCATGGTCGCCCGGCAGCGCGGGTACCGGCTGATCTGCGTGATGCCGGAGAACACCTCGGTCGAGCGACGTCAGCTGCTCGAGATGTACGGCGCGCAGATCATCGGCTCGCCGGCCGCCGGGGGCAGCAACGAGGCGGTCCGGCAGGCCAAGGCGCTGGCGGCGGAGAACCCCGACTGGGTCATGCTCTACCAGTACGGCAACCCGGCCAACGCGCTGGCGCACTACACCGGCACCGGCCCGGAGATCCTCGCCGACCTGCCCTCCATCACCCACTTCGTCGCGGGGCTGGGCACCACCGGCACGCTCATGGGCGTCTCGCGCTACCTGCGCGAGCACAAGCCCGACGTCCAGGTGATCGCCGCCGAGCCGCGCTACGGCGAGCTGGTCTACGGCCTGCGCAACATCGACGAGGGGTTCATCCCCGAGCTGTACGACGCCGACCTGCTCGACAGCCGGTTCTCCGTCGGGCCCGACGACGCCGTGCACCGCACCCGCCAGCTCGTCGAGCGCGAGGGGATCTTCGCCGGCATCTCGACCGGGGCGATCCTGCACGCCGCGCTGGGCATCGCGGACAAGGAGGTGGCGGCCGGACGCGCGGCCGACATCTGCTTCATCGTCTGCGACGGCGGCTGGAAGTACCTGTCCACCGGCGCCTACGCCGGGACCCTGGACGAGGCCACCGCAGCCCTGGAGGGCCAGCTGTGGGCGTAGCCGGGGCGGCCGACCTGGCCCCCGACCTGCACGTGCCGGCCCGCGGGCTGCTGTTCGACAACGACGGCGTGCTCGTGGACTCCCTGGCCGCGGTCGAGGTGTCCTGGGCCCGCTGGGCGCGGGCGCACGACCTGGAGCCCGAGCACGTCGTGGGCGTGATCCACGGGCGCCGCGCCGCCGACAGCGTGGCGCTGCTGCTGGAGGACCCGTCGCTGCGGGCCGCTGCAGTCGACCAGATCGAGGCCTTCGAGATCGAGGACTCCGAGATCTGCCCGGCGATGCCCGGGGTCCCCGCGCTGCTGGCCATGCTGCCGGCCGGCACCTGGGCGGTGGTCACCTCCGGGACCCGGGCGCTGGCCACGGCCCGGCTGCGTGCCGCCGGCATCCCGCTGCCCGAGGTGGTGGTGACCGCCGACGACGTGGAGGTCGGCAAGCCCGACCCGACCGGCTACCTGGCCGCGGCCCGCGCCCTGGGCGTGGACCCGACGCAGGCACTGGTGCTCGAGGACAGCGGCAGCGGCATCGCCGCCGGCCAGGCTGCCGGGTGCCGGGTGCTGGGCATCGGGGAGGCCGCGCTCGACACCCCCGCCGACCTCGTCGTCCGGGACCTCGCCGGGGCGCGCTGGGCCGGGGACGGCCTGCTGCTGCCCGCAGCCACCGTGCTGCGGGGCCCGGACGCCCGTCAGCCCCGCTGACGTCGTGGGGGAGCCGGGGAGCAGTGCGCCGATCGGGGTCTTCGACTCCGGCGTGGGTGGGCTGACCGTCGTCCGGGCGGTGCTCGACCAGCTGCCGCACGAGGCCGTGCGCTACGTCGGCGACACCCGCAACGGGCCCTACGGCCCGCTGCCCATCGCCGAGGTCCGCCGGCACTCCCTCGCCGTGATGGACGACCTGGTCGAGGCCGGGGTGAAGATGCTCGTGGTGGCCTGCAACTCCGCCAGCGCGGCCTGCCTGCGCGACGCCCGCGAGCGCTACGACGTCCCGGTGGTCGAGGTGGTGCTCCCCGCCGTCCGCCGGGCCACCGCGGCCACCCGCACCGGGCGGGTCGGCGTCATCGGCACCCAGGCCACGGTGACCTCGGGCGCCTACGCCGACGCGTTCGCCGCCGCCCCGCAGATCACCGTCACCAGCGCCGCCTGCCCCAGCTTCGTGGACTTCGTCGAGCGCGGGGTCACCAGCGGCCGGCAGCTGCTGGGCCTGGCCCAGTCCTACCTCGACCCGCTGCTGGCCGCCGACGTGGACACCGTGGTGCTGGGGTGCACGCACTACCCGCTGCTCACCGGCGTGCTGTCCCTCGTCCTCGGCGACGGGGTGACCCTGGTGTCCAGCGCGGAGGAGACCGCCAAGGACGTCTACCGGGTGCTGACCAGGGCCGACCTGCTGCGCCCCGAGGGCGCCGGCCCGCCGCAGCACGCCTTCCTCGCCACCGGCGACCCGGAGCCCTTCGCCCGGTTGGGCCGCCGGTTCCTCGGCCCCGAGATCGAGACGGTGAGCGCCGCGTGAGACTGACCGTGATCGGCTGCTCGGGGTCCGCGCCGGGCCCGGACTCCCCGGCGTCGTGCTACCTCGTCGAGCACGAGGGCTACCGGCTGCTGCTGGACCTGGGCAGCGGGGCCTTCGGCACCCTGCAGCAGGTCGTGTCCCCGGGGGACGTGGACGCCGTCTTCCTCTCCCACCTGCACGCCGACCACTGCCTGGACGTCGCCCCGTTCGTCGTCTGGCACCGGTACTCCGGGCAGGCCACCCGCGACCGGGTGCCGCTCTACGCCCCGGTGGGTGCCGACCGGCGGCTGCGGCTGGCCTACGACGCCGCCGACGGGCCGATCGACGACGTGTTCGAGACCTTCGCCATCGGCCCGGGGGAGTGGGAGCTGGGCCCCTTCCACGTCGCCACCGCCCGCACCGCCCACCCGGTGGAGTGCCACGCGGTCCGACTGACCGCGGGCGGCCGGTCGCTGGTCTACACCGGCGACACCGGCGTCTGCGCGGCCGTCGTCGACCTGGCCCGCGGGGCCGACGTGCTGCTGGCCGAGGCTGCGTACCCCGACGTCCCCGACCTGCCGCCGGACCTGCACCTCACCGGTCGCGAGGCCGGCGAGCACGCCCGGGACGCCGGGGTCGGTCGGTTGCTGCTCACCCACGTGCCGCCGTGGGTGGACCCCGCCGGCCAGCTCGCGGACGCCGCCGCGGTCTTCCCGGCGACCGAGCTGGTGCAGCCGTTGGGCGTCTACACCGTCTGAGCCCGGTTGCCGCGCGGGCTCCCGGTGGGCACGGTGGGCCCATGACAGCCGAGGAGGTCGAGGGCGTCCCGCTCTCGCACCTGGACGACCCGTTGGGTGACGACCTCGGGGTGAGCAAGCGCGACCTGCTCGACCACCTGCTGGCGCACGCCGACCGGATGCTCCCGCTGCTGGCCGACCGGGCGCTGTCGGTGGTGCGGGTGCGTCCCGGGTCGGCGCCCTTCATGCAGAAGAACGCCCCGAAGGGCGCCCCCGAGTGGCTGCGCACCGAGGCGGTCTGGTCACCGGGGTCCAAGCGGACCGTGCACTTCGTGGTGTGCGACGACGTGCGGACGCTGGTGTGGCTGGCCAACCAGCGGGCGGTGGAGTTCCACGTGCCGATGGGCCGGATCTCCGACGAGGAGCCGACCACGCTGCTGCTGGACCTCGACCCGCCCGAGGGTGCCGACTTCTCCGCCGTGGTCGCCGTCGCCCGGCTGGTGAGGCAGGCGCTCACCGACGTCGGACTGGCCGGCGCGGTGAAGACCAGCGGGTCCAAGGGGGTGCACGTCGTCGTCCCGGTCACCGGCAGCGGGTACGCCGACGTCGCGGCCGCGACCCGGGCCCTGGCCGGCCGGGTCGCGGCGCTGGACCCCTCGATCGCCACCGTGGCCTACCTGAAGGAGGAGCGGGAGGGGAGGGTGTTCGTCGACTCCACCCGCTCCGGCGGCGGCACGGTGGCCGCGGCGTACAGCCCGCGCGCCCGGCCGGGTCTGCCGGTGTCCACCCCGCTGTCCTGGGACGAGCTGGGCGACGTCGTCCCGGCCGACCTGACGATCGCCACCGTCGCCGGCCGTGGCGACCCGTGGGCCACCGAGCTGCCCGACCTGCAGCGGCTCCCGGCCGACGTCGTCGCCGAGGGCCACGAGATCCCGGTGGCCCGGGTGGCCGCGATGCACGAGGGCAAGCGCCGCAAGAAGGCCGCCCGCGACGCCGGGTGACGGCTCAGCGTGGTCCCGGAGCCCCCGGGACCACGCCCGGCCGTCACCGGGTGCGGATCAGGCGTCGACCTCGCGGGAGTCCTCGGACCACACCGTGTGGAAGGAGCCGTCCTTGTCCACCCGCTTGTAGGTGTGCGAGCCGAAGCGGTCGCGCAGGCCCTGGATGAGCGCGGCCGGGGAGCGCTCGGCACGCAGCCCGTCGTAGTAGGACAGCGCGCTGGCGAAGCCCGGGGCGGGCACACCGTGCCGGGCGGCGCCGGCCACGACCTGACGCCAGCCCTCCTGGGCGTCGGCGACGGCGTCCCGGAAGTACTCGTTGGTCAGCAGCGTGGTGAGGTCGGGCTCGTCCCGGAAGACCTCGCGCACCCGGTCGAGGAAGGCGGCCCGGATGATGCAGCCGTCCCGCCAGATCGCCGCGAGCGCGCCGCGGTCGACGTCCCAGCCGTTCTCCTCGGCGCCCTTGGCGATCATGTCGAAGCCCTGGGAGTAGGCGACCACCTTGGCGGCGTACAGGGCCTGCCGGACGCTCTCGACGAAGGCGTCCCGGTCCTCCACCTGGTCGTCCCAGTCCCTGCCCGGGCCGGGCAGCACCTCCTGGGCGGCGGCGCGCTGGTCGACGTGGCCGGACAGCGCCCGGGCGAAGACCGCCTCGGCGATGCCGGAGACCGGGGTGCCCAGGTCCAGCGCGGACTGCACGGTCCAGCGGCCGGTGCCCTTCTGCTCGGCCTCGTCCAGGACGACGTCGACGAAGGGCTTCCCGGTCTCGGCGTCGGTGTGCCGGAGCACCTCGGCGGTGATCTCGATCAGGTAGGACTGCAGGTCGCCCTCGTTCCAGGTGGCGAACACGTCCCCGATCTCGGCCGGCGTCAGGCCCAGACCCTGGCGGAGGAGGTCGTAGGCCTCGGCGATGAGCTGCATGTCGGCGTACTCGATGCCGTTGTGCACCATCTTCACGAAGTGCCCCGCGCCGTCGGTGCCCACGTGGGTGCAGCAGGGCTCGCCGTCGACGTGGGCCGAGATGTCCTCCAGCAGCGGGCCGATGATCGCGTAGGCCTCGTCGGAGCCACCGGGCATGATGCTGGGGCCGTTGAGGGCACCCTCCTCGCCACCGCTGATGCCGGTGCCGACGAAGTGCAGCCCGCGGGCCTCGAGGTCCTTCGTGCGGCGGATGGTGTCGGTGTACCGGGCGTTGCCGCCGTCCACCAGCACGTCGCCCTCGTCCAGCAGCGGCGCGAACTCGTCGATCACGGCGTCGGTCGGCGCGCCGGCGGCGACCATGACGATCAGCTTGCGGGGGCGCTCGAGGGCGTCCACCAGCTCCTGCGCGGAGGAGACCGGCACGAAGTCGCCCTCGTCGCCGTGCGCCTCGATCAGCGCGTCGGTCTTGGCCTGGGTGCGGTTGTGGACCACGACGTGGTGTCCGTGCCGGGCCAGGTTGCGGGCCAGGTTGGCGCCCATGACGGCGAGTCCGGTGACACCGATCTGTTCACTCATGAGATCGGTCGTGCCCCACCGATCTGGTGGCTACACCAGGGTCAGCTGAGACCCAGGTCGCGGCGCAGCTTGGCGACGTGGCCGGTGGCCTTGACGTTGTAGCCGGCCCGCTCGACCTTGCCGTCGGCGTCGATGACGAAGGTCGACCGGATGACCCCGACGACCTCCTTGCCGTACAGCTTCTTCGGGCCGTAGGCGCCGTAGGCCTGCAGCACCGCCTTGTCCGGGTCGGAGACGAGCGTGATCGACAGGGACTCCTGCTCCCGGAAGCGGGACAGCTTCTCCGGGGCGTCGGGGGAGATGCCGATGATGTCCAGCCCGGCCTCGGCGAACTCCCCGGCCGCGGCGGTGAAGTCCACCGCCTGCGTGGTGCAGCCCGGGGTCAGCGCAGCGGGGTAGCAGTAGACGACGACCCGGCGGCCGCGCTGGTCGGCCAGGGACACCGGGTTGCCGTCGGCGTCCGGCAGCGTGAAGTCGGGGGCCTGGTCGCCGGGGGCGAGCCGGAACGGGGTGGCGGTGTCGCTGTCGGTCACGGGTGCATGGTGGCAGACCCCGCGACCCGGGTGCGCAGCTCAGCCGGGCAGGAAGCTGAACCGCACGTGCCGGGTCGGGTTGTCCCCGTTGGTGTCCACGAAGCAGACCCGCTGCCAGGTGCCCAGCGCCATCCGGCCCTCGAGCACCGGGACGGTGGCGTGCGGCGGGACGAACGCCGGCAGCACGTGGTCCCGGCCGTGCCCGGGGGAGCCGTGCCGGTGCCGCCAGCGACCGTCGGTGGGCAGGAGCACGTCCAGCTGCGCCAGGAGGTCGTCGTCGCTGCCGGCGCCGGTCTCGATGATCGCGATGCCGGCGGTGGCGTGCGGGACGAACACCTGCAGCAGGCCGTCGCCCTCGCCGCGGACGAACGCCGCGCACTCCTCGGTCAGGTCGACCACGCTGGGGACGCCGCCGGTGCGCACCTGGCGCAGTTCCGATCGCATGCGGTGATCGTCCCCGACCGCGGGCGGAGCAGCACGGTGGCGGCCTCGACCTGCTGCCCCGGGACGACGGGGCCGGCCGCGGCCGCCCCACTACCCTCGACCCCCGTGACCCGCCCCGACGGCCGTAGTGCCGACCAGCTCCGTCCGGTGACCATCACCCGCAACTGGCTCGACCACGCCGAGGGCTCGGTGCTGGTGGAGTTCGGCCGCACCCGGGTGCTGTGCGCGGCCAGCGTCACCGAGGGCGTCCCCCGCTGGCGCCGTGGCTCCGGGCTGGGCTGGGTGACCGCCGAGTACTCGATGCTGCCGCGGGCCACGCACACCCGCAGCGACCGGGAGTCGGTCAAGGGGAAGATCGGCGGCCGCACCCACGAGATCAGCCGGCTGATCGGCCGCTCGTTGCGCGCCTCGATCGACCTCTCCGCGCTGGGGGAGAACTCCATCGCGCTGGACTGCGACGTGCTGCAGGCCGACGGCGGCACCCGGACCGCGGCGATCACCGGCGCGTACGTGGCCCTGGCCGACGCCGTGTCGTACCTGGGCGAGCGGAAGAAGCTGGCGAAGAAGGAGCCGCTGGTGCAGTCGGTGGCCGCGGTCAGCGTCGGCGTGATCGACGGGGAGCCGCGGCTGGACCTGGCCTACGAGGAGGACGTGCGGGCCGGCACCGACATGAACGTGGTCTGCACCGGGGACGGCGGCTTCGTCGAGGTGCAGGGCACCGCCGAGGGCGCGGTGTTCGACCGGGCGACCCTGGACCAGCTGCTGGACCTCGCCGTCGCCGGGTGCGCCGACCTGACCCGCCTGCAGGCCGAGGCGCTCGCGCGATGACGCAGCTCCTGCTGGCCACCCGCAACGCCGGGAAGCTCCTGGAGCTGCAGCGGCTGCTGGCCACCGCGGTGCCCGGGGTCGAGGTGCTCGGGCTGCGGGACGTCGCGGAGTACCCGGAGGCGCCCGAGACCGGCGCGACCTTCGCCGAGAACGCCCTGCTCAAGGCGCGCGAGGCGGTGCGGTACACCGGCCTGCCCGCGGTGGCCGACGACTCGGGGATCACCGTGGACGCCCTGAACGGCATGCCCGGCGTGCTGTCGGCCCGCTGGTCGGGCCGCCACGGTGACGACCCGGCCAACACCGCACTGCTGCTCGGCCAGCTCGCCGACGTGCCCGACGAGCGCCGGGGCGCGGCCTTCGTCTGCGCCGCCGCGCTGGTCACCCCCGACGGCGTCGAGCGGGTGCTGGAGCGGGAGTGGCGCGGGGTGGTGCTGCGCGAGGGGCGCGGCACCAACGGCTTCGGCTACGACCCGGTGTTCGTCCCGGCCGGCGGGGACCGCAGCTCCGCCGAGCTGACCCCCGAGGAGAAGGACGCAGCCAGCCACCGCGGCCAGGCGTTCGCCGCCCTGGTGCCGGTGCTCGCCGAGCTCCTGGGCTAGCCGCGGTGCTGGGTCCAGGTGATGAACGCCAGGGCCCCGGTGACGAAGACCGGCGGGAAGGCCAGCACCAGGAAGGCCGCGACCACCCGGTCGGTCCGCCACAGCACCCGCAGCCGCGACGGCAGCCCGCTGCCCGGTGACGTGTCGCCGGGGGCCGGCTCCAGCGGCGCCCCGGTGGAGCGCGCGGCCTGCCAGGCCTCGACGCGTGCCCACCCCGGGGCGACGCCGCAGACCAGTGCGACGACGACGAGCACCAGCAGCGTCGACAGCAGGTGACCGGGCTCCAGCACCACCAGCCCGGCGGCCCCGGCCCCGGCGGCGAACCCGGCGATGGTGATGGCGCCGAGGCTGAACACCAGGCCGAAGAGCAGCACGAGGGTGGCGCAGACCCCGACCAGGGTCAGGTGCAGGTCGGTGGTGGTGAGCAGGGCGACGACGAGCTCGACGGCCACCAGCGCCAGCGCCACCAGGAGCACCGCGGTCATCGGGATCCGGATGGGGTGCCGGGGTGCGGCCGGCGCGAGGGCGGTCACGGCCGCTCCAGCCAGCCGAGGAGCCCGGTGGACGGTTCGGGCTGACGGTGCCGCGCAGCGTGCCGGGCGGTCGGCCGGGCGCTCGGTCGGGCGCGAGGCGTGCCGGCGCTCGCGGGCACCGGCGGCAGGGTCGGCTGGGGGTTCGTCGAGGGCGGCACCGGCGGCGTGGCCAACGGGTGGACGTGCTCGGGCCCGGGGGTGCGCGGCGCGACCGGGGGCAGCGGGCCCGACCGGCGCACCGGGTCGGGCTCGCTCGGCGCGGAGGGGACCGGGGGACGGTCCCGCTGCGGCACCGGGGCCTCGTCCGGCTCGGAGAGCACCGGCACCGGTGTCGGCGACGGGGGCGCCAGCAGCACCGGTGGGGTGGTCGGCGTCGCCGGTGCCAGCAGCACCAGCGAGGAGTCCGGCCGGGCCCGCTGTGGGCTGCCGGGGTCCCGCGGGGCGAACTCCACCAGCAGGTCCCGCTCGTCGAGGACCTCCAGCTCGGCACGCAGCAGCGCGAGGTCGTCGAGGTCGAGAGGGGGCACGGGGTCCTCCGCGGGCGTGGGGGTCGGGTCGGTGGGGGACTGCAGGGCGGCCGCAGCGGCCACAGCGGCCACAGCGGCCGCAGCCGCGGCCAGGGCGGGCACGGCGAGGGCGGCGGGGACCCGCTCGCGCACCGGGCCGGCGGCGGCCGTGGCGCTCTCGCCGACCGCGGGGGTGGCGGGCTCGGCGGGGGACGCGTCGTCGTCGGCGTCCTGGGTGTGGCTGGTCAGCCCGTGCTGGGTCTTCTCCCAGTAGAAGGGGTTGGTGACCAGCTGCCAGGCCGCCTTGTAGGAGGCCACCGAGTGCAGCATCCAGTAGAACGGCGAGAGCAGCGCGTAGCCGACCAGGCCGTACGTGCGCCGCTTGAACCCGGCCAGCAGGCTCAGGTAGACGATCATCCCGTTGCCGATGAGCAGGTTGGCCAGGCTGACGTACATCAGCCACGGCGGCAGCACCGGGGCGAACCACTGCGGCATCGCCAGGTACAGCACGAACAGCACCCACAGCAGCGGGGTGAGCAGGAAGGTGGCCGGGGTGCCGCCGATGGTCAGCAGGAACCCGATCGCCTGACGCAGACCGATCTGGCGGACCAGCCGCAGCGGGTGCCGGGTGTGCACCAGGAACGTCTGCATGTAGCCCTTGATCCAGCGGCTGCGCTGCCGGATCCAGTTGCCGACGGCCATGTTGGCCTCTTCGTAGGTGGTCGAGTTGACCACCGTGACGCGACCGCCACGGGCCGAGGAGCGGACACCCAGGTCGGCGTCCTCGGTGACGTTGAAGGGGTCCCAGCCGCCGAGCTCGCGCAGCATGTCGGCCCGGAAGTGGTTGCTGGTGCCGCCCAGGGGGATGGGCAGCCGCATCGCGTCCAGGCCGGGCAGCGTGTAGTCGAACCACGAGGAGTACTCGAGGGTGAACATGCGGGTGAGCAGGTTCTCCTCGGCGTTGAAGTAGTTCAGCGCCGCCTGCACGCAGACCAGGTCGTCCCCGCCCTTGGCGAAGGCCACCACGGACTTCTTGAGCTGGTCGGGGTCGGGGCGGTCCTCGGCGTCGTAGATGACCACGAGGTCACCGCGGGCGAAGGCCAGGCCCACGTTGCAGGCCCGCGGCTTGGTCTTGGGCAGCGAGTGCGGCACCACGAGGATGCGGACGATGTCCGGCGGGGCGGCGGCGAGGGCGGCCTGCAGGGTCTCCGGGTCGTCCTCCTCCAGCAGGAGCAGGATCTCCAGCTTCTCCCGGGGGTAGTCCAGCGAGGACAGGTTCTTCATCAGCAGGCCGACGATCCCGGCCTCCCGGTAGACCGGCACCAGGATCGTGTACCTCGGCAGCTCGGCGTCGACCAGCGCCGCGACCTCCTCCTCGGTGACCTGCTCGACGGTCTCCGAGGCCGTCCCCACGGTGCTGATCAGCGCCTTCGCCCCGACCGAGAGCCCGATGGTCACGTTCACCACCGCCAGCAGGACGACGATCGTGGTGGGGGCGTCGAGCAGCAGCCCGACGACGACGGCGAGGAGCGCGACCCCGGCCGCGGCCACCTGCTGCCAGGTGAAGACGGTGGAGGCCGACTCGTCGGGACGACGCTCGGCCAGCGAGGACACCGCCTCGTGGACGACCTCCTCGCGCCAGACGGTCCGCAGCGCGCGCTGGACGTCCCAGTCGGTGGTGACGACCTGGTGCACCCGGTCGATCCCGGTGCGCTCGACGACCTCCTGGGCGATGTGCGCCGAGGGGCGGCCGGCGGTGGCGACGACGACCTGCAGCTCGCCGTCCTCGTCGCGTTCGGTGCGCAGCGGCACCCACGTCTCGCGGGCCAGCATCGGGTACGGGAAGAGCTGGGCCAGGTCGGGGTCGACCTCGACCGGGTCGACGAACGCCATCTCGGCGCCCCACACCTCGGCCAGGGCCACGTAGAGCTGCCGGCGGGTGATCCACTGCTTGGCCAGCAGGACGCTGCCCAGGGGCTCGCCGACCCGGGCGGCCTGCCGCAGGCCCTCGGCGAGCTGCTCCTCGGTGACGACGTGGGTGTCGACCAGCACGTCGCCCAGTCGACGTTCCCGGCCGACCGGGGTGGCCGGCAGGGGGCCGCGCACCAGGGTGGCGTCGTCCTCTCCCGGGTCGGGGCGCACGGAGGTGGTCACCCGTACGGGGTCGGCATCCCGGGACGGTGACCGGAGGTGAGCACGGGCCGGCTCACCCGCCCGGGGGAGTCAGGGGCGGGCGGTGAAGACCACGTTGGACGACGTCCCGCCGGTCAGCGGGTTCGCGAAGACCACCTCGTGGACGGCGGAGTGGGTGGCGACGCCGGCCAGGGTGGCGGCGAACGCGTCGTCGCCGACGTCGGACCACAGCGCGAACACCCCGCCGGGACGGAGGAGGGCGAGGAGCCGGCGCAACCCGTCGGGGGAGTAGAAGCCGGCGTGGCTGGGGTGCAGGTGGTGCGTGGGGGTGTGGTCGACGTCGAGCAGGACGGCGTCGAAGCGCCGGCCCGGCTGCTCGGGGTCGAGGTCGCCGGCCGCCACCCGGGCGAAGAAGTCCCCCTGCACCAGCCGCACCCGGGGGTCGGCGGCCAGCCCGACGGTGTCGGGGAGCAGGTCGCGGCGGTGCCAGTCGACGACGTCCTCGAGCGCCTCGACCACGGTCAACGAGGCCACCCGGGGGTCGGCCAGTGCAGCCCGGGCGGTGTAGCCCAGGCCCAGCCCGCCGACGACGACGTCCAGCGGCCCGGGGCCCGCCTGGGCCAGACCCAGCCGGGACAGCTGCACCTCGCCCTCGGTGAAGGCGCTGGACATGAGGAACTCCTCGCCCAGCTTCACCTCGTACACGTCCACCCCGAGCTGCGGGTCACGACGGCGGCGCAGGCTGATCTCGCCCATCGGGGTGTCGCGGAAGGCCAGCTCCTGCAGACGTGCGCTCACGGGTGCCTCTCCGTCGCCGGGTGCGGGAGGCGGGAGTCGAACCCGCACGCCCGAAGGCACCAGCTCCTAAGGCTGGCGTGGCTGCCGTTACACCACTCCCGCGTGCCGGGGATCCTACGAGGTGGGGGAGCTACCGTCGGGCGCATGGCTGACCTGGAGGCGCTGCGTCGCTTCGGTGTGGTGCTGGAGATGGCCGAGGCCGCCGGGGACGGCGACTGGGCGGGCTGGACGACGATCATCGCCGGGCTCGACGAGGACCTGCGGGCCGACGTGGTGCGGCAGTCCTCGCTGGTGGTGGCGATGTTGTGCGAGCGGGAGGCCGAGCGCCGCGGTGTCACCCGGGACCAGTTCCTCGCCCAGTTCCGCGCCGAGGTGATGGAGCAGCTGGGCTGAGGGGTGCGCGCGGCCTGCGCATGGCAGGCTGTGCCCGTGCCACGCAGCCCCGAGCAGATCCAGCAGGAGATCGACGCCGCCCGCGAGTCGCTGGCGGCCACTCTCGACCAGCTCGTCTACCGGGGCAGCCCGAAGCGGCTGACCGCCCAGGCCCAGGCCCGGGCACAGCACTTCCTCACCACCCCGGCCGGGCAGGCGGCGATGGCCGCCGTCGGGCTGCTGGTCAGCGTGGTCGTCGTGCAGAAGATCCGGCACCGCAACCGCTGACCAGGCGCACACTCGAGGCGTGATGCACCCGCGCCCCGACCCCGTACGCCCCGGCCAGGAGTCCGTCTGGGACTACCCCCGGCCCCCCTCCGCCGACGTCACGCCCCGCCGCGTCGAGGTCGTCCTCGGCGGCCGCACCATCGCCAGCACCACCGGCGCCGCCCGGGTCTGCGAGACCAGCCACCCGCCGGTGTTCTACGTCCCCCGCGCCGACATCGCCGAGGGCGTGCTGGAGAAGGCGTCCGGCGCCAGCTGGTGCGAGTGGAAGGGCGTGGCCACCTACTGGGACGCCGTGGTCGACGGCGTCCGCTTCCCCGCCGTGGGCTGGAGCTACGAGAACCCCACGGACGGGTACCGGCACCTGCGGGGAGCCGTGGCGTTCTACCCCTCGAAGCTGGACCGGGCGACCGTGGACGGGGAGACGGTGCGGGCCCAGGCCGGGGACTTCTACGGCGGCTGGATCACCGACGACGTGGTCGGTCCGTTCAAGGGCGAGGCCGGCACCCGCGGCTGGTGACGGGTCGACACCCCTACCCCCTAGGGGTATGTTCGGTGGTGTGACCGGATACGAGGGCAACAAGGACCAGGTGCTGGCCCGGCTCAAGCGGGTCGAGGGGCAGGTCCGGGGCATCGCCCGGATGGTCGAGGACGACACCTACTGCATCGACGTCCTGACCCAGGTGTCCGCGGCGACCAGTGCGCTGCAGGCCGTCGCCCTGGGCCTGCTCGACGACCACCTGGGCCACTGCGTGCGCGACGCCGTCGCCAGCAGCGCCCAGGACGACGGTGCCGCCGCCGACGCCAAGATCGCCGAGGCCTCGGCCGCGATCGCGCGCCTCGTCCGTCGCTGACCCCCCCCCCGAGAACCCAGGAGACCCCCGTGCAGACCCAGACCTTCACCGTCACCGGCATGACCTGCCAGCACTGCGTCGCCTCCGTCACCGAGGAGGTGTCCGAGCTCGACGGCGTCACCGGCGTGGACGTCGACCTGGACAGCGCGACCCTGCGGGTCACCGGGCAGGACGTCACCACCGAGCAGGTCCAGGCGGCCGTGGTGGAGGCCGGTTACACCGCGGACCCGGCATGACCGCCGCGGCCGGCACCCACGACGAGGTCCGCCTCGACATCACCGGGATGACCTGCGCCAGCTGCGCGAACCGCATCGAGCGCAAGCTCAACAAGGTCGAGGGCGTGCAGGCCACGGTCAACTACGCCACCGAGGCCGCCACGGTGCGCTTCGACCGGGACACCGTCGACACCGACCAGCTGCTCGCCACGGTCGCCGCCGCCGGCTACGCCGCGTCGCTGCCGGCCCCGCCCGCGGCCGACGACGAGCCCGGGCCCGACGACGACGCCCCGACGGCGGAGGACCGTGCGCTGCGCCAGCGGCTCGTGGTGTCCGCCGCCCTGGCCCTGCCGGTGCTCCTGCTGTCGATGGTCCCGCCGCTGCAGTTCGAGAACTGGCAGTGGCTGGCCCTCACCCTGGCCAGCCCGGTCGCGGTCTGGGGGGCCTGGCCCTTCCACCGGGCCGCGGCGGTCAACGCCCGGCACGGCGCCTCCACGATGGACACCCTGGTGTCGATCGGCATCGTCGCGGCCTTCGTGTGGTCGCTCTATGCACTGTTCCTCGGCGACGCCGGGGCACCCGGCATGCGGATGGAGTTCCACCTGCTCGCCGAGCAGGGCGCCGGGACCAGCGAGCTGTACCTGGAGGTCGCCGCCGCCGTCACCGTGTTCCTGCTGGCCGGCCGGTACGCGGAGTCCCGGGCCAGGCGCCGGTCGGGCTCCGCGCTGCGGGCGCTGCTGACCCTGGGCGCCAAGGACGCCGCCGTGCTCCGCGACGGCGTCGAGGTCCGGGTGCCGGCGGACCGGCTCGCCGTCGGGGACCGGTTCGTCGTCCGGCCGGGGGAGAAGGTCGCCACCGACGGCGTCGTCGTCTCCGGGTCCTCGGCCGTGGACGCCTCGATGCTCACCGGGGAGTCCGTGCCCGTCGAGGTCGGCGTCGGCGACCGGGTCACCGGGGCGACGGTGAACGTCGGCGGCCGGCTGGTCGTCGAGGCCGACCGGGTCGGTGCCGAGACCACCCTGGCCGCGCTCGGCCGGCTGGTGACCGCCGCGCAGAGCGGCAAGGCCCCCGTCCAGCGGCTGGCCGACCGGGTGTCGGCGGTGTTCGTCCCCGTCGTGCTGGTGATCGCGCTGGCCACGCTGGTGGTCTGGCTGCTGGTCACCGGTGACGTCGCCGCGGCGTTCACCTCCGCCGTCGCCGTGCTGGTCATCGCCTGCCCGTGCGCGCTGGGCCTGGCCACCCCCACCGCCCTGCTGGTGGGCACCGGCCGGGGCGCCCAGCTCGGCATCGTGATCAAGGGCCCCGAGGTGCTGGAGTCCACGCGCCGGGTCGACACCGTCGTGCTGGACAAGACCGGCACCGTCACCACCGGGGAGATGGCCCTGGTCGAGGTGGTCGGGCACCCCGACACGCTCCGGTTCGCCGCGGCTGTCGAGGCGGCCTCCGAGCACCCGATCGCCCGGGCCGTGGTGCGCGCCGTCGCCCAGCCGCTGTCCGAGGTGCACGACTTCGCGAACCGGCAGGGCCGGGGGGTCTCCGGCACCGTCGAGGGCCGCCTGGTCGTCGTCGGGCGGGTCGGGGAGATGCCCGCCCCGCCGTCGGCCGAGCTGGCCGACGCGGTGGTGCGCGCCGAGGACGCCGGCCGGACCGCGGTGCTGGTCTCCGTGGACGGCGAGGTGGTCGGGCTCTGCGTCGTCGCCGACACCGTCAAGCCCAGCAGTGCTGCGGCGATCGCCGCGCTGCGGGACCTGGGGTTGGCCCCGGTCCTGGTCACCGGCGACAACGCCGGGGCCGCCGCGGTGGTCGCCCGGACGGTGGGGCTGGACCCCGACGCCGGCGAGGTGGTCGCCGGGGTGCTGCCCGAGGGCAAGGTCGACGTCGTCCGCGGCCTGCAGGTCCGGGGGCGGGTCGTCGCCGTGGTGGGGGACGGGGTGAACGACGCCCCGGCCCTGGCCCAGGCCGACCTGGGTCTGGCCATGGGGACCGGCACCGACGCCGCGATCGAGGCCGCCGACCTGACCCTGGTGCGCGCCGACCTGTCCGCGGCCGTCGACGCCGTCCGGCTGTCGCGGCGGACGCTGGCCACCATCAAGGCCAACCTGTTCTGGGCCTTCGCCTACAACGTGGCGTTGGTCCCGCTGGCCGCGCTGGGGTTCCTCAACCCGGTGCTGGCCGGGCTGGCGATGGCGGCGTCCTCGGTGCTCGTGGTGGGCAACAGCCTGCAGTTGCGGCGGTTCACCGCCGGCGGCTGACCCCGGACGTGGCAGCGACCCGCCCCCCGGGGGAGAGGACGGGCCGCGCCGGATCGTGCGGGCCTCGCGGCCCGGGTCGGGTCAGTTGCTGCAGCGCTCCCGGACCAGCGGGAGGACGACGGTGTCGACGATCGAGTCGGCGTAGGCCTCGTCGAGCGGCTCACCGGTGAGCAGCCACCGCTGCACGACCAGGGCGGAGGCGGCGTCGGCGACCGTCGAGCCGACCAGGCCCTCGCGGACCTCGCCGCGGGCCTCGGCCCGACCCCAGACCTCGCGGAAGGCCTCGGTCCACTGGCCCAGCGGGCCGTTGCGGAAGGCGTCGGCCAGCGCCGGCTGGTGGGGGAGCGTGGACAGCAGCGACATCGTGGCCGCACCGAGGGGGCCGTTGACCACGTGCACCAGGGAGCGCAGCAGCCCGCGGAGGTCGCCCTCGAGGGAACCGGTGTCCGGGGTGGAGGTCTCGGCCCGGTTCATCTCGGCGATCGTGTCCACGACGAGGTCGGACTTGGTGCGCCAGCGGCGGTAGATGGTCGCCTTGCCGACACCGGCCTCGGCAGCCACGGCGTCCATGGTGAGGGCGTTGTAGCCGACGTCGGCGAGGAGTCGCAGGATGGCCGCTCGGATGACGCCGTCACGGGAGGGGTCGCGCGGGCGGCCGCCGCGGCTGGAGCGCGGGGCCTCCGTGGAGATGAGAGCTGCCATGGCCAATACTTTAGACCGAAAGATCCTCGACGACCGTCCGAGCTGGCCTGCTGCGTTCCGACACGCCGGTGTTCGTGGGGCAGTTCACACGAGGGGGGCCGTTGCCGCCAACGCTCGTGTTGACCGTCCCCCGAGTGTGGCACCCGCGCGCCTGGCGAACGCGCCCGGGCGTGTCGAGCATCCTCCAGGGGTGACCGGACCCGCGGAGGACCTGCGCCCGGGCTGGCTCACGCCGCGCCGGGTGCGCCGGCTGCTGCTGGCCACGCCCGTCGAGCACGTGCTGCCGATGGTCGCCCGGTCCGCGACGGCGCTCGGCCTGAACGCGGAGTCCACACCGGGCCTGCTCGACGTGGTGGAGGACTCGCGTCCCCTGGACGGGCGGCGGTTCGACCAGCTCTTCGCCCGGCTGGCCCGTGAGCTGACCGCGGCGGAGACCGACGCGGTGCGGGTGGCGACCGACCCCGACTCCGACGACGGGGCCGTGCTCGCCGCCCAGCTGCTGGCCGCGCCCTCGCTGTCGGTCGAGCTGGCCCGGCGCGGGGTGACCGTGGAGGTCGGCCTGCTCACCGAGGCCGCGCTCTGGCCGGTCTACCAGCCGGTCGTCGACCTGACCGACGGCCGGGTGGTGGGTCACGAGGCGCTGCTGCGCGGTCGGGTGGACGGCCGCGAGGTCGGCGGCGGTGACCTGTTCTTCCTCGCCGCGGCCGCCGGGTGGACCGACCGGCTGGACCGCCTGGCCCGGGAGGCCGCGGTCCGCGGGGCGGCCGGCTGGCTCGGAGACGCCGACCTGTACGTCAACAGCTCGCCCGAGGCGGTCTACCGGCCGCAGGTCTGCCTGGAGGGCACCGAGGCGGCGGTGCACGAGGCGGGCCTGCGCCCCGAGCAGGTCGTGGTCGAGGTGGTCGAGGCGCACGCCGCCCGCGACCGGGGGCACCTGCTGGCCGTGCTGGAGCACCAGCGCTCGCTGGGCTGGCGGGTGGCGCTGGACGACGTCGGGGTCGGCTGGTCCAGCCTCGCGCTGGTCTCCGCGCTGCGCCCGGACGTGGTGAAGCTGGACAAGGCGCTGGTCGGTCGGCTCGACGACGCTGCTGCCCAGGCCGTCGTCGGCGCTCTGGTGGAGCTGGCGCACTCCCTCGACGCCGTCGTGGTCGCCGAGGGCGTAGAGAGCGAGCAGCGGGCCGAGCAGGTGCGCACGCTGGGCGTGGACCTCGGGCAGGGGTGGCTGTTCGGCCGCCCGGTGCGGCCGGCGGTCGCGCTGCCCGAGGAGCTGGCGGTCCCCTAGCCCTCGGGGGTGCTCACGTTCCAGCCGGTGAGGGCCGGGCGGTCGTGTTCGTGGCCCAGCACGCCGTAGGAGCCCGCGTGCAGCGCGAACAGCGACCCGGCCTCCGGTGCCAGGCCCAGCCACCGGGCGGTCAGGACCCGCAGCACGTGCCCGTGCGCGACCAGGGCCACGTCACCGTCGGTCAGCAGCGGGCGCACCCGGGACAGCACCCGGTCCACCCGGGCGCCGACCTCGGCGAGGGTCTCCCCGGGGGTGTCGCCGGGCTCGGTGCCGTCGGTCCACAGCGACCAGGTGCGGCCGAGCTCGGCGGAGATGTCGGGGGTGGTGCGGCCCTCCCACCGGCCGTAGTCGACCTCGACCAGGTCGGGGTCGACGGCGTCGGTGGACAGCCCGGCGAGCTCGGCGGTGCGCCGGGCCCGCTCGCGGGGGCTCACGAGCACGGCGGTGAACCGGCGGGCGGCCATCGGCCCACGCAGCCGACGGGCCTGCTCCTCGCCCTCGGGCAGCAGCGGCAGGTCGGTGACGCTGGTGTGCTGCCCGCTGCGGCTCCACTCGGTCTGTCCGTGCCGCAGCACCACCAGCTCGTGCAACGTCTCAGCCACGTCCGGCCCCCTCCGTGCGTCCACCGGCGGACAGCCCGCCGGCCACCGCCATCACGGCGACGGCGCCCAGGATGACCAGCATCGGGACGGTCCAGCCACCCGAGAGGTCGTGCACCGCGCCGATGACCAGGGGCCCGGTCGCCGCGATGACGTACCCGCCGCCCTGCACGGTCGCCGAGGTGCGCCGGTTCTCCACCAGGTCCCGCGAGCGGGCGACGATCGCGATGAAGACCACGGTGATCCCCCCGCCCTGGGCGACCCCGGCCAGCGAGGACCACACCGCCCACAGCCCCGGCGCCACGATCAGCCCGACCGGCAGCGTGGCCCAGGCGGCCGTGACGGCCAGCAGCACCGCCGCGGGCCGCTTCCACCACGCCACCAGCGCCGGGACGGCGAAGGCGCCCACCACGGCGAACACCTGGAACAGCGACGAGCTGGCCCCGGCCGCGGCGCGGGTGAGGCCCTGCTCGTCGGCCAGCAGGCTGGGCAGCCACGCCGTCACCCCGTAGTAGCTGAAGGCCTGCATGCCGAACGCCAGGGTGAGCCCCCACACCGCGGGCTGCCGCGTGACCGGGCGGTGCGGGACGGTCGGGGTCGGCGGTCCGGGGACGTCCCCGGCCGCGGCCTGGGCGGCGCTCACCGCGGCGGTCCGCACCCGCTGCCGGCGCAGCGCCGCCGTCCACACCCCGGCCGCGGCGAGCACCAGCAGCCCCCAGGAGGCCAGCGCCCAGCGCCAGCCCACCAGGTCGGCCAACGGGGCCGTGGCGGTGGTGGTCAGCGCCGACCCCACGTTCAGTGCCGCGGTGTAGGCCGCGGTGACCACGTTCCGTGCGGTGGGGAAGTCCTGGCCGATGACCACCGGCAGCACCACGTTGCCCACCGTGATGGCCAGGCCGATCACCACCGTGCCGGCGATCGCGGTGCGGGCGTCGCCGACCGAGCGCAGCACCGTGCCGGCCAGGATCCCGGCCAGCGCGACCAGCACCGCCCGGTGCGGCCCGGTGCGGGCGATGACCGCGGAGGCCAGCGGGGCGGCCAGACCGAAGCAGAGCACCGGGATGGCGGTGAGCAGGCCGATCGTCCCGGCGTCGACGTCGAGGTCCACCTGCAGGTCCCCGACCACCGGGGCGGTGGCCACCAGGGGGCCCCGCAGGTTGAGCGAGACCAGCAGCACGCCGGCGAGCAGCAGTCCGGGGACCGCGACGGCCGACAGCCGCCGTGGGGTGCGGTCCGGGGCGGTGGGGGCCGGGGTGGTCACCCCGACACCTTCCTCCCCGCCTGCCGGGCACCCTCGTCGGAGGGGTCCCGGGACCCCGGTCACCGACTACCCTGGGGGGCTCGACGACCTCCTGGGAGGGCACCGTTGTCCGACCTCCCCGGCTCCCACACGCCCCTCGGGCTGGCCGCCAGGCTCGTCCCCGCCGAGCCCGGGGCGGCCACCGGTGCCGTGTACGCCGACGTGGTCACCGCCCTGGGCGAGCTCGACGTCGCCCAGGAGGAGCTGCGGGTCGCCGACGAGGCCCTCCGCGACCAGCAGTCGACCCTCACCGCCCTGGTCGCCGCCCACCAGGCCGAGGAGCGGTGGCGCGACCGGGTCACCGCGCTGCTCCCCGCGGGCACCTTCGACACCGACGCCCAGGGCGTGGTGCTGCGCGCCGACGCCCGGGTGGCCTCGCTGGCCGGACGGGACGCCGGGCGGTTGGTGGGCAAGCCCTTCGTCGTCCTGCTGCCCCCTCGCTCCCGCACGCCCTGGCGCTCGGCACTGACCCGACTGGCCCGGGGCGCCGAGGAGGTCCGGGTGACGGTGCACCTCGACCCCGGCGACCGGCCCGGCACCACGGTGGAGGCCGTCGGGCTGGCCGAGTCGCTGCCGGACTCCCCGCGCGTGCGCTGGGTGCTGCTCCCCGCGCCCACCGCGGCCGTCGCCCCCGTCTCCGAGCGGAGCGCCGGCACCTCGCGGCCCGCCGGTGCCGACGTCACCGTGGCCGAGGCCGTGGCGCGGCTGTGCCTGCTGCCGCTGGGGGTGCTCGACAGCCAGCGCCTGCTCACCGAGGTGGCGCGGATCGTGCGCGACGCGGTCCCGGGTGCGACGGCGGCCAGCGTCACGCTCGGCACGCCCGCGGCCCCGACGCGGCTGGCCGCGGACTCCTCGACGGCCCAGCAGGTCGACGGGCTGCAGCTGCGCGAGGGCCAGGGCCCCTGCGTCAGCGCGCAGGCCACGTCGGTCCCCGTGGTCTCCGCCGACCTGGCCGTGGACGTCCGGTGGCCGGCGCTGGCCGCCGCGATGCGCGGGCACGAGGTGCGCTCGGCCCTCGCCCTGCCGCTGGTGGGCCGGGGCGAGTGGGTGGGCGTGCTGAACGTGTACGGCACCGACCAGGGTGCCTTCGACGAGCACGCCGTCCTGGTCGGCGGGCTCGTGGCGGCCGCGGTGACCGCGGTGCTGCAGGACGTCGAGGAGAAGCTCGCGCTGCAGACCACGACCGGCAACCTCGAGGAGGCACTGCGCTCGCGCGCGGTGATCGAGCAGGCCAAGGGCATCGTCATGGCCCACCACGGCGGCAGCCCGGACGAGGCGTTCGCCCGACTGGTGAAGCTGTCCAACCAGCACAACGTCAAGGTGCGCGACCTCGCCGGTCTGCTGGTCGAGGGCGGGGCGGCGTCCGGTCTGCGTCCCTGGATGTCCGAACCGGGCTGACCCGGACCTCAGTCGAGCAGCTCGGTGACCAGCACGGTGCCCTGGAGGTCACCGAGCAGCGCCGCCACCGGGCTCTGCGTCGCCCGTACCCGCACGGTCCGCCCGCGTCGGTTGACCGCGCTCACCTCGACGGTGCGGTGACCGCCCTCGGCGTCCGAACCGGCCAGCCGCTCGGCGAGCTCGGTGACCGGGAGCCCGATGTCCAGGTCGACCAGCCGCTGCCCGAGCACCTCGTCCTCCCGCAGGCCCCACAGCTCCTCCGACGCGGGGTTCCAGGCGATCAACCGGTCCTCGTCGTCGGCGACGACGACACCGGCCCGCATGCCGGCGAGCACGGCCGAGACCATGTCCCGGCGGCCGGTCGCCAGTTCCGAGGCCTCCCGCAGCTCGTCGTTGCCGGAGTGGAGCTGGTCGTTCATCGACTGCAGCTCCTCGTTCATCGTCTCCAGCTCCTCGTTGGTGGACTGGAGCTCCTCGTTCGTCGTCTCCAGCTCCTCCACCGTCGACTGGAGCTCCTCGTTGGTGGTCTCCAGCTCCTCGTTGGTGCTCTGCAGCTCCTCGTAGGCCACCGCGAGCTTCCGGTTCGCCGCCTCCAGCTCGTCCTGCAGGCGGTGGTAGCGGGTCACGTCGTCGAAGACCACGGTCGCGCCGAGCAGCGTGCCGTCGGACTCCACCAGCGGCACGACCTGGACGTCGAGGACCACCAGGTCGGTGCCCACGCGGGTGAGCTCCACCCCGCGCACCCACTGGCTGCGCTGCTCGGCCAGCGCCCGGTCCAGGTGCGAGCGCAGCTCCAGCGGGCGGTAGGAGAGCTCCAGGTCCTGGAAGGGCCGGCCGAGGTCGCGCGGACCGGTGCCGAAGAGCCGGTCTGCCTGGTCGTTGGCCAGCGCCAGCCGGCCCTCCCCGTCGATGACCACCTGGGCGGTCGGCGCGGTGCGCAGCGCCTCGTGCGCCAGCACCTCCGGCCCGTCGTCGGCCGCGGCGGCCCGGGGCGCGCTGCTGAAGCCCTCCAGGACGGGCTCGGCCCGGCGCCGGAAGAGCCGGCGGGGCAGGTCGACGGGGGTGAACAGGGGGGAGTGCGCCAGGAGCATCTCGGCCTTGCCGAGCATGAGGACCCCGTGTGGCTCCAGCGCGAAGTGCAGTCGCCCGACGACCCGGGCCTGGGTCTCGGCGTTGAGGTACATCAGGGTGTTGCGGCACATCAGGACGTCGATGTGGCTGATCGGGGCGTCCTGCACCAGGTCGTTGCGGCCGAAGACCACGGCCCGGCGCAGCGGGGCGATCACCGTCCAGCGGTCGCCGTCCCGGACGAACCACTTCTCGACCTGCTCGGGCCGCAGCCCGGCGAGCTCGGCCTCGGTGTAGCGGGCCGCCCTGGCCGCAGCCAGGGCCTCCTCGTCCACGTCGGTGGCGTAGATCTTGACCCGGCGGCGGAACTCCTCCACCCCGAGCGCCTCGGCCATGACGATGGCCAGGCTGTAGGCCTCCTGGCCGGAGGCGCAGCCGGCGCTCCACGCGCGCACCGGCCGATTGCGGGCCAGCAACGGCGGCAGCAGCACCTGGGTGAGGTGGTCCCAGGACTCCTGGTCGCGGAAGAAGCTGGTGACGTTGATGAGCACGGTGTTGAAGAGCGCGGTGAACTCGGCGGGGTGCAGCTCGAGGTGGTCGCGGTAGGCGGCTACGTCGGTGATGCCGACGTCGGACATCCGGCGGGCCACCCGGCGCACCAGGCTGGGCCGCTTGTACCCGGTGAAGTCGAAGCCCCGGCTCTCCTTCAACCAGACGAGGAGGTGCTCGAACCCTGGGTCGTCGTCGGGCACCGCGCTCGCCGTCGGGTCAGTCACCGGTCGATGGTCCCTCATCACCGCCCGCTCGGGGTACCGACAGCGCAGCACCCTCCAGGAGGTCGCGCAGCACCAGGGCCGCCTGGCGGGCGTCGCCGGCGTGCTCGGTGAAGCGGTCCGCGGTCAGCAGGTGGCCCCGGGACACCGCCGACTCGCTCATCCGGTCGGCCAGGTCGGCCTTCTCCTCCAGGCTGCGCAGTGCCGCCCACAGGGCCGACTCCACCGCGGAGGTCTGAGCACCCACCAGGGTGTCGGCCGACCACGCGTGCCCGACCCGGCACCGGAAGCGGTGCATCGGCCCCACGGCCGAGCCGTACAGCGGGCCACCGCAGTCCGGGCAGCTGATGCCGGTGGGTGCCCCGGGCCGGTCGGCGGAGGCGAGTGCCGCGCCCTCCATTTCGGCGAGCGCGTCCTCCAGCGGCCGGGGTCCGCCGTCGCCGGCACCGGGGACCGCGGGGACGTCGAGCCCGACGAGCGACCCGAGCAGGTCCCCGAGCTCACCGACCGGCGCGACGTGGTCGGCACCGGCGATGTGCAGCGCCGCCTCGGGCATCCCGCTGTAGGCGGCGTCGGCCGGGTCCTGGACCACGGCCAGCCCGCCCCGGCCGCGCACCCGGCGCAGTCCGGCGGCACCGTCGTCCAGGCTGCCGGAGAGCACGACCCCGACCACCCGGGCGCCGGCGACGTGGGCCGCGCTGCGGAACAGCGGATCGGCAGCGGGCCGGTGGCCGTTCTCCCGCGGCCCCCGGGACAGGTGCGTCCGGAGCACCCCCTCGTCGTCGACCACCAGCAGGTGCCGGTCCGGGGGTGCCACCCGGACGGTGCCGGGTGCCAGCACCTCCCCGTCGACGGCCGGGGCGACGTCCAGGGCCGTCTCCCGGGCCAGCACGGCGGCCAAGGCGCTGGCGCCCTGCGCCGGCACGTGCAGCACGACGAGCACGGCGGCGGGCAGTCCGGCGGGTAGGGAGCCCACCAGCGTGCGCAACGCCTCGACGCCACCGGCCGAGGCGCCGACGACGATCAGGTCCCTCTGCGGCACGGTGCCTCCCGGTTTACGGAACAGCCTCCCCCAGCCGGGACGACCCCGCCCGCCCGACGGGCGCGCCGGGGCGTCCGCCGGTGGCTCCCGTGCCGGTCGCGGGCCACGATGGGCCCGTGGACGCCGAGGACTTCAGCCAGGTCAGGGATGCCGTGCGCCGGCTCGTGCGGGACGTCGTCGTCCCCCGGGAGCAGGAGATCGAGGACACCGACGCGGTGCCCGACGCACTCCGGCGGGCCGCGGCCGGGATGGGGTTGTTCGGCTACGCGCTGCCCGAGGAGTTCGGCGGGCTGGGCGTGACGATGAGCGAGGACGTGCAGCTGGCCTTCGAGTTCGGCTACACCTCGCCGGCGTTCCGCTCGCTGTTCGGCACCAACAACGGCATCGCCGGTCAGGTCATCGCCCGGTTCGGCAGCGAGGAGCAGAAGAAGGCGTGGCTGCCCGGGTTGGCCGCCGGTGAGCTGATCGGGTCCTTCGCCCTCACCGAGGCCGAGGCCGGCTCGGACCCGGCCGGGCTGCGCACCAGCGCCCGGCGCGACGGGGACGACTGGGTCGTCGACGGCGGCAAGCGGTACATCACCAACGCCCCGATCGCCGACCTCTTCGTGGTCTTCGCCCGCACCGAGCCCGGCGAGACCGGGGGCCGGGGGATCTCGACGCTGCTGGTCCCCGCGGCGACGCCCGGGGTGAGCGTGGGCCCGCACGACCGGAAGACCGGGCAGTCCGGGGCGTGGACGGCGGAGGTGTTCTTCGACGGCGTCCGGGTGCCGGCCGACGCACTGGTGGGCGAGCCGGGCCGTGGGTACGCCAAGGCGCTGACCGTGCTCTCCCGGGGACGGCTGCACGTGGCGGCGCTGTGCGTGGGGATGGCCCAGCGGGTGCTCGACGAGTCGGTCGCCTACGCCGCCACGGCCAAGCAGGGCGGGGCGCCCATCGGCCGGTTCCAGCTGGTGCAGGCGATGCTCGCCGACGTGCACACCGAGCTGCTGGCGGCCCGCGCGATGGTGGTCGACGTCGCGGCGCGCTACGACAGCGGCGAGGACACCTCGGTGGGGCCCTCGGCGGCGAAGCTGTTCTGCTCGGAGATGGTCGGGCGGGCCACCGACCGTGCGGTGCAGGTGCACGGCGGGCTGGGCTACCTGCGCAGCACCCCCGTCGAGCGGTTCTACCGGGACGCCCGGCTGTACCGGCTGTACGAGGGCACCAGCGAGGTGCAGAAGGTGATCATCGGCGGGGCGTTGCTGCGGGCGGCGGGGATGCCGCGTGGCTGAGCTGCTCACCGGGGCGGCCCGCGATGCGCGGCGCGAGGCCGTCGGCGTGCTGGGCGAGGCACTGCGTGAGCTGGTCGACGCCACGGTGCGCACCGAGGTCGACGCCGACGAGCTCGCCGCGGTCGCCGTCGCCGCCCGGGAGCTTGCGGCCCGGCTCCGGGTGGCCGAGCGGGGCCTGCGGGACATCGCCACCGTGGACGACCCCGCAGCCGGCGAGCGGTGGTACTCCCCGGTGTACGGCCCGGGCAGCCCGATCGCACCACCCCTGTCGGTCGACACGTCGGCCGACGGTCGGGTGACGGCGCACGCCACGCTGCCCAAGGCGCACGAGGGCCCGCCGGGGCTGGTGCACGGCGGCACCATCGCGACCCTGCTGGACCACGTGCTGGCCCGGGCGCTGCGGACCGCCGGGCACGGCGGGCTGACCGCGACGCTGACCGTCACCTACCGCCGCCCGGTCCGGCTGGGGGTGCCCGTCGTGCTCACGGCGGCCGTCACCTCCACCGAGGGACGACGGGCCACCGCGCACGCCACGATCGCCTCCGCCGAGGACCCCGACACGGTGCTCGCCGAGGCCGACGGCCTGTTCGTCGCGCTGCGTCCGGACGCCGCGGCCAGCACGTTCGCCGGCATGAGCCACGCGGTCTCGGCCTGGTCGGCCCGCCCCTGAGTCTCAGGGGTGCAGCACCGGTCCCTCACCGCCGTCGCCCCGGCCGAGGGCGGCGACGAACTCCGGGAGCAGGCGGTCGCTGGGGTGCCGGGGGTCCCAGCCGAGCACCTCGCGGGCCCGGGTGGTGTCCAGCGCCGGCACGCTGAGGCCCAGGTCGAGCCAGCCCGGCTCGGTGGGCACCAGGTGGGCGTGGAAGGCCGCCGACAACCCGGCCCGCAGCAGCGCGGCCGGCACCGGCACCCGGCGGGTGCCCAGCGCGGCGGCGAACGCGTCGGGGTCCAGCACCGGCTCGGCGGAGAGGTTGAACGCCCCGCCGGCCCGGCGGTCCACGATCCGCAGCAGCGCGTCGGCCACGTCGTCGGCGTGCACGAAGCCCAGGTGCAGGTCCTCCGGCAGCGGCAGGGGCAGCTTCGAGGCCACCGACCCGGGCAGGGCCTGCGCCCCACGCAGCAGCAGCGGCCCGAGGAAGTAGCGGCCGATCGCGCCGGCCGCGTCGGACTGCAGCACCAGCGTGGGCCGGACCACGGTCACGGTGACGTCGGGGTGGGCGGCGGCGAACTCGCGGGCGAGTGCCTCGACGGCGACCTTGTCCCGGCTGTACTGCGAGCTGGGCACCCCGGTGGTGGGCCAGTCCTCGGTGATCCGGTCGGCCGGGTTGCCGGGGGCGTAGGCGCCCAGGGAGGACACCAGCACCACGTGGCCCACGCCTGCCGAACCCGCCGCGTCCAGCACCCGGCGGGCCCCGTCGACGTTGATCCGGTGCAGCAGCTCCGGGTCCCGGCCCGGCTGCAGCGCCCAGGCGGTGTGCACCAGCGTGGTGGCGCCGGTGAGGAACTCGGTCAGCGGGGCCGAGCTGGCCGCCGTGCCGATGTCGGTGTGGGTCCAGAAGACGTTCGAGTACGGGGCGGTGTCCGGGGCCTGGCGGCGGGAGAGACCGCGCACCTGGTGCACCCCGGTGAGGAAGAGCTGCCGCAGGAACGCTGTCCCCAGGTTGCCGGTGGCGCCGGTGACGGCGACCGTCTGTCCGTCGAGGTGGCCGGTGTCGGGGGAGGTCATCCACCGGCCCTACCCGGTCAGCCCAGGGTCACGCCGCCCGGCGTCGAACCGCGGGCCTCGGCGAGTCGCGCCGCCTGGTCCTCCACCGCTGCCCGTTCGGGTCCGGTGAGCTCCCGCCAGGGGGTGACGGTCAGGGCCAGCCGCCTCCCGGCCGACCGCGGTCGCCACACCCCGGCCACCTCGCCGTCCACCAGCACGGCGCCCGGGCGGCCGAGGACCGGGAACAGCTCCTTACGGCGGTCGGCGTCGGGGACCAGCAGCTCCCGGTCCCGCACCTGCAGGAACGGGTCGAAGGGCGCGAGCAGCCAGGTGCCGCGGACCGGGTCGGTGGACGGGAGGTCGAGCACCCAGCGGGTCCCACCCGCCACGTCCACCTCGTCGGCGTCGGCGGGCCAGTGGGCGCGCACCTCGCGCACCGGGGCGTCGAGGTACGCCGCGACCATCGCCGGGGTGGACGGTCCGAACAGCCGCAGGTGCGCCCGGACGACGTCGAGCCGGTCGGGCACCTCGGTGGCCGGCACCAGGTCCGGCACCGGGCGGAGCACCGGCGGTGAGGTGCCCGGCTCCAGCTCGAGCCCGGCGCGCAGCGCGGCGAGCCGGAAGGGCTGCTCGAACACGTGGGTCGTGCCGCAGGGCCTGCAGTGCCGCAGGAACGGCGCGGGCAGGGCCGCGGTCAGGCCGGCGGACAGCTCGCCCTTGACGGTCGGCCCGGTGACGATCGTGCGCATCGCGTCGGCGACGACGTCCAGGGCGCCGAGCACCCCGAGGCCGGCCGCCGTCAGCGGCGTCGCGGCGTCGAACACCCGCTTCGCGGCGTCCGCGTCCGACCACGGGGCGGTGGCCGCGGCGACGCCGGGCAGGTCGGCCCGCCGGTACACGTGCGGGGCGCCGCGGACCGACCAGACCAGTGCCAGCTCCGCCGCGGCGGGCCGCGCCAGGCCGCGGAGTGCCAGGGCCCAGCGGGCCGCCCCGGGCGGGCCGGTGCCCTGGACCCCGAGGTCGAGCACCGCGGTGTCGTCGACCGTGCCCTCGTCGCGGTCCAGCTGCTGGGCCCGCACCCGGGCGGCCAGCAGCTCGCCCCGGTTCACCCGTGGGCCCGCACGTGCTCGGCGACCAGCTCCCCGAGCCGGGGGCCGGCGGTCTCGGGCACCCAGTGCGTGACCCCGGGCAGCACCTCCAGGCGGTACTCCCCGGTCACGTAGGGCGCGGTCGCCTCCGTGCCGGCCCGGCCGAGGAAGCCGTCCCGGTCGCTCCACACGTGCAGGGTGGGCACCCGGACCCGGCCGACGCCGTCACCCGCACCCAGCGGCAGCGCGCGGTACCAGTCCAGCGCGGCGGTGAGCGCGCCGGCCGGACGCAGCCGGGCCACGGTGTCCTCGGCGTCGGGGCGGGGCATCCCGGCGCGCACCAGGAGGTCGCGCAGGAACACGCCGTTGCCCCGGGTGAGCAGCCTCTCCGGCACGACGGGCAGCTGGAAGAAGGCCATGTAGGCCGACTTCACGCCCTGCGAGCTGGTGAGGAACGAGCGGGTGAACGCGGCCGGGTGCGGCACCGAGACGGCGGTCAGGCTGCTGACCCGGTCGGGGTGCCAGGCCGCCGCGGACCAGGCGACCATCGCACCCCAGTCGTGCCCGACCACGTGCGCCCGCTCCAGACCGGCGGCGTCCAGGAGCGCCAGGACGTCGTCCACCAGCTCGCGGACGACGTAGGACCGGCGGCCGGTGGGCCGGGCCGCGGGGGAGTACCCGCGCTGGTCGGGGGCCAGCGTGCGGAGCCCGGCCTCGTGGAGGGTCGGCACCACCCGGTCCCAGCTCCCGGCGTGCTGCGGGAACCCGTGCAGGAGCACCACCGGGGTGCCGTCGCCCGGGCCGGCGTCGCGCACGTCGAAGGTCAGGCCGCTGCGGGTGAAGGTGTCCACGCCGACAGGATGCCGGGTGGGTCGGACAGATGCGTCCGCCTGCACCCGGTTGAGCACGGTCGGATCGGGCACTGCAGGACCATGCCGATCACCACCAGCCACTACGCGCACGTCCGTCTGACGGTCACCGACATCGACCGCTCGCGGAAGTTCTACGACGACGTGTTCGCCCTCCCGGTCGCCATCGACGGCCAGACCGAGGACGCCCCCGACTTCGCCTTCGGCGGTGTCATCTACGCCCTCGGTGAGTCACTGCTGGGCCTGCGCCCGGTCGCCGACGACACCTTCAGCGAGGACCGCACCGGCCTGGACCACGTCGCGTTCGCCGTCTCCTCCAAGGAGGCCCTGGACGAGGCCGCCGCCCACCTGGACTCCCTGGGCATCGCCCACGAGGGCGTCAAGGACATCGGTGCCGGCTACATCCTGGAGTTCCGCGACCCCGACAACATCGCCCTCGAGCTGATGGCCCCGCCGGCGAAGTGAGCCCTCGGGTGCCCACCTAGTCTCGGCCGGGTGGGCACCCTGCAGGACCTCGCCGACCGCGGGCTGATGGCCCCCGACTGGGCCGCGGCCCTGACGCCGGTCGAGGAGCGCATCGACGCGGTGCTGGCCTTCCTGGCCGCCGAGACCGCCGCCGGCCGACCCTGGCTCCCGCACCCCGACCAGGTGTTCCGGGCCTTCGCCACCCCGCTGGCCGACGTCCGGGTGCTGGTCGTCGGGCAGGACCCCTACCCGACCCCGGGCCACCCGATCGGGCTGAGCTTCGCCGTCGACCGTGACGTCCGGCCGCTGCCCCGCAGCCTGGTGAACGTCTACCGAGAGCTGCGCGACGACCTCGGCGTCGAGCCCCCGCCGCACGGTGACCTGACCGCCTGGCGGGACCGCGGGGTGCTGCTGCTCAACCGGTGCCTGACCGTGCGGCCCGGGGAGGCCGGCTCGCACCGCCGCCGCGGCTGGGAGCAGGTGACCGCGCACGCCATCGCGGTGCTGGTGGAGCGGGCCGCGGCCGGGCAGCCGATGGCCGCGGTGCTGTGGGGCAAGGACGCGCAGGGGCTCACCGAGGCCCTCGGTCCGGTGCCCTCGGTGGCCTCGGTGCACCCCTCCCCGCTGAGTGCCTCGCGGGGGTTCTTCGGTTCGCGGCCGTTCAGCCGGGTCGACGCCCTGCTCGTGGCGCAGGGCGCCGACCCGGTCGACTGGTCACTGCCCGCCTGAGGCCTCTGCGGGAGGCCACTGCTTGGCCACCATGGTGAGCACGTCGTACGTGGCCACCGGGTCGCCGGCGGAGTTGACGACGACGGCATCCCAGCGGACCTCGCCGTGGTCGGCGCCCCCGCGCGGGGTGATCTGCTTGGCCGTCAGGGTCACCGTCACGCTGTCGCCGGGCTTGACCGGGGTGAGCAGCCGCAGCGAGTCCAGGCCGTAGTTGGCCAGCACCGGGCCCGGGTCGGGGTCCACGAACAACCCGGCGGCCCAGCTGAGCACCAGGTAGCCGTGCGCGACCCGGCCGCCGAACAGCGGGTTGGCCCGGGCTGCCTCCTCGTCCATGTGCGCGTAGAACGTGTCGCCGGTGAACGCGGCGAAGTGCTCGACGTCCTCCAGCGTGATCTCCCGGGGCCCGGCGGTCACCGAGTCCCCGATGCGGAGCTCGGCCAGGGACTTCCGGAAGGGGTGCACGCCGTCCTCGCTGCGGGCGGCGCCGGCGACCCAGCGTCGGCCGACCCCGGTGAGCAGGTCCGGCGACCCCTGCACGGCGGTGCGCTGCATGTGGTGCAGCACGCCGCGGACGCCGCCCAGCTCCTCGCCCCCGCCGGCCCGTCCGGGGCCGCCGTGCACCAGCACCGGCAGCGGGGAGCCGTGCCCGGTGGACTCCCGGGCGTCGTCCCGGTCCAGCACGTGCACCCGGCCGTGTGCCGACCCCGCGCCCAGCACGAAGGCCCGGGCGACGGCCGGGTCGTGGGTGACCAGGCTGGCCACCAGCGATCCCTGGCCGCGGCGGGCCAGGGCGATCGCGTCGTCCAGGTCGGAGTAGGACAGCACGGTGGACACCGGGCCGAAGGCCTCGACGTCGTGCGGTTCGGGCGCGCCTGCGTCGTCGCAGCGCAACAGCATCGGGGGCAGGAACGCCCCCCGGTCGCGGTCGGCGCCGGTGACGGTGAAGTCGGTCGGGTCCCCGACGACGAGCTCGGCGTGCGTGCGCAGCCGGTCGACCGCGCGCAGCACCTCGTCGCGCTGGTCCCGGGAGGCCAGCGCGCCCATGGTCACGCCGTCGCCCCCCGGGGCGCCGACGACGACCTGCTCGAGCGCGGCCCGGGTGGCCTCGACGACGGCGTCCACGTGCTCGCGCGGCACGATCGCCCGGCGGATCGCGGTGCACTTCTGACCGGCCTTGACCGTCATCTCGGTGACCAGGCCGCGGACGAACAGGTCGAACTCCGGGGTGTCGGGGCCGGCGTCGGGGCCCAGCACCGAGCAGTTGAGCGAGTCGGCCTCGGCGTTGAACCGGACCGCCCGCTCGGTGACGGCCCGGTGGCTGCGCAGCAGGGCCGCGGTGGTGGCCGAGCCGGTGAAGCCGACCAGGTCCTGGCCGTCGAGGTGGTCCAGCAGCCCGGACGCCGAGCCCGCGAGCAGCTGCACCGAGCCCTCGGGCAGCAGGCCTGTCTCGACCATCGCCCGGAACACCGCCTCGGTGAGGTAGGCGGTCTGCGAGGCCGGCTTGACGATCGTGGGCATCCCGGCGAGGAAGGCCGGGGCCAGCTTCTCCAGCATCCCCCAGACCGGGAAGTTGAAGGCGTTGACCTGCACCGCGACGCCGGTCAGCGAGGTGTAGACGTGCTGGCCGAGGAAGGTGCCCCGCCGGCCCAGCGGGGTGGGCGGGCCGTCGAGCACCAGGGTGTCGTCGGGCAGCTCGCGGCGTCCGGTGGAGGCGTAGGACAGCACGGTGCCGAAGCCGCCGTCGATGTCCACGGCGTTGTCGCCGTCGGTGGCGCCGGTGCGGTGGGAGAGGACGTAGAACTCCTCCTTGCGGGCCATCAGCTGCAGCGCGACCGCCTTGAGCAGACCGGCGCGCTGGTGGAACGTCAGCTCGCGCAGCGCCGGGCTGCCGACCGTGCGGGCGTGGGCCACCATCCCGGCGACGTCCAGCCCGCGACTGCTGATCCGGGCGACGGTCTCCCCGGTGACGGCGTCCGGGAGCGGGGTGCCCTCGTCGGCGCTGGACCACCAGGCACCGGCGGCGTAGCTCTCGAGCAGGGGTGCAGCGGTCATCGGTGCTCCTGGGGTCGGGTCGGGGCGCGCAGGCCGGCGAAGAGGGTGGTGACCAGGCCGTCCGCGAGGTCGGACGGCGACAGGCCGCCGCCCGGGCGGTACCACTCGGTGAGGGAGTTGACGGTGCCGAAGAGCAGTCGGCTGGTGACCCGGGGGTCGACGTCGGGTCGGACGGACCCCTCGGCGACGGCCTCGCGCACCAGCTCGGTCACCCGGTGGTCGAAGTCGCGACGGCGGTGCAGGGCGTGCGACTCGACGTGGGAGTTGCCGCGGACCCGCAGCAGCAGGGTGACGAAGGGCAGCCGGTCGGTGAGCACGCCGACCGAGCCGCGCACCACGTGCTCGAGCCGGTCGATGGCCGGCCCCTGGGCCGCCCCGGGCTCGGACAGCACGGCGAACAGCCCGTCCAGCGCCCGGTCCAGGGCCAGCCGCAGCAGCTCCACCTTGGAGGGCACGTGGTGGTAGATCGCGGACTTGGTGACGCCCAACCGGTCGGCCAGGGCGTCCATCGAGGTGGCCTCGAAACCGCGTTCGATGAAGAGCGCGACGGCGACGTCGAGCAGCGAGTCCAGCGAGTGTCCGGGCCGGCCGCGCCGGGTGGGGGCCGTCATGCGCGCTCGCGCCGGTCGGTGAGCCGCTGCAGCTTGCCCATCGAGCGGGCCAGCGTGGCCGGGTCGACGACGACCACCTCGACGCTGGTGCCCACGGTCTCCTTGACCAGCACCTGCACCTCCTGGGCGGCGACCGCGCGGCGCTCGGGCGGGCAGTCCGGGCGGGCCTCGACGGAGACCACCAGGTGGTCCATCCGGCCGCGGGTGGACAGCTCCAGGGCGAAGTGCGGGGACAGGCCGGGGGTGCGGAGCACGACCTCCTCGATCTGGGTCGGGAAGAGGTTCACCCCGCGCAGGATGATCATGTCGTCGGTGCGGCCGGTGACCTTCTGCATCCGCCGCATCCCGGGCCGGGCGGTGCCGGGCAGCAGCCGGGTGAGGTCCCGGGTGCGGTACCGGATGATCGGCAGCGCCTCCTTGGTGAGGGAGGTGAACAGCAGCTCGCCCTCGCAGCCCTCGGCCAGCGGCTCGACCGTCGTCGGGTCGACGACCTCGGGGTAGAAGTGGTCCTCCCAGACGTGCAGGCCGTCCTTGGTCTCCACGCACTCCTGGCTGATGCCGGGGCCCATGACCTCGCTCAGGCCGTAGACGTCGACCGCGTCGATGTCGAGCCGGTCCTCCATCTCCTGGCGCATCTGCTCGGTCCAGGGCTCGGCGCCGAAGATGCCGATCTGCAGGCTGCTGGAGCGGGGGTCGATGCCCTGCCGCTCGAACTCGTCGACCACGGCGAGCATGTAGCTGGGGGTGACCATGATGATCCGGGGCTCGAAGTCCCCGATCAGCTGCACCTGCCGCGGGGTCATGCCCCCCGAGACCGGGACGACGGTGCAGCCCAGCGCCTCGGCGCCGTAGTGCGCGCCCAGCCCGCCGGTGAACAGCCCGTAGCCGTAGGCGTTGTGCAGGGTGTCCCCGGGCCGACCGCCGGCGGCCCGGATGCTGCGGGCCATCACGCCGGCCCAGGTGGCGATGTCGCGCTCGGTGTAGCCGACGACGGTGGGCTTGCCGGTCGTGCCGGAGGAGGCGTGCACGCGGCGCACCTGCTCCTGGGGGACGGCGAACATCCCGAACGGGTAGTTCTCCCGCAGGTCGGCCTTGGACGTGGTGGGGAAGCGCGCGAGGTCCTCCAGCGAGCGGCAGTCGTCGGGGTGCACGCCGTGGGCGTCGAAGGCCCGGCGGTAGTGCGGCACGTTCTCGTAGGCGTGCCGCAGGGTCCACTGCAGCCGCTCGAGCTGCAGGGCGCGCAGCTCGTCGACCCCCATCCGCTCGGCCGGGTCGAGGGTGGCCGGGTCGGGGGCCGTGCCCAGGCGCTTCGCGGTCGGGCTGGTGGTCGGTGCGCTCACGAGGGGGCCTTCCCTGGTACTCCGGCGGCGGTGCGCGGTCACGTGCGACGGACGATTTACCGACCGCCCGGTCAGTAACCAACTACCGCAGGGCGTGGGCTGTCAAGACGGGGTTGTGGAGCACGTCCACCTGCGGCACACTCATTACCGACCGCTTGGTCAGTAAATGACCGCAGGAGGCTCATCCCGATGTCCGCACCGACGCTCGACCGCTCCGCCGACGCTCCCGTCGCCGCCCCCGTCCTCGACGAGGCCGCGCTGCAGGCGCACTTCGACGCCACGATCGCCGCCGACCACCGGGTCGAGCCGCGCGACTGGATGCCCGAGGCCTACCGCAAGGGCCTGGTGCGCCAGATCGCCCAGCACGCGCACTCGGAGATCATCGGGATGCAGCCCGAGGGCGACTGGCTGCTCGCCGCGCCGTCGCTGCGCCGCAAGGCGGTCCTGCTGGCCAAGGTGCAGGACGAGGCCGGGCACGGGATGTACCTGTACTCCGCGGCCGAGACCCTCGGCGCCGACCGGGCCGATCTCACCGACATGCTCATCGAGGGTCGGCAGAAGTACAGCTCGATCTTCAACTACCCCACGCTGACCTACGCCGACTGCGGCGTCATCGGCTGGCTGGTCGACGGCGCGGCGATCTGCAACCAGGTCCCGCTGTGCCGCAGCAGCTACGGCCCCTACGCGCGCGCGATGATCCGGGTCTGCAAGGAGGAGTCCTTCCACCAGCGGCAGGGCTACGAGCTGCTGATGACGATGATGCGCGGCACCGACGCCCAGCGCGCCATGGTGCAGGACGCCGTGGACCGCTGGTGGTGGCCCTCGCTGATGATGTTCGGCCCGCCGGACGACGACAGCCCGAACTCGGCGCAGTCGATGGCCTGGGGCGTCAAGCGGCACAGCAACGACGAACTGCGCCAGCGCTACGTCGACATGTCCGTCCCGCAGGCCGCGGCCCTGGGCGTGACGCTGCCCGACCCCGAGCTCGCGCTGGACCCCGAGACCGGCCGCTACCGGTTCGGCCAGATCGACTGGGCCGAGTTCAAGCAGGTCATCTCCGGCAACGGCCCCTGCAACGAGGAGCGGGTCTCCCGTCGTCGGGCCGCCCGCGACGACAACGCCTGGGTGCTCGAGGCGGCGACCGCGTACGCGGACAAGCACGCGTCGTGAGCGAGCCGACGACCCCGTCGGCCGGTGAGACCACCGCCGAGGGCGGCCACGGCGCCGTCCCCACCGGGCCGGACATCCCCAGCGGCGCAGAGCCGACCGCGGCCAACACCCGGCGGGACTGGCCGCTGTACGAGGTGTTCGTCCGGGGCAAGCGCGGGCTGAACCACGTGCACGTCGGCTCGCTGCACGCCCCTGACGACGAGATGGCCGTGCACGCCGCGCGGGACCTGTTCACCCGCCGCAACGAGGGCGTGAGCATCTGGGTCGTGCAGGCCAACGACATCACCGCGTCCAGCCCGGACGAGAAGGACCCGATGTTCGCCCCCGCCGGGGACAAGGTCTACCGGCACCCGACGTTCTACGAGATCCCGGACGACGTACCGCACATGTGAAGGACCCCCTCGTCCCCCCACCTCCCTCGTTCCTCGGGAGTCGGGGCCCCTACGAGGGGGCCGCAGTGCCCGCACCCGTTCCGGGCGCGTGGCCGACTGGCCCATGGAAGAAGGAGCACCGCGGTGGCTCACGAAGAGACCGTGTACGACGCGTTGGACACCGCGCACGGGGGGGAGGGGCAGTGGGCGTTCGGGACCGGGTTCGACGATCCGTTGGCCGGCGTGGACACCACGGTCCCCGACGGGGTCGACGCGGCTGACCTGGGTGCCTACTGCCTGATGCTCGGGGACGACGCGCTCGTGCTGTGCCAGCGGCTGACCGAGTGGGCGACCCGGTCGCCCGAGCTGGAGGAGGAGGTCGCGATCGCCAACTGCGGGCTGGACCTGCTCGGGCAGGCCCGGCTGCTGCTGGCCCGCGCCGGCTCGGCCGGGGTGCTCGGGCGCAGCCGGGAGCACGCGACCGACTCGATCCCCGACGAGGACGCGCTGGCCTACTTCCGGGACGCCGACGAGTTCGTGCACCACCACCTCGTGGAGGCCGACGGCGGCGACTTCGCCCAGACGATGGTCCGGCTGCTCGTGGCCAGCACGTTCCGGCTGGCGCTGTTCGCCCAGCTGCGGGAGTCCCGCGACCCGGTGCTGTCCGCGATCGCGGCCAAGGGCGTCCCCGAGCTGACCTACCACCGCGACCACGCGGCCCGCTGGGTGCTGCGCCTGGGTGACGGCACCCCGGAGTCCCACCGCCGGGCGCAGGCCGGGGTGGAGGCCGTCTGGCCGCTGCTGGCCGACCTGTTCACCGCCACCGAGGTGGAGACCCGGCTGACCGCCGCCGGTGTCGCCGTCGACCCCGCCGGGGTGCGCGAGGAGGTGCGCGGCGTGCTGACCATGGTGCTCGAGCGCGCCACCCTCGCCGTCCCCCCGTGGCCGACCGAACGCCCCAGCCCCGGGCGCGCCGGGCAGCACACCGCCGAGCTGGCCCCGCTGCTGGCGACCCTGCAGGGCCTGGCCCGCGAGCACCCGGCGGCGACCTGGTGAGCGCCGTGCTGACCGACCCCCGGGACGTCGCCGAGACGGTCACCGACCCCGAGCTCCCGATGCTGACGCTGGCCGACCTCGGCGTGCTGCGCGACGTGCGCACCGCCGAGGACGGCACCGTGGTCGTCACCATCACCCCGACCTACTCCGGCTGCCCGGCGATGGGCGTCATGCGCGCGGACCTGGTGCACGCCCTGCACCGGGCCGGGTTCGCCGACGTGGACGTCCGCACGGTGCTGTCCCCGCCGTGGAGCACCGACTGGATCAGCGAGGACGGCCGGCGCAAGCTCGCCGAGGGCGGCATCGCCCCGCCCGGGCACGCCCCCGTCCGCGCCGCCGGGCCCGTGCCCCTGTCGCTGGGCCCCACCCGGCGCACCGCGGCCTGCCCGCTGTGCGGGTCCGCGGACACCGAGGAGCTCTCGGAGTTCAGCGGCACCGCCTGCAAGGCACTGCGTCGCTGCCGCACCTGCCGCGAGCCGTTCGAGCACGTCAAGGAGATCTGAGTGAGCGCCCCCGCGCGTCGCCGCCCGCAGTTCCACCCGCTGACCGTCGCCCGCGTCGACCAGCTCACCGATGACGCGGTCGCGGTCACCTTCGACGTCCCCGCCGAGCTGGCCGAGGACTACGCGTTCGCCCCCGGCCAGGCGCTCACCCTGCGCCGGGTCGACGGCGACCGCGACGAGCGCCGGTCGTACTCGATCTGCGCGCCGGTCGGTGAGGCCCCCCGCGTCGGGGTGCGCGAGGTGCCCGGCGGCTACTTCTCGGCGTGGCTGGTCAACGAGGTGCGCCCCGGCCAGCAGATCGACGTGCTGCCCCCCAGCGGCACCTTCACCGCCGACCTGTCCACCGCGGCCGACCACGTGTTCGTCGTCGCCGGTTCCGGGGTCACCCCGGTGTTGAGCCTGGCCGGCAGCGTGCTGAAGGACGACGAGTCCACGGTCACCGTGTTCTACGGCAACCGGCGCACCAACACCGTGATGTTCGCCGACGAGCTGGCGGACATGAAGGACCGCTACGGCCACCGGCTGCAGCTGGTGCACGTGCTCTCCCGCGAACCGCGCGACGCCGAGGTGACCAGCGGTCGGCTGGACGGCGAGCGGCTGCGCACCCTGGTGGCCGCGCTGGTCGACGTGCCCGACGTGGAGCACTGGTGGCTGTGCGGGCCGCACGGCATGGTCACCGAGGCCCGGGACCTGCTGGCCGAGCTGGGGGTGCCTAGGGAACGGGTGCACCAGGAGCTCTTCTTCGTCGACGACGCGCCGCCGGAGCCGGTGCGCCGGGAGGAGAAGGGGGCGGAGGGACCGACCAGCGAGGTCACGATCGTGCTGGACGGCCGGTCGACCACGCTGTCCCTGGAGCAGGACGTGCCGGTGCTGGACAGCGCCCAGCGGGTGCGTTCGGACCTGCCGTTCGCCTGCAAGGGCGGGGTCTGCGGCACCTGTCGGGCGAAGGTCACCGAGGGTGAGGTCGAGATGCGCCGCAACTACGCCCTGGACCCCGACGAGGTCGCCCGGGGCTACGTGCTCACCTGCCAGACCGTCCCGCTGTCCGACCAGGTCACCGTGGACTTCGACGCCTGAGCGAGCACGTCGCCGGGCAGCGTCGTGGGACGATGGCGGTGTGGCCGAAGAACTCATCGTGCTCGTGGACGACGACGGCCGGCAGGTCGGCACGATGCCCAAGCGGCTCGTGCACCACGGGGAGACCCCTCTGCACCGCGCCTTCTCGGCCTACCTCTTCGACGAGGCCGGTCGGCTGCTGGTGACCCGCCGGGCCCAGGTCAAGCAGACCTTCCCCGGGATGTGGACCAACACCGTCTGCGGGCACCCCGGTCCCGGTGAGGACGACGGGGCTGCCATCGCCCGCCGCGCCGACGACGAGCTGGGCCTCACCGTCACCGCCCTGGAGCCGGTGCTCCCGGGCTACCGGTACCGGGCGGAGTTCGCCGGGGTCGTGGAGAACGAGATCTGCCCGGTGTACGTCGGGGTGTTCCACGGCGACCCGCGCCCGGCCGACGACGAGGTCGGCGACTGGGAGCTGCTGTCCTGGTCGGCCTTCCGGGCCCGGCAGGACGTCGAGGGCGACGCCTGGTCCCCGTGGTGCCGGGAGCAGGCCCGGCTGATCGAGGAGGCCGGGGCCGTCCCCGTCAGCTGACCCGGTCGGCCGAGCGCAGCCGCGGGTCGATCGACAACCGGACGACGCAGCCCTCGCCGTCGGCCTCCAGCGGTCCGGTGGTCATCGAGTCCACCGCCCGGCGGGCCAGCCACAGCCCCATCCCGCCGACGGACAGGTCGCCACCGTGGGCCGGGCCGTAGCCCGTGAGCGGCTCGTCGAAGCCGGGCCCGTGGTCGCTGACCACGCACAGCACCTGCTCCGGGGTCACCCAGAGGCGCACGTCGACGGGCGGGACACCGTGCTCAGCGGCGTTGGCCACGACCTCGTCGATGGCCAGCACCAGGTCCTCGGCGTCGTCGGCGGGCAGCGGACCGTCGGCGAACAGGCCCTGCAGCGCCCGGCGGAGCACCCGCATGTCGCTGACGTCCTGGAGGGCGAGGGTGGGCGGGGCGTCCTCGAGCGGGTCGGCCAGATCGACGCGGCCGAGCTCCCGCAGCAGGTCGGCCGGTTCGCGGTACCCGGCGTTGGCCACCACGCCGTCGACCCGGAGCAGCCGCGGGTGGCAGGAGGACGCGCGGTCGACGTCGTCACCGAGGTCGGCGTGGTCGAGCAGGCAGACGTGGTCCAGCGCCCGGTCGGCCAGCACGTGGTTCAGCAGCGCCTCGGTCTGCAGCCAGGCGAGGCGGCCGGAGCCGTGCGAGCTGTCGGTGACCAGCAGCAGACGGGAGCCCGCCGCGGGCGCGTGCTCGTCGATCAGCGCGGTGTAGCCGGCCAGGGCGTCCGACGTCCGCCCGCCGAGCACGTCCTCGTCGACCACGGCGACGGACGCACCGGAGGGCAGACGGGCCTGGAGGGCGTCGCGGAGGGCTGCCGAGCAGGCCAGCACGAGCGGGTCACCGGCCTCGAGCCGGGGGCGGAGGTGGTCGGCCAGCGCCGTGGTCGTCGGGGCGTCGACGGTGCCGAGGCACCCCACGTGGCGGTAACCGACCGAGGGGTCACCCGACACGGTGACGTCTCGCCCTTGCAGCACTGTCCGGTCATGCCCGCAGGTGGCGCGCGCAACCATGGCGTTGGACACCGTTCCGCCGGGCTCCCCCCGCGGGGTCGGGCATGACCGGACCGTCGGTGGTGTTGCGCCGGCCGTGCACGCGGAGGTGGTGGTCGTCGGAGCGGGCCAGGCGGGCCTCTCGGCGGCGTATGCGCTGCACCGTGCGGGCACCGACTTCGTCGTCCTGGACGCCGACGACGGGCCCGGCGGAGCGTGGCAGCACCGGTGGGCCTCGCTGCGGCTCGAGCGCGCCAACGGCATCGCCGACCTGCCCGGGATGGCGCTCACCGGGGACCCGGACGAGCGGGCCTCCGTGGCGATGGCCCGCTACTTCGCGGCCTACGAGGAGCACTACTCGCTCCCGGTGCACCGTCCCGTCGCGGTCCGCCGGGTCACACGCACCGACGACGGCTACCGGCTGGAGACGTCGGCAGGGGAGTGGACCGCCCGTGGGCTGGTCAACGCCACCGGCACCTGGTCCCGCCCGTTCTGGCCCGCCTACCCCGGTCGGGAGACCTTCGGCGGCCGGCAGCTGCACGCCGCGGACTTCCGGACGGCGGCGGAGTTCGCCGGGCAGCACGTGGCCGTCGTCGGCGGGGGCATCTCGGCGCTGCAGCTGCTCGTGGAGATCGCCGAGGTCACCACGACCAGCTGGCTGACCCGTCGTCCCCCCGTCTGGCGGGAGGACGACTTCGACCAGGACGCCGGCCGGGCCGCGGTCGCGATGGTCGCCGAGCGGGTCCGCGCGGGGCTGCCCCCGGCGAGCGTGGTCAGCGTGACCGGGCTGCCGGTCACCGACGAGGTCCGCCGGGCCCGGGCGCGCGGCGTCCTGGACGCGCTGCCGGTCTTCGACCGGATGACCCCCGCGGGACTGGCCTGGGACGGTGTCGACGGGTCACCGGCCCGCACGCTGGACGTCGACGTCGTGCTGTGGGCCACCGGCTTCCGGGCCGCCCTGGAGCACCTGGCGCCCCTGCACCTGCGGGCCCCCGGCGGCGGCATCGCGGTCGAGGGCACCACGGTCGTCGGCGAGCCCCGGCTGCACCTGGTCGGCTACGGGCCCTCGGCGAGCACGATCGGGGCGAACCGGGCCGGCCGGTCCGCCGTCCGGGAGCTGCTCGCCACGCTGGCGGGCTGACTCAGCGGTCGGGGCGCGGGCGGTCCTGCTCGTGCAGCCGGACGGCGAGCAGCGCCACGTCGTCCTCCGCGCGGTCGGGCAGCATCCGCTCCAGCAGCAGGTCGACCAGCTCCTCCACCGGGGTCTCGCCGTGCCCGGCGATCTCGGTCAGCAACCGGGCGATGCCCTCGTCGAACACCTGGTCCCGGCGCTCGACGAGCCCGTCGGTGTACAGCAGCACGGTGGATCCGCGCTCGACCACGGCCTCGTGCTCGTGCCGGGTCGTCCCCGGGGCGACCCCGAGCAGCAGGTCGGCCCGGGTGTCGGTGCCCAGCAGCACGGCGTCCCCGGACGCCGGGAGCACCAGCGGGGGCAGGTGGCCGGCGTTGGACCAGCGGATCCGGCTGACGCCGCGCTCGCGCTCCTCGTCAGTCTGCTCGAGCCGGGCGACGAGCACCGAGGCCATCGCGGCCACCCGCAGGCCCTCGATCGCCCGGTCCAACCGGCTCAGCACGCCCGCGGGTCCGACCTCGGCGTCGAAGGCGATCCCACGCAGCAGGCCGCGCAGCTGGCCCATGACCGCCGCGGCCTCCACGTCGTGGCCGACCACGTCGCCGATGACGAGCACGGTCGCCCCGTCGGGCTGGGTGAACACGTCGTACCAGTCGCCGCCGACCTGGGCCTCGCGGGCGGCGGGCACGTAGCGCACGGCCATCTGCAGGTGGTCGGGCTGCGGGGGCTCGGACAGCAGACTGCGCTGCAGCGTCTCCGCGGCCCGGGCCACCCGGCGGCTGCGGGCGTACAGCGCCTCGAGCAGGTTGGTGCGCAGCGCGGTGGCCTCGGTGACCTCCTCGGGGGTCCACGGCTGCGACCGGTCGCGCACGGCCTCCTGCCAGCGGGCGAAGGACTTCCGGGGGGAGATGCGGACGTCCTCGCCCTCCTGCAGGGTGATCACCTTGGCCCGCGGGTCGCCACCCCAGTCGACGGTGCGCAGGTGCTCGCCCCGGGCCCACAGGACGTACTGCCCGTCCGGCAGCGGCACGACGAGCGCGCCGCACGCCAGGTGACGGGGCACGTCGAGCTGCGGGGCGACGGCGGGCAGCGCGTCGGAGTGGGCGACGTCGACGTGCTGGTCGGCGGCCCAACCGGCGATCGCCGCGGCGGTGCCCGGGTCCAGCGGCGCACCGCGCACGGCGGTGCGGCCCTGCAGGTGCACCACGACGGTGTCGGCCTCGACCAGGTCGAGCAGGTCGGGGGTGCCCAGCAGCGACTCGGCCAGCGGGCGGTCCTCGTCCAGGGTGGCCGCGGTCAGCCACGCCAGCGTGGACCGGGCCCGCAGCGCCCGGCGCACCTCCTCCTCGGCGGCGCGGTCGACCAGGCGCAGCGACAGCGTGGAGGCCAGGAACTCCGCGGCCGCGCGGGTGGCGTACGGCGGGGCGTGCGGTCCGGAGTAGTGGTGGCAGGCGATGAGGCCCCACAGCTTCTCGTCGCGCAGCAGGGAGATCGACATGGACGAGCGCACGCCCATGTTGTGCAGGTACTCCACGTGCAGCGGGGAGACGCTGCGCAGCGTGGAGTAGGTCAGGTCCAGCGGTTCACCGGTCGCCGGGTGGGCGACCGGGTGCAGGCGGGCCGGGAGGTAGGAGACGTCGGAGATGAGCCGGATCCAGCTCTTCTCGTACAGCGCCCGGGCCTGCGGCGGGATGTCCGAGGCCGGGTAGTGCAGCCCGAGGAACGGCTCGAGGTGGCCGGCGGCGGCCTCGGCGACGACCTCGCCGTTGAACTCGGCGTCGTACCGGTAGAGCATCACCCGGTCGAACCCGGTGAGGCTGCGGACGGCGGCGACGGTGGTGTCGTAGAGCTCCTGCAGGTCGGTGGCGCGGTTGAGCTCGGCGATGGTCCCGCGGACGGCCTGGTAGGTGTTCGGGAAGCTGAAGGGGCGCGGGCCGAAGGCGGGCTCGAGCTCGATCACCAGGCTGCTGGCCGGGGCGTCCGCGGCCTCGGGCACCCCGATGGGCGGGCCGGCCTCGCCGTGCAGGGCGCGGTGCAGGATCGCGTCCACCGGCACGGGGCTGCCGTCGAGGTCCAGGGTCAGCTCGACCGGGTTGCGCTCGCGCAGGTCGCCGAAGGCCGCGGCCGACCGGGCCACCGCCTGGGCGGGCACGGTGCCCAGCACGTCGGCCAACGGCCGGCCCAGCGCCGCGGTCCAGTCCACCCCGGTGACGTCGGCGAGGTTCTCCGACACCTGCTCGACGACGAGGTCGGGCTCGCTGACCGCGATCAGCACCCCGCGCGGCTGGATGCTGCCGGGCACGTGGATGGGCTCGCGCTCGCAGTTGGTGAGGTCGACCGGGGTCTCCGGGTCCAGCCACGGCGACGGGCGCAGATCGGTCACGCGGGGACACCTCCCGGAGGGGACGACGACGGGACGGCCGGGTGCGACGCAGGCTGCTCTACGTCGGTGCACCACGCGGCCAGTCCGTGAAAGGTACGGCGTGCGGCTGACACGGCGGTGTCGGCGTCCGGGCCGGATGCGAGCCGGTCGCGCACGACCCGGCGGAACGCCGCCCACATCGCCCCGGTCCGCTCGCCGTAGGGGGAGAACGCGTGGAGCCGTGCCGCGCCGGCCAGCGTCGGCAGCGTGGCCAGGTGGGCGTCGATGAACTGCCCGCCCAGCGTCGAGCCCTCCAGCACGTACAGCCGCCCCAGCGCCGTGGCCGTGTCGACGACCGGGTCCAGCGCCGGCGCGTCGCCCTCCGGGGCCCGGCCCAGGGCGGCCAGGTCGGCGGCGAACAGGTGCGCCCGGCGCCGGGCCGGCCAGTCCAGCGCGGTGGCGGTGTCCGGGTCGGCGGCCGCCCAGTCGTCCAGGCCGGCCTCGGCGGCGACCCAGAACCCGTGCATCCGGTCCAGCACGTGCCCCAGCCGGGCCGCGTCGAGAGCCGGGTCGAGCAGGTCGAGGGAGTCCTCGAGCTGCTGGTGCTCGGTGGCGGTGCCGGTGCGCAGGGCCAGCATCACGTCGACGCCCGCCGTCCCGTTCCGTGCCACGACCAGCAGACCCTAGGGCACCACCGGCGCCGGGCGGTCCGCTCGCGCCGGGTCCGCCGCGGGGGCGCCCAGCCGGGCCGCCCGGACGGCGAGGTGCAGCGCCAGCCGGTCGGCCCCATCGGCGAGGTCCAGCCCGGTCAGCTCCGCGATCCGGCCCAGCCGGTAGTACAGCGTCTGCCGGTGCACGGTCAGCAGGGCGGCTGCGCGCTGCGGGGAGGCGGCGGCGTCCAGCCAGACGTCGGCGGTGCGGCTGAGCACCGGGTCGGCCAGCAGCGCGGCGAAGGCCGGGTCCGGGCCGTCGAGCCGGACCACCTGCCGCCACGCCCCGAGCTCCGACCAGGAGGCGACCGGAGCCAGCCGCGGCTCCACCGCCGCCACCCGCGCGGCGTCCCGGGCCTCCTGCCACTGCACGGTCAGCGCGCTGCAGCCCAGGCGCGCGGTCGCGACACCGGCCGTGCTGCCCGCCGGCAGGTCACGCAGCGCAGCCGCGGTCAGTGCCCCGGCGGGCCGTGCGTCGGCGGTGCCCGGCAACGGCAGGAGCACCGCGACCCACCGGCCGGTCACGACGCCGACGGCGCCGGCCCCCGGGGGCGTCCAGCCCGGCAGGAGCGGGCCGGCCGGGCGGAGCGCCACGACGGTGACCGGGGTGTCCGGGCCCAGCGCCACCCCCAGGGCTGCCGCGGCCGGTGCGTCGCCGGTGAGGGCGGTGCGCAGGGTCGCGGGCAGGTCGTCGGCGCCCGGGCGGGTCGCCGCGAGCAGCGCGCCGGCCCGGGCGGCCAGCGCCATCGCCGCGGCCAGGGCGGGGGAGTCGGCGTCGGTGGTGTCGGTGCGGCCCTCGTCGAGCAGCCACAGCCAGCCGTGCAGCCGGCCGTGGTGCCGGACCGGCAGGCAGAGCCGGGTGAGGATCCCGGCGACCGGGTCGGCCGGGGTGCGCAGCGGTGCCGTGGCCGCGGCGATGCCGAAGTCGGTGAACCAGCGCCGGGTGGCCTCGGGCGAGCCGCGGGTCAGGATCGACCGGGTGCGGACGGCGTCCAGGGCCGTGCCGGCGGTGTCCTCCCCCTGGGCGCAGAAGGCCAGCAGGGTGAAGTCCGGGTCCTCCAGCGTCGCGGGCGCGCCCAGCAGCCTCGACACCTCGTCAACGAGGTCCTGGAGGTCGTCCCGCATCAGACGATCGTACGAAGGAGTCCGGACGTCTGTCGCTGGTGCCCGCGCGGTCCGCGCTCCTAGCGTCGTCGGCACACCACCCCGCCCCCGGAGGTCACCGTGCTCGGTCAGGCCCTGCTCGCCGCGTCCCGCCGTCCGGCCCTGCGCAGGGCCGTCGTCGGCACCCCGGTGACCCGCCGCGTCGTCGACCGCTTCGTGGCCGGGGAGACCCTCCCCGACGCCCTCGCCGCCGTGGAGTCACTCCGCGCCGAGGGCCTCGCGGTGACCCTGGACCACCTCGGGGAGGACGTCACCGACCGCGCCGAGGCCACCCGTTCGCGGGACGCCTACCTCGCCCTGCTCGACGGCCTGGCCCCGCTGCGGCTGGGGCGGGCGGCCGAGGTGTCGGTGAAGCTGTCGGCCTTCGGGCAGGCGCTGCCCGGCGGACACGACGTGGCCCTGGAGCTGGTCCGCCCGGTCGTCGAGGCCGCCACCGCGATCGGCACGACGGTCACGCTGGACATGGAGGACCACCGCACCGTGGACTCCACGCTGGCCGTGCTCGCCGAGCTGCGCCGCGACCACCCCGGCACCGGCGCGGTGCTGCAGGCCGCGCTGCACCGCACCGAGGACGACGCCCGCGCGCTCGCCGTCGCCGGCTCCCGGGTGCGGTTGGTCAAGGGTGCCTACGCCGAGCCGGCCGCCGTCGCGCACACCGAGAAGGCCGACGTCGACGCCGCCTACCGGCGCTGTCTCACCACGCTCTACCGGGGCGACGGGTACCCGATGGCCGGCACCCACGACCCCGCGATGATCGCCCTCGCGCTGGAGCTGGTGGCCGAGACCGGCCGCGCCGCCGACAGCCACGAGTTCCAACTGCTGTACGGCATCCGCACCGGCGAGCAGCAGCGGCTGGCCCACGAGGGGCACACCGTGCGGGCCTACGTGCCCTACGGCGCCGACTGGTACGGCTACTTCATGCGCCGGCTGGCCGAGCGCCCTGCCAACGTCCAGTTCTTCGTCCGATCCCTGCTCACCCGATCCTGAGGAAGGGAAGGACCCCCCTTCCCCCCACGACTCGCACGCTCGCCGCGGGCCCCTGAAGGGCGGCCGCGCCACCACTCGATCCCAAGGAGCTGCTTCTCCCGTGGACGGCATCACCCAGGTCCCCAGCCCGCGCAACGAGACGGTGCTGCAGTACGCCCCCGGCTCTCCCGAGCGCGCCGAGCTGCAGGCCGAGCTGACCCGGCTCGCCGCCGCGCCGGCCGAGCTCACCGCCACCATCGGCGGCGTCCAGCGGATGGCCGGTGGGGAGTCCTTCGACGTCGTCGCCCCGCACGCCCACGCCCAGGTGCTGGGGACGTCGGCGCACTCCACCGCCGCCGACGCCACCGACGCGCTGGCCGCCGCGCGGGCCGCCGCCCCCGGGTGGGCCGAGCTCTCCCAGGACGACCGGGCCGCGGTCTTCCTCAAGGCCGCCGACCTGCTCGCCGGACCGTGGCGGCAGACGCTCAACGCCGCCACCATGCTCGGGCAGTCCAAGACCGCGTACCAGGCCGAGATCGACGCGGCCTGCGAGCTGGCCGACTTCTGGCGCTACAACGTGCACTTCGCCCGGCAGATCCACGCCGAGCAGCCGGTGAGCTCACCGGGGGTCTGGAACCGGATCGACCACCGCCCGCTCGAGGGCCCGGTCTACGCCGTCACCCCGTTCAACTTCACCGCCATCGCCGGCAACCTGCCCACCGCGCCGGCGCTGATGGGCAACACCGTCGTGTGGAAGCCCGCACCCACCCAGCAGTTCGCCGCCCACCAGCTCATGCGGCTGCTCGAGGCCGCCGGCCTGCCCGACGGCGTGATCAACATGCTGCCCGGGGACGGCGTCGCCGTCTCCGACGTGGTGCTCGCCGACCGCGACCTGGCCGGCATCCACTTCACCGGGTCGACCGCGGTGTTCCAGCACCTGTGGCGCACCGTGGGCACCCGGATCGCCGAGTACCGCTCCTACCCGCGCATCGTCGGGGAGACCGGCGGCAAGGACTTCGTCGTCGCGCACCCCTCGGCCGACGTCGACGTGCTGCGCACCGCGCTGGTCCGCGGCGCCTTCGAGTACCAGGGCCAGAAGTGCTCGGCGGCCTCCCGGGCCTACGTCCCGCGCAGCGTGTGGGACCGCGTCCGCGACGACCTGGTGGACACCGTGGACTCGCTGCCGATGGGGCCGGTCACCGACTTCTCGAACTTCCTGGGCGCGGTGATCGACCGGAAGAGCTTCAGCAAGCTCTCCGGGGTGCTCGACCGGGCCCGCTCGGACTCCTCCCTGTCGGTCGTGGCCGGTGGGACCGCCGACGACAGCGAGGGCTTCTTCGTCCGGCCCACCCTGATCGAGGGCACCGACCCCACCCACGAGGTGTTCCGCACCGAGTACTTCGGCCCGGTGCTCGCCGTGCACGTCTTCGACGACGCCGACTACGACACCGTGCTGCACCAGATGGAGTCCGTCGCGCCCTACGCGCTCACCGGGGCCGTGATCGCCCGCGACCGGGCGGCGATCGCACACGCCTCACGCGTGCTGCGCAACGCCGCGGGCAACTTCTACGTCAACGACAAGCCCACCGGCGCCGTCGTGGGCCAGCAGCCCTTCGGCGGTGCCCGCGCCTCGGGCACCAACGACAAGGCCGGCGCCGCGCAGAACCTGCAGCGCTGGACGTCGACGCGAGTGGTCAAGGAGACGTTCGACGCCGCCCGCGACCACCGCTACCCGCACATGGCGTAGGTCGGCCTCCGGCCTCCAACCGCGGCCAGGAGCCGTGCCCCGGCTGCGCTGAGCGTGGTTGGTCCCGCCTCGGGGAGGGGACCTCGTTCCTCGGCCCCGCCCGTCGGCGGGACGGGGACGAGTCCTTCCTCGGGGAGGGGCTCGTGCCTCGCCCCTCCCGTCGTCAGGACGTGCCGCGCTCCTCGGCGAGCTCGCGGAGGAGGGTCTGGACGGTCTCCTCGATGGAGCCCTCGCCGTCGTAGCGGTGGCCGGGCTCGTCGTCGGTCAGGGGCTCGAGGGTGGCGAGCTGGCTCTCCAGCAGCGATCCGGGCATGTAGTGGCCGGTCCGCGTGCGCAGCCGCTCGACGAGGACCTCCTCGCGGGTGTCCACGTGGGCGAACCAGACCGAGTCGTGGCCCTCGCGGAGCAGGTCGCGGTACTCGTGCTTGAGCGCCGAACAGGTGATGACCATGCTCCGGCCCGCCGCCTCGTGCTCCCCGATGGCGGCGGCCACCGCGCGCAGCCACGGCCAGCGGTCCTCGTCGGTCAACGGGGTGCCCGAGCGCATCTTCGCGACGTTGGCCTCGGGGTGCAGGTCGTCGCCCTCGACGAACTCCCAGCCCAGCCGCTGGGCGATCTGCTCGCCGACCGTCGACTTCCCGGTCCCCGACACCCCCATCACGACGACGGTGGTGGACGGCGGGAGGGCGGCGTCGGGCATCTCCTGAGTCTGCGGCATGCTCGACGACGCCGATGGACGGGGGAGCAGAGCAGCAGACGGGCCCGGTGTGGCGTCTGCCCGCCGTCCGCGCCCTGCTGGCTGCCTCCGTGCTCGGCTTCACCAGCTACGCCGTCACCCTCTCCGCGCTGCCCTCCTACGCCGTCCAGGGCGGCGCGGGGGTCGGTGGGGCCGGGCTGGTCACCACCGTCTTCCTCGCCGCGACGGTGCTCACCCAGCTCGTCGTGCCCCGGCTGGTCGCCCGCTTCGGCCTCGGCCCGGTGCTGGCCGGTGGACTGCTCTCCCTGGGCGCTCCCGCGCCGCTGTACCTGCTCGGCGACGGTCTGGTCTGGCTGTCGGTCGTCTCCGGGGTGCGCGGCACCGGCTTCGGGGTGATCACCGTGCTCGGCGCCACGATCGCGGCGAGGGCGGTGCCGGTGGCCCGCCGCGGGGAGTCCCTCGGCCTGTACGGCCTCGCCCTCGGGCTGCCCACCCTGGCCGCGGTGCCCGGTGGGGTGGCGCTCGTCCTGTCCGGGCACCTGCTCGTCGTCGTCGCGCTGGCCACCCTGCCCGTGCTCGGCCTGCTCGCCGTCCCCGCCCTGGTCCGCGCGGTCCCGGCCGCGGTCACCGCCCCCTCGGGTGACCCCACCGGCCCGGCCGCACGGGCCGCTGCGCCACCGGCGCTGGTGCTCCTCGTGGTCACCCTCGCCGGCGCCGGGCTGGTCACGTTCCTGCCGATCGCCCGCCCGGACGGGCTCATCGCCACGCTCGCGCTGCTGCTGTTCGGCATCACCGGCGCGCTGTCCCGCTGGGGCGGGGGAGTGCTGGCCGACCGGGTCGGCACCCGGGTGCTGCTCCCGGCGTCGCTGCTGGTCGGTGTGGCCGGCCTGGTGGTGCTGGCCCTCGGTCTGGACGTCGACGCGCTGGTGCTCCTCGGCGCGACGGTGTTCGGGCTCTCCTACGGCGGGGTGCAGAACACCTCGCTGGTCGTCGCGATGGCCCGGGCCGGGGAGCGGGGGACGACGACGGCCAGCGCGGTCTGGAACGCCTCGTTCGACGCCGGCACCGGGGTGGGCGCCCTCGTCGTGGGGGTCGTCGCCGCGGCGGTCGGGCTGGACCTCGCCTACGCCGTCCTCGCCGCGCTGCTGGTGCTCGTCCTGCCGTTGGCCGTGCGGGTCACCCGGCCGGGCTGAGCCGCGTCAGGCGGTCCCGGCGGCCCGGGCGGCCGTGTTCGCCTGCATCTGCCGGACGAACACCGCCTCCGCGGCCGAGGCGGCCAGCCAGGTGCGCAGCGCCTCCGGGTCGCGGCGGGCGCTGTCGCGCAGCGCGCTGATCCGCATGTGCCGGCCGGTGGCCTGGGCCCGCTGGGCGGGGGAGAGCTCGCGGGCGCCACCGCGGGAGACCGCGGTGAACGCAGCTCCCAGGTAGGTCATCGCCGGCAGGTCGACGGCCTCGTCGAGCACCCGCTGGGCGCCCTCGGTGTCCCCGGCCGCGGCGAGTGCGAGGTGCTCCTCGGCGCGTCGGTGGCCTTCTGCTGCGGTGCTCATCCGGTCTCCTCCGTCGGCCTGCCCCGAACGCAGAACGGCCCCGCCGAAGCGGGGCCGGACTGGGGTGGGTGCGCCATCAGGGACTTGAACCCCGAACCCGCTGATTAAGAGTCAGCTGCTCTGCCAATTGAGCTAATGGCGCGGCGTCGCGGTGGTGCAGCGACTCCGAAGACACTACACCGGCCCCAGGGGTCACGGCACCGTGGGGTCGGACACGCGGTGACAGTGACTTGTCAGCATCGGCGTGGACACTGGTGAGCGGCGTGTGGTCGGTACCGGGAACGCCCCGGGTGCCCGACCGGCGCCGGCTGGGGGCAGGGGTGCGTGCACGACAGCGGTGGGCCGCGGTGGCGGTGGCCGGGGGGCTGATGCTGGTGGCCGGGTGCACCGGGGGCTCGTCGTCCTCGGGGCAGGCCGACGGGAGCAGCGCCCCCACGAGCGACGCGCCGGCCGCGCAGCTGGCGGTCTCGCCGACCGACGGCACCGCCGACGTCTCCCCGACCACGCCGGTGCAGCTCGCGGTGATCGACGGGGCGATCGGCGAGGTCACCGTGACCGACGCTGCCGGCACCGTCGTCCCCGGCGCTGTCGCGGAGGCCCCGGCCGACCCCGCGGCGCCGACGACGGCAGCCCCGGGCGCCACCACCTCGGTGTGGACGCCGACCGACCCGCTCGCCTACGGCACGACCTACACCGTCGACGCGACCGCGACCAACGCCGACGACGCGGAGACCGACGCCTCGACGACGTTCTCCACCGTCACCCCGGCCTCGGTCACCACCCCCTCGATCGGCCCGCTGGACGGCACCACCGTCGGCGTCGGCATGCCGATCCGGGTGTTCTTCGACCAGCCGGTCACCGACCAGGCCGCCGTGGAGAGCCACCTGCTGGTCACCAGCTCGACCCCGACCGACGGCCGGTGGAACTGGGTCAGCAGCAGCGAGGTGCACTTCCGCCCCTCCACCTACTGGCCGGCGAACACCACGGTGACGCTGGACGCCGACCTGTACGGCGTGGACACCGGCGACGGCATCTGGGGCGAGAAGGACCGCACGGTCACCTTCACCGTGGGCGAGAAGCACGTCTCGGTCGCCGACGCCGGCACGCACACCCTCACCGTCTACGACAGCGACCAGGTCGTGCAGACCTACCCGATGAGCGCGGGCAGCTCGGAGAACCCGACCCGCAACGGCGCACACGTCGTGCTGGAGAAGTACGAGGACATCACGATGGACTCCTCCACCTTCGGCCTGGCCGTGGACGCCGCCGGCGGTTACCGCACCGACGTGCAGTACGCCACGCGCATCTCCAACAACGGGGAGTTCGTGCACGCCGCCCCGTGGTCGGTGGGCCAGCAGGGGTCCAGCAACGTCTCGCACGGCTGCATCAACCTGTCCACCGACCGCGCGCAGTGGTTCTACGACTTCAGCCAGCCCGGCGACGTCGTCGAGGTGGTCAACTCCATCGGCCCGACCCTGGGCCCGGTGGACGGCGACATCTACGACTGGGCCATCCCGTGGGACCAGTGGGTGGCCGGCAGCGCGCTGAGCTGACCCGCACCAGCCGCGGAACGACGAGAGGCCGTGACCCGAACCGGGTCACGGCCTCTCGTGCGTGGGGTGAGTGACGGGACTTGAACCCGCGACATCCAGGATCACAACCTGGCGCTCTACCAGCTGAGCTACACCCACCGTGCGGCCCGCGAACGGGCCTCGTGAAGGGTACCGGAGCACTCAGCCCTGCGGTGCGGGGGCCTGTCCGTCGGCCAGCAGCTGGGCGTAGCGGTCGACCACCAGGGCCGACCCGGCCTGGGCCTGCTCGCTGGTCGGGCCCGGCGCCGGCACGAAGGCGACCTCGCGGTAGTAGGCCAGCTCGCGGATGGACTCCAGGATGTCGGCCAGCGCCCGGTGCGCCAGGCCCTTGGGCGGCTGGCTGAAGTACACCCGGGGGAACCAGCGGCGGGCCAGCTCCTTGATCGAGGAGACGTCGATCATCCGGTAGTGCAGGTGGTCGTCCAGCTCGGGCATGTCCCGGGCCAGGAAGCCGCGGTCGGTGCCGATCGAGTTGCCGCACAGCGGGGCGGTCCGCCGGTCGGGCACGAAGCGCTTCACGTAGGCCAGCACCAGCTGCTCGGCCTCGGCCATCGTCACCGTGGAGGCGCGCACGGCCTCGGTCAGCCCGGAGGTCGCGTGCATCTTGGTGACCACCTCGCCCATGCCGGCCAGGACGTCGTCGTCGGCGTGGATGATCACGTCCAGGCCGTCGTCGAGGACGTTCAGGTCGGAGTCGGTGACCACGACCGCCACCTCGATGAGCGCGTCGGAGCCGATGTCCAGCCCGGTCATCTCGCAGTCGATCCAGACCAGGTTCCGTGTTCCGCTGTCCGCCACGACCGGCGACAGTACGCACCGGAGGCCCCCCGCGCCGATACGCTCCGGGCTCGCCACCGGCCGAGGAGCTGCCCGTGTCCGCCGACACCCGCACGACCCAGACGACGGTGACGCCCGCACCGGCCTCGCCCCGCGCCGTTCTGCGCCACCCGGTCCGCGCGGTGCGGTGGCTGTGGGCCTACGCGATGACCCCCGGCGCCCCGGGGCGGGCCACCAGCCAGACCGAGCTGCGCTGGCTGTACGGCGGCTGGCTGCTCGCCTTCGCGCTCAAGATGCTCGGCTCGAGCTGGGACGTCTCCTGGCACTTCCGGTGGCTGCGCGACGACCTCGCCCCGCCGCACCTGCTCAACTCCGCGGGCACCGTGCTGGTGGTCGGCCTGGTGGTCGTGCACAGCTACAGCGGACGGGGCGTGGACCGGCGGGCGCTGCGCTGGATGCAGGCCGGCACCGCGGTCTTCCTGCTGGCCGTCCCGATCGACATCGTCAACCACCGGGTCAACGGCCTGGACATCACCAGCTGGAGCCCCAGCCACGTGCTGCTCTACCTGGGGACGGCGGTCATGCTCGCCGGCGCCGCCCGGGGGTGGTGGCTGTACGCCGCGCCCGGGCGGGCCCGGCTGTGGGTGGGCCTGGGCCTGTGGTTCTTCGCGCTGGAGAACGTGCTGTTCCCCAACCAGCACCAGGAGTACGGCGTGCTCTCCCTGGCCGCCTACCGGGCCGGGAACACCACCGCCGAGCCCCAGCTGCTGGACTTCGCCGCCGCCCAGGGCTCCTCCCCGGCGGACTTCATGCTCCCGGTGCCGCCGTGGGTGCACCCGGCCTGGCTGGTCTGCGTCGGCCTGCTGACCCTCGTCGTCGCCCGCCGGGTGGTCCGGTGGCGCTGGACGGCGACGCTGCTGACCGCGGCCTACCTGGGCTACCGCGCCGTGGTCTGGGGGCTGCTCGTCGCCACCGGCTTCCCGCCCTCGGTCCTGCCGGTGATGCTGCTGGTGGGCGCGGTGCTGGTCGACTGCGCGGTGACCTGGCGGGTGCCCGGCTGGATCGCCGGGGTCCCGGTGGCCGCCGCGGTGTTCCTCGCCGCCTTCCTGCAGGAGTTCTGGGCGGTCGTCCCGCCCTGGGAGTGGTCGGTCGCGCCGGTGGTCTGCCTGGGCTTCGCGGTCCTCTGGACGGCGGTCGACCGGACCGCGGGCAGCCGGGCCTGGGCGCGGTGGCGGCGACCGGTCGGCACCCCGCCGGAGCGGGCCCGTGTGACGGTGCCGGGCGGCGCGTCCCGGGGCTGAGTGCCCGGCGCGGGGGAGCCCGTGTCGTACCGTCGGGGTCGACCGCGGCCGCCGTGCCGCTCTGCCGACCGGTGCTGCGAGCCGGTCGACGTGGCTCCCCGCCAGCCCGCCAGGGGCCACCCCCGACGTGCGTGACGAGGAGGCCCGGTGCTCACCCTGACCCCCTCGGGTCTGGAGACCCAGGCCGAGCTCTCCTTCTTCCGGGAGCTGACCGGTTGGGACACCGGCGGTGCCGTGCGCGGTGCCGTGGTGGCCTCGCTGCCGCTGACCGACGGCGCGATGAACCGCCGGGTCTCCGACGCCGTGGTGTTCGTCCCCGAGGGCCTGGCCGTCATCCGGGTGGTGGAGGTGGTCCGCCAGTCCGGCGTGGTCACCGCGCTGCCCGAGGGCGCCTGGACGATCGGGCCCGGTGCCGGCCCCGGCGACGTGCTGCGGCTGGCCGGGGGCGGTTCGACCACCCTCGACGGGCTCATGCGGGCCGGCATGGAGGCCGCCGTCCGGCTGCGCAAGGTGGGCCTGGAGCCCGGCCGGATCGCCCGCCTGACGGTGCTGTCCGGGGACCTGCACGGGCTGCTGCCGGCCGACGGCGACCTCGGCGAGGGCGACCAGGTCGCGCTGCTGGACCCGCGCTCCCTGCTGCTCGGCATCGCGCGGGCCAGCCGGTACGCCGGCACCGACAACCCCCGGCTGTGGACGACGGCCGACGTGCGGGCCGCGCTGGAGGCCCTCGGGGTCGGCGGGCGCAGCCCCTCGGTCGAGGAGCTCAACGGCGAGGGGTTCCCGTACTCGCCCTACGTGCTGCGCCGCCGGGAGCTGCTCGCCCCGGCCACGCTGGCCCAGCCCGCCGTCCGGACGGCTGCCCCGACGGCCTCGCCGCACACCGCCGGCCCGACCGACCACCGCCCGACCGACCTGCCGGCCACCGGGCCGGGGTCCTCCGGTGCGCCGGTCGGCAGCCCGGACGGCCCCCTCGTCGACCCGGCTGCCGCGGCCGCGCTCGCCGCCGCCGCGGTGGCCGACCAGGAGAGCCGGGAGTCCGCCGCCCGGGCCGGGGTCCCGCTCGCCTCGGCCCAGGACCCGCTGCCCGAGCAGCTGCGTCGGCCCACCCGGGACACCGTCGCCCTCGCCGACCGGGACGAGGCGCCGCCGGTCCAGGAGACCCAGCAGATCCGGCCCGTCGCCCCGGAGCAGCGCCCGGCCCGGGACGAGAGCGGTGGCATCGGCGGGCTGTTCCCCGGTGGCCCCCCGGTGGCCACCCCGCCCCGGCCGACCGCCGCGCACGGGTCGGAGTCCCCGCCCCCGTGGTCCCCGCCGGTCGCCCTGGACGAGGAGTCCGGCCCCGGCCGCCGGCGCGGTCTGCTCGTCGTGCTCGCCGCGCTCGCCCTGGTCGTCGTGCTCGGGGTGGGGGGCTTCCTGCTCACCCAGGGCGGCGACGACAGCGACGGCGGCACCGACCCGGCCGCGCAGACCACCTCGGTGGCCCCCACCTCGACCGCGCCGCCCACCCCCGAGGGGCTGCCGGTCGGCAGCACCCAGCAGGTGGGGGACACGACCTACACGCTGCAGGCCTTCGCCTACGACGACTCCTGCGCCGACCACTCCTACGGCGCGGCTGCCGGGTTCTTCGGCACCTCCGACTGCGCGGGCCTGGTGCGGTCGCTGTGGTCGGCCGAGGCCGACGGGCAGTCCGCCGTCGTCTCGGTCGCGCGGGTGACCATGCCCGACCCGTCCCGCGCCCAGGCCCTGCTGGCCCTCACCGACACCTCGGGCACCGGCAACATCAGCGACCTGCTGCGCGAGGGCGTGCGCTACGCCGGCGGCCCGGACGGGCTCTCCGGCGCGGCGTACGAGAGCGCGGTGACCGACGACGTCGCCACCATCGTGGAGAGCTCGTGGACCGACCCCGCTGCCGCGGGCACCCCGGAGGGCCTGGACGGCCTCGCCCTCGGGGGTATCGAGCTGGACGCCCAGGCGACCTGAGGCTCAGACGGTCGCGGCGGCCCGGGCCATCGCGGTCAGCAGGGCCGCCATGGCCGGCCGGGACAACCGGCCCGCGCTGTGCGGGGTGGAGTTGATCAACCCGAACACCGCGTGCGCCCGCGCCCGGCAGTCGGCGGTGGCGGCGGCCGGGTCGCGCCGGCCGAGGACGGCGACCCACTCCTCGACGTAGCGGCGCTGCAGCCGGCGGACCTTCGCGGCGTCGGACTCCTCGAGGGCGCCGAGGTCACGGTCCTGCACGGTGATCAGCGCCGGGTTGTCCAGGGCGAAGTCGACGTGGAAGGCGATCAGCGCGTCCAGCTGGGCCTCGGGGTCGTCCCCGGCCCCGGCGACGACGGTGGCCCCACCGGCCTGCAGCCGCTCGCTGATCCGCACCAGCATCTCGGCCAGCATCGCGTCCTTGCTCGCGAAGTGCCGGTAGATGGCCGGGCCGGTCACGCCGACGGCGGCCCCGACGTCGTCCACCCCGACGCTGCGCGAGCCGCGCTCGGCGAACAGCTGGGCGGCGGCGCGCAGGATCTGCTCGCGGCGCGAGGGCCGCCCGGCGTCGACGTGCAGCGCACTGTCCTGCTCGGCCATGCCCACAGGTTAACCGCTGTTCACCCCGGGGGTGGTCACGGACGTGAACCACGGTTAACATCGACGCCGTGGATGCACCGGTGCTCGCCAGCGCCCCGCCCGCCGACCCCGAGGCCCCCGCCCGCAACGCGGCGGCCCACCGGGCCCTGGCCGACGACCTCGCCGCGGCCCTCGCGCAGGTCGCCGAGGGGGGAGGGGAGCGCGCCCGCGCCAAGCACGTGGCCCGCGGCAAGCTGCTGCCCCGCGACCGGGTGGACGCCCTGCTCGACCCCGGCAGCCCGTTCCTGGAGCTCTCGCCGCTGGCCGCACACGGCCTCTACGACGGTGCCGCCCCCGGGGCCGGGATCGTCACCGGGGTCGGCCGGGTGTCTGGTCGCGAGGTGGTCGTGGTGGCCAACGACGCCACCGTCAAGGGCGGCACGTACTACCCGATGACGGTGAAGAAGCACCTGCGGGCGCAGGAGATCGCGCTGCAGAACCACCTGCCGTGCGTCTACCTGGTCGACTCCGGCGGGGCGTTCCTGCCGCTGCAGGACGAGGTCTTCCCCGACCGCGAGCACTTCGGCCGGATCTTCTACAACCAGGCCCAGATGTCCCGCCGCGGGATCCCCCAGATCGCCTCGGTGATGGGCTCGTGCACCGCCGGCGGGGCCTACGTGCCGGCGATGAGCGACGAGGCGGTCATCGTCCGCGACCAGGGCACGATCTTCCTGGGCGGCCCGCCGCTGGTGAAGGCCGCGACCGGCGAGGTGGTCACCGCCGAGGACCTGGGCGGGGGAGACCTGCACAGCCGGGTCAGCGGGGTCACCGACCACCTGGCCGACGACGACGCGCATGCCCTGCAGATCGTCCGGCAGATCGTCGGCACGCTCGGCCCGGTCACGCCCCCGCCGTGGGACGTCGAACCCGTCGAGGAGCCCGCCTTCCCGGCGGAGTCGCTCTACGACGTCGTCCCCCCGGACAGCCGCACGCCCTACGACGTCCGCGAGGTCATCGCCCGGCTGGTCGACGGCAGCCGGTTCCACGAGTTCAAGGCCCTCTACGGGCAGACCCTGGTCACCGGCTTCGCCCGGATCCACGGCCACCCGGTGGGCATCGTGGCCAACAACGGCATCCTGTTCGGGGAGTCCGCGGTCAAGGGCGCGCACTTCATCGAGCTGTGCGACAAGCGGAAGGTCCCGCTGCTGTTCTTGCAGAACATCAGCGGCTTCATGGTCGGCCGCGACTACGAGGCCGGCGGCATCGCCAAGCACGGCGCCAAGATGGTCACCGCGGTCGCCTGCGCCCGGGTGCCCAAGCTGACCGTGGTCATCGGCGGCTCCTTCGGGGCCGGGAACTACTCGATGTGCGGTCGGGCCTACTCCCCGCGCTTCCTGTGGACCTGGCCCAACGCCCGGATCTCGGTGATGGGCGGGGAGCAGGCCGCCAGCGTGCTCGCCACCGTCCGCCGTGACGGGCTGGAGTCCCGCGGGGAGGGGTGGTCGGCCGAGGACGAGGAGGCCTTCAAGGCCCCGGTCCGCGAGCAGTACGAGGCGCAGGGGCACCCGTACCACGCCACCGCCCGGCTCTGGGACGACGGCGTGATCGACCCCGCCGACACCCGGACCGTGCTGGGCCTCGCGCTGTCGGCGGTCTCCCACGCCCCCCTCGAGGAGGTGGGTTATGGCGTCTTCCGGATGTGACCTAGACGCCCGCGGCGCGCGGTGCGGTCGGGTCGACGCCCTCGCCGGCGGCGGCCTCGCGCTGCACGTAGTCCTCGATCTGCTCGACGTCGTGCGCGCTCCGCTTGGCCACGGCCAGCAGGTCGCTCATCTTGCTGACCTCCTCGACCTGCTCCTTGATGAACCACTGCATGAACTGGTCGGAGGCGAAGTCGAACTGCTCGCGGGCGATCCGGGTCAGCTCGTTGATCTGCTGGGTGACCCGCTTCTCCTGCTCCAGGGCCAGCGCGATCGGCGCGACCACGTCGGAGAAGTCGTTGATCGGGGCCGGCAGCGCCGGGATGCGCACCTCGGCGTCGGCGTCGAGCAGGTAGCGCACCATCATCATCGCGTGGCTGCGCTCCTCGGCGGCCTGGTCGAAGAACAGCTGCGCGGTCTGCTGCATCGTCTGCTGGTCGTAGTAGACGGCGCAGGCCACGTACTGCTGGTGCGCGGCGAACTCGTGGCCGATCTGCTGGTTGAGCTGGGCGATGAAGGCCTCGGCTGCCACGGGGGCTCCTCTGTCGGTGCGGCGGACGTCGCGACGACCGTACCGGGCACCGCCGACGGCCCCTGGACGCCGGAGGTAGGCATGGCTAACCTCACCGTGTGTCCTCCAAGGCCAAGCAGCGCATGCCGAAGAAGAAGTGCTGTGTCGACAAGCCGCGCTGCGGCCGCTGTCCGCTGCGGATGCTCGCCGAGGGGACGCTCCCCGCGGGCTACACGGTCAAGAAGCGCCAGCTGGTCAAGGTGGGCAAGGCCGACGCGATCCTCCGCAAGGCGGCCTGAGCCCGCACTGCCCGCGTCGTCCGGCCCCGAGTCGGGAGACGCGTGATGTTCCAGACCGTGCTCGTCGCCAACCGCGGGGAGATCGCCGTCCGGGTGATCCGGACCCTGCGGTCCATGGGCATCCGCTCCGTCGCCGTCTACAGCGAGGCCGACGCCGGGGCGCTGCACACCCGGGTCGCCGACGTCGCCGTGCCCATCGGCCCGGCCCCGGCCGCGCAGAGCTACCTGTCGATCGAGCGGGTGCTCGAGGCCTGTCGACGCACCGGCGCCCAGGCCGTGCACCCCGGCTACGGCTTCCTGTCGGAGAACGTCGAGTTCGCCCGCGCCCTGGAGGCCGCCGGGATCACCTTCATCGGCCCGCCGGTCGCCGCGATCGAGGCCATGGGCGACAAGATCCGGGCGAAGGCGACGGTGCAGGCCGCCGGGGTCCCCGTCGTCCCCGGGTCCAGCGAGCCCGGCATGGACGACGACGCGGTGGCCGCCGCCGCCGTCGAGGCCGGCTTCCCGGTGCTCCTCAAGCCCTCGGCCGGCGGCGGCGGCAAGGGCATGCGCGTGGTCCGGTCGGCCGACGAGCTGCCCGAGCAGATCGCCGGCGCCCGCCGCGAGGCCCGCGGCTCCTTCGGTGACGACACGCTGCTGGTCGAGCGGTACGTCGGCAACAGCCGGCACGTCGAGGTGCAGGTCATGGGCGACACGCACGGCAGCGTCGTCCACCTCGGGGAGCGGGAGTGCTCCCTGCAGCGCCGGCACCAGAAGGTGGTCGAGGAGGCGCCGTCCCCGCTGCTGACCCCGCGGATGCGCGCGGCGATGGGCAAGGCCGCCGTCGACGCCGCGGCCGCGGTCGGCTACACCGGCGCCGGCACGGTGGAGTTCATCGTCGACGCCGACAACCCGCGGGACTTCTTCTTCCTGGAGATGAACACCCGGCTGCAGGTCGAGCACCCGGTCACCGAGCTGGTCACCGGGCTGGACCTGGTCGAGCTGCAGGTGCGGGTCGCGGCGGGGGAGCAGCTGCCCTTCGAGCAGGCCGACGTGTCGCTGGACGGGCACGCCGTCGAGGCCCGGCTCTACGCCGAGGACCCCTCCCGGGGCTTCCTGCCGCAAGCCGGCACGGTGCTCGCCCTGACCGAGCCCACCGGCGAGGGCGTGCGGGTGGACAGCTCGCTGGTCGAGGGCGGCGTGGTCGGCACCGACTACGACCCCATGCTGGCCAAGGTGATCGCCTGGGGCCCCACCCGGGAGACCGCCCGGGCCCGGCTGGTCGCCGCACTCGGCCGCACCGTGGTGCTCGGGCTGACCACCAACACCGTCTTCCTCCGCGCCCTGCTGGCCGACCCCGACGTCGTCGCCGGCGACCTGGACACCGGGCTGATCGAGCGCAGGGGTGCGGCACTGACCCGCACCGACGACCCGCCGCCGACCGCCTTCGCGGCCGCTGCGCTCGCGCTGCTGCTGGAGTCCGAGCCCACCGGTGCCGTCGTGGACCCGTGGACGGTGCCCGGTGGGTGGCGGGTCGGCGAGCACGCCTGGACCCCGCGCACGCTGACGGTTCCCGGCGGCGAGCCGGTCGTCGTCCGCACCCGGGGGCGGGCGGCCGCCGCCGAGGTCCGGGTCGGCGACGGCGCCCCGCAGCGGGCCCGGGTCTGGCGGGAGGACGGCCGGCTCGCGGTCGCCCTGGACGACGTCACCACCCGGTACGCCACCGCCCGGGACGGCGGCACGGTGTGGCTGGGCGTGGAGGGGTACGCGCTGCCCTTCCGCGAGGTCGAGCGGCTGGCCCCGGCCGGTGCGGCGGCCGGCGGCGACGGGGCGGTGACCGCACCGATGCCCGGGACGGTCACCGTCGTGCGCGCGAGTGTCGGCGACGAGGTGACGGCGGGGACCCCGCTGCTCGTCGTCGAGGCGATGAAGATGGAGCACGTGTTGACCGCGCCGATCGACGGCACGGTCACCGAGCTCGCGGTGACGACCGGCCAGCAGGTCCGGTTGGACGAGACGCTGGCCGTGGTGACCCCACCGTCGGCGTCCGAGCAGGAGAGCTGAGATGGCACTGGACTACCGGCTGGACACCGAGACCGAGGCGCTGCGGACGATGGTCCGCGAGTTCGCCAACGAGGTCGTGCGCCCGCAGATCGGGGCCTTCTACGAGGCCGACGAGTTCCCCACCGCGATCGTGCGGCAGATGGGCGAGCTCGGGCTGTTCGGGCTGCCCTTCCCGGAGGAGTACGGCGGCTCCGGGGGCGACTACTTCACCCTCTGCGTGGCGCTGGAGGAGCTGGCCCGGGTCGACTCCTCGGTGGCGATCACGCTGGAGGCCGGGGTGTCGCTGGGCGCCATGCCGCTGTTCCGGTTCGGCACCGAGGAGCAGAAGAAGGAGTGGCTGCCGAGGCTCTGCGCCGGTGAGGCGCTGGGTGCCTTCGGGCTCACCGAGGCAGGCGGCGGCTCCGACGCCGGCTCCACCCGCACCACCGCCCGGCTCGAGGACGGCCACTGGGTGGTCAACGGGTCCAAGTCCTTCATCACCAACTCCGGCACCGAGCTCACCGAGCTGGTCACCGTCACCGCGGTCACCGGCACCCGGCCCGACGGCGGCAAGGAGATCTCGGCGATCCTCGTCCCGTCCGGCACGCCGGGGTTCGTCGTCGGACAGCGGTACTCCAAGGTCGGCTGGAACGCCTCCGACACCCGCGAGCTGTCCTTCACCGACGTCCGGGTGCCCGAGGAGAACCTGGTCGGCGAGCGGGGCCGCGGCTACGCCCAGTTCCTGCAGATCCTCGACGAGGGCCGGATCGCGATCGCCGCGCTGGCCGTCGGGCTGTGCCAGGGCTGCGTGGACGAGAGCGTGAAGTACGCCGGCGAGCGCGAGGCGTTCGGGCAGGCGATCGGCAAGAACCAGGCGGTCGCGTTCATGATCGCCGACATGGAGGTGCGGGCGTCGACCGCCCGGCTGGCCTACTACCGGGCCGCGGAGAAGATGCTGCGCGGCGAGCCGTTCAAGCGCGAGGCCGCCATCGCCAAGCTCTACAGCTCGGAGATGGCCATGGAGAACGCCCGGTACGCCACCCAGGTGCACGGCGGCTACGGCTTCATGAACGAGTTCCCGGTCGGCCGGTTCTACCGCGACGCCAAGATCCTGGAGATCGGCGAGGGCACCAGCGAGGTCCAGCGGATGCTCATCGCCCGCTCCCTCGGCGTCGGCGCCTGACCCCGCCCGCCCGCAGCGTGGATCAGGTGACCTGATCGAAGCCTGGCCGCCCCCACCAACGCTGGTGAGGGCGGCCGGTCGTTCGTGAGGGCGGCGCGCTCAGGCGGTGACGTCGATGAGCACCTTGCCGACGACGGCGTCCTGCACCGCCTGGTGCGCGGCGGGGGTCTCGGCCAGCGGGTGGGTGTGCAGCGGCAGCCCGGCGTCCTCGCCCACCCGGATCGCCCCGGCGGCCAGCGCGGCGGTGATGTCGGTGACCGCCTGGGCCTTCGCCTCGGCCGGGGCCGTGTAGACCATCACGAACTGGAACCGGGTGTTGAGCGCCATGAACGCCCGGGTGGGGGCGCTGAACTCCGGGCCGCCGTCGTCGGCGTAGACCGCGATCGAGGCGTGCTGAGCGACGACCTTCGTGTCGAGCTCGGCGTTGGCCCGGATGGACACCTCGACCACGGCCTGCACGCCGTCGGGGGCGATCTCGCGCACCCGGGCGGCGACGTCCTCCTGCCGGTAGTCCACGACGTGCTCGGCGCCCGCGGCGCGGGCCAGCGCAGCCTTCTCCGGCGAGCTGACGGTGGTGATGACGGTGGCCCGGGCCCAGCGGGCGAGCTGGATCGCCGCGTTGCCCACCGCGCCGGCCCCGCCCTGCACCAGCACGGCCACCCCGGCCAGCGACCCGGGAGCCAGGTGGCGGGGCAGGTGCTCGGCCACGGTCAGGCACCGGTGCGCGGTCATGAACGGGATGCCCAGTGCGGCACCGAGCTCGAAGGAGTGCTCGCCGAGCGGTACGGCCTGCTCCTCGCGGACGACGGTCTGCTCGGCCGCGGTCCCGGTCGGGCGTTGCCAGGCGGCCTCCCAGACCCAGACCCGCTCGCCGACCCGGTCGGGGGACACGCCCGCACCGACGGCGTCGATCGTGCCGGCGCCGTCCTGGTTCGGGGTCTTCCCGGCCTCGCCGGGGTCGGCGGTGCTGCGGGACTTCCAGTCGGTCGGGTTGACCCCGGAGAACGCCAGCCGCACCCGCACCTCCCCGGGCCCCGGCTCCGGGGTGGGTCGGTCGGTCAGCTGCAGGACGTCGGGGCCACCGGTCTCGGTGTAGGTGATCGCTCGCACGGGACCTGCCTACAGCCGGTCGAGCTCGTCGGCCAGCTGACCCAGTCCCAGCGGGCCGAGGTCCAGCACGGCCTGGTGCCAGGCCTTGAGGTCGAAGGCGTCCCCGTGGCGGGCGCGGGCCTGCTCGCGGCAGGTCAGGAAGACCCGCTCGCCGACCTTGTAGACCGGCGCCTGGCCCGGCCAGCCCAGGTAGCGGTGCAGCTCGTCGACCAGCATCTGGTCCTCCATGGAGACGTGGTCGCGGAGGAACTGCAGCGCGACGTCGTAGCCCCACCGGTCGGCGGTGATGCCGTGGCCAGGGGGGATCGGCAGGTCCAGGTGCACCCCGATGTCCAGGACCACCCGCGCGGCGCGCAGCTCCTGGGCGTCGAGCATGCCCAGCCGGTCACCGGGGTCGTCGAGGAAGCCGAGCTCGCCCATGAGGCGCTCGGCGTAGAGCGCCCACCCCTCGCCGTGCGCGGAGCAGAAGAAGAGCACCCGCTGCCACCGGTTGAGCAGCGCGGAGTTGTAGACCGCCTGCCCGATCTGCAGGTGGTGCCCGGGCACGCCCTCGTGGAAGACCGTGGTCGTCTCCCGCCAGGTGGTCATGTCCTCCACGCCTTCGGGCAGCGACCACCACATGCGTCCCGGTCGGCTGAAGTCCTCGGTGGGGCTGGAGTAGTAGACGCCGCCGCCGGCGGTCGGGGTCAGTCGGCCCTCGATCACCCGTACGGGCTCGGGGACGTCGACGTGCACCCCGTGCAGGGCGGTGATCGCCGCGTCCGCCGTGTCCTGCAGCCACTGCTGGAGGGCCGCGCGGCCGCGGACCTGGCGGGCCGGGTCGGCGTCGAGCACCTCGACCGCGCCGGCGAACCCCCGCCCGGGCGCGATCGACTCGGCGACCGCCGCCTTCTCCGCCACGATCCGGGCCAGCTCCTGCCAGCCCCAGGCGTAGGTCTCCTCCAGGTCCAGCGCGGTGCCGGTGAAGTACCGGGACTCCATCTCGTAGCGCTCACGGCCCACCCCGTCGCGCTCCGGGGCCAGGGGCAGCAGCTCGCGCTCGACGTGCTCGGCGAAGCGCAGGAACGCGTCGTGCGCGCCCTCGACCGCGCGGTCGAGCTCGGCGCGCAAGGTGGCGGGGGCCGGGGCGGTGAAGGTGGTGAAGAAGCCCGGGACGTGCGGGGTGCCGGCCCAGGTGCGGGCCAGGGCGGCGGTGAGCCGGACCTGCCGGGCGGCGGTGACCTTCCCGTCGGCCGCGGCGGCGTCCAGACCCTCGAGGTACTGCTCCATAGCGGCGGGGAGGGCGGTCAGCCGGCGGGTGACCACGGCCCAGTCCTCGTCGGTGTCCACGGGCATCACGTCGAAGGTCTGCCGGAAGTCCTGCAGCGGGCACTCCATGCTGTTCAGGCTCGCCGCGGCCCACCCGGAGTCCAGCAGGGCCAGCTCGGAGGACAGCTGCTCGACCATCGCGGTGCGGGCCACGGCGTCCCGGTGGTCGACCGGCTCGCAGGCGCGCACCTGCTCGATCGTCGTCCGCAGCAGGTCGGCCAGCGCGGCCCGGCCCGCGGGGGAGTGGTCGCTCCACCGGTCGTCGTGCCCGGGGACGCCGATGTACGTGGCGACCTCGGGGACGGCGGCGGCGTACGCGTCGACGAAGGAGTCGGCGACGGCGTCGAGTGCGGACGGGGGTCGGGCGGGAGCGCTCACGCCCCGCACGCTATAGAGCCCGGCCGGCCCGTGGGGGGCCGGCCGGGCGACCGCTCAGACCTGGAAGCCGCGCTGGCGGCGGACCAGCTTCTTGAGCATGAAGACGGTCTGCAGCACCGTCAGCAGGTAGAGCACCGGCCAGCCGATGGAGAGGATCGCAGACTGCAGCTGCACGCTCTGCTGGCTCCAGGCGAAGATCAGCACCGCGAAGGTGACGACGGCGCAGATCAGCGGCATGACGTAGGCCGAACCGCGACCACGCTCGGCGGCGGCCTGGGCGGCCCAGTTGTCCTTGTCCGAGCGGGCGAAGAACTGCGTCCACGCGGTGAGGAAGTGCCCCATCCGCAGCCACATGTAGGCCTCGGCGGGCACCACGAGCAGGGCGTAGAAGATGTCCGACCCGCTCTTGTCGTGCATGGAGGCCGCGATCCGCAGGTTCAGGCAGGTCGCCACGACCGGCGGGATCAGCCAGATCGGGTTGAACACGAAGGCGTCGATGCTCAGGGCCGCGGCCAGCAGCAGGAGGAAGGCCATCCGGCTGAAGATGTTGAAGACCATCGCCAGGTTCTCGTACCAGCGCAGCCGCAGGTTCGGGTGCATGGGCTGGCCCTTGGTGTCCCCGCGCTGGCCGGGCCACAGCAGGTCGATGCCGCCGTAGTTCCACTTCACCTGCTGGCCGTGCAGCGACCGGAGGGTCTCCATCGGCCCCACGTTCGCCCGGGCGCGGGCGCTGATCTTGGTGCTGTACCCGGCGTCCTTGATCTGCAGGGAGAGCTTGGAGTCCTCGACCTCGGAGTCGCGCACCCAGGGGGCGGCCTGGTGGTTGAGGTACATGACCTGCTCGAGGGCGCGCACGCTGAACAGCGAGCACTGCCCGCCGAGCACGGCCATGTTCCGGCCACGGACCAGGTTGTCCATGTTGAAGCCGGCGAACTGGGCGCGCTGCCCGGCGACCAGGAACCGCGCCATCGGGCCCTTCACGGTGGACTTGTCGAAGGAGTAGATGGCCGACAGACCGCCGATGCGCTGGTCGGTCACCATCTCCTTCTCCATCCACTCGACGCAGAAGCGGTCGAGGGTGGTGTCGCCGTCCACGCCGAGGATGTAGTCGTGGCCGCGGCTGACGTAGTAGCCGAAGTTCAGCGCGCCGACCTTCTTGTCCGGGTTGACCCCGATGTCGTGCACGTGCACGACGGTCGAGTAGGTCTGGCCCTTGACGGTGCGCTCGTGCTCGCCGACGAACTCCGCGGCGATCTCGCCGGTGTCGTCGTCGGTGTTGTTGATGACGACGTGGATCGTGTCCGGCGGCCGGGTCTGGGACAGGATCGAGGTCAGGACGGCGTGGATCGTCGACTGCTCGTTGTAGGCCGGGATGACGCAGGCGATGGTCGCGTGCCGGCGGGAGGCCATCCCGCGGCGGTCGGCGAACTGCTCGGGCACCAGGGTCGACACGTCGGGGACGTCGGCCCCTCCGCTGCGGGCCAGCAGGGTGACCCGGTCGGTGGACCGGCGCATGCCGCGCGTGGTCACGTCGGGGACGGCGATCTCGGTCACGGGGTCTCCTGCTCGGCTGCAGTGGTGGTGAGGGGGAGGACGAGGGTGTCCATCACGGTCTGGCGGAAGTAGCGCTCGGAACCCGGCTCGGTCTCCACGAGCAGGTCGAACTGCAGGGACACCGACAGCGACGTCGCCGCGGAGTCCGAGGGCGGCAGGGTCAGCACCGTGCCGTAGGTGTAGGGCGCGGAGATGACGAACTCCCCGAGGTCCTCGTCGACCTGGGTGCGGGTGACCCCGTCGTCCAGCACGGCGGCGAAGCGGGTGACCAGCACCAGGACCTCGTCGTCGGAGCCGCCCTCGAGGTGCGCGGACAGCTGCAGGGTCTTCGGGTCGCCGGCGGTCCAGTCGACGGCCGTCTGGTCGGTCCACCAGTCCACGACGAGGTCGCGGTCACCGGCGGGCACCACGTGGGTGGTCGAGCCGACGTCGAGCTCGCCCGGCGGGCGGACGGGGGTGGCGGCGGCCTCCAGGGCGGCGGCCTCGGCTGCCGCGGCGTCGACCTCGGCGGCGTCGGCCGTCGGCGTGGCGGTGGCCGTGGGGGAGGCGGTCGCGCGGGGTGTGGCCGCGGGCGTGCTGTCGGACATCGGGGGGCTCATGCTGACGTCGGGCAGCTGGCAGGCGCTGAGCGCGCCTGCGGTCAGCAGCACGACGCCGGCGCGCACCAGCACCGGGCCGAGTCGGGTCGGTCGGGTGCGACCGGCACGTGGGATCACGGGACGTCCTCTTCGGTCGCGACGCGGGTGCGTCGCTCGGAGATGAGCGACGGGGGCGACGGCGACCCCTGCTCCACCTGCGGTAGCAGGCGTTCAGTGAGCAGGGTGTGACACAGCGTGAGACGGCGTCAACGGTGCTGGAGCGACTCCAGCCTTTGGGGGGAGGTTGCCGGCCCAGGTGCACCCGCGGGCGTCACGGTGACCGCCGCCGACGGCGCCGGGCGCTCACGCCCGGTGACCGCGCCGGGCGCAGACGTGTGGCGTCAGTCCCCCGCAGGGGGCTCGACGGCGATGAGCCCGGGCAGGTTGACCACGATCGCGTCCTGGCTGCTGCGGGCGATGACGACCACGGCCTCCTCGCCGGTCGGGTTCTCCTCCCGGTGCGGCACGAAGGGCGGCACGAACACGTAGTCCCCGGGCGAGGTCTCGAGCCGGACCTCGGCGCCGTCCCGGGCGAAGACGAACACCGGGTGGCCGACCGCGACGTAGATCGAGGTCTCGGAGTCCCCGTGGTGGTGGTCCCCGGAGTTCGTGTGCGGCGCGACGTGCGTCTGGCCCATCCACAGCCGCTGTGAGCCGACGGTGCGCGCCGACACCGCCTCGCGGCGGCGCATGCCGCCGGTCTGGCCGGTGTCCTCGGACAGCTCGGTGGCCCGCACGTGCCGCAGCGGCTGGTGCCAGGGATCGGTCATCGCGGGTCTCCGGGGGCTCAGGCGGGGGTGATCTGCAGGGTCAGCGCACGGCGGCCGGCGTCGCTGCGGGCGGTGGCCAGCCGCTCGGCCGACGGGGCGCCGTACTCGGTGGTGCGCTGGCGGGCCGGGCGGCCGATCGCGGCGGCCATCGCCTCCAGCTCGGCGATGGTCTTCAGCGACCCGTTCTCGCTGCCGGCCATCCGGCTGATGGTCTCCTCCATCAGCGTCCCGCCGAGGTCGTTGGCCCCGCCCTGCAGCACGGCGTGCGTGCCGGCCTCGGCGAGCTTGACCCAGGAGGTCTGCACGTTGTCGATCCGGCCGTGCAGCAGCAGCCGGGCGACCGCGTGCACCGCCCGGTTCTCCCGCATCGTCGGGCCCGGGCGGGCGACCCCGGCCAGGTAGATGGGGGAGTTGTGGTGCACGAACGGGAGCAGCACGAACTCCCGGAACCCGCCGGTGCGGTCCTGCAGCGCGGCCAGCGTGCGCAGGTGCGCGACCCAGTGCGCGGGGGTGTCGACGTGGCCGTACATCATCGTGGAGGTCGAGGGCAGGCCCACCGAGTGGGCGGTCTCCACGATCTCCAGCCAGGTCGCGCTGGGCAGCTTGCCCTTGGTCAGCACCCAGCGGACCTCGTCGTCGAGGATCTCCGCCGCCGTCCCCGGGATCGAGTCCAGCCCGGCCTCCTTGGCCGCCAGCAGGAACTCCCGGAACGACAGCCCGGTGCGGGCGGCGCCGTTGACGATCTCCATGGGGGAGAAGGCGTGCAGGTGGATGCCCGGCTGGCGGCGCTTCACCTCCCGGGCGAGGTCGAGGTAGGCGGTGCCGGGCAGGTCGGGGTGGATCCCGCCCTGCATGCAGATCTCGGTCGCCCCGCCGGCCCAGGCCTCGTCCACCCGGTCGCCGACCTGCTCCAGGGACAGCGTGTAGGCGTCGGCGTCGGTGCGCCGCTGGGCGAACGCGCAGAACCGGCAGCCGGTGTAGCAGACGTTGGTGAAGTTGATGTTGCGGTTCACGACGTAGGTGACGTCGTCGCCGTTGACGTCCCGGCGCACGGCGTCGGCCAGCGCGGTCAGCGCCTCCAGGTCGTCGCCGTCGGCCCCGAGCAGGGTGAGGTACTCGGCGTCGGTGAGCCCGGCCGGGTCGAGCTCGGCGCGGCCCAGGGCGGCGTGCACCGCGGGGTCACCGACCCGCAGCGCGGAGGACGACCCGTCGCGGGCGGCGGTCGTGCGGTCGCGCAGCTCGGACCAGTCGCCGTAGACGGCGTCGAAGTCGCTGCGCCGGTCCCCGGTCCGCCCGGTGGTGTCGATCTCGGTGTGCAGGTCGACCCGGCCGGTCCCGCCCCAGGCCTCGTCGGGCTCCTGCCAGGGCAGCCCGACGGGCAGTCGGCCCTCCACGGCCAGCCCGTCCGGGCCGGCGAGCGCGGCGACGTGCGGGCGCACCCGCGGGTCCAGCCAGGGCTCGGGGGAGCCCACGTAGGGCGGCTGAGCAGCCAGCCGCTCGCGCAGGGTGAACCCGGCCTCGGCGGTGAGGGTGGCGAGGGTGTCGATGTGCGGCCAGGGGCGCTCGGGGTTGACGTGGTCCGGCGTCAGCGGGGAGACCCCGCCCCAGTCGTCGACCCCGGCCCGCAGCAGCAGGCCCAGCTCGGCGGGGTCGGTCAGGTTCGGCGGCGCCTGCACCCGGTGCTTGGGGCCCAGCAGCAGGCGGGTGACGGCGACCGCGGCCACGTACTCCTGCAGCGCCAGGTCCTCGGTGGCGGCCATCGCGGTCCGCCGCTTGGCCCGGAAGTTCTGCACGATCGTCTCCTGCACGTGCCCGTGCCTCTGCGCCGAGGCCCGGATCTCCAGCACCGCGTCGACCCGCTCGGCCGGGGTCTCCCCGATGCCCAGCAGGACGCCGGTGGTGAAGGGGACGGCGGAGCGGCCGGCGTCCTCCAGCACCCGCAGTCGGACGGCGGGGTCCTTGTCCGGGGAGCCGAAGTGCGGGCCGCCGGGCTCGGTGAACAACCGGGTCGCGGTGGTCTCCAGCATCATGCCCATCGAGGCCGACACCGGCTTGAGCCGCTGGACCTCCTCCCACGACAGCACCCCGGGGTTCAGGTGCGGCAGCAGGCCGGTCTCCTCCAGCACCCGGACCGCCATCGCCCGCAGGTAGCCCAGCGTGGAGTCGTAGCCGTGCTCCTCCAGCCACTGCGCCGCGACCGGCCAGCGGTCCTCCGGGCGGTCGCCGAGGGTGAACAACGCCTCCTTGCAGCCCAGCGCGGCGCCGGCCCGGGCGACGTCGAGCACCTCGTCGGGGGACAGGAACGGCGCCTTGCCCTCGGCCCGCAGCTGCCCCGGGGTGGTGACGAACGTGCAGTAGTGGCAGCGGTCGCGGCACAGGTGGGTCAGCGGGATGAACACCTTGCGGCTGTAGGTGACCACCCCGGGGCGCCCGGCCGAGGCCAGGCCGGCGTCGCGGACCCGGGAGGCGGCGGTGAGCAGCCGGTCCAGCGGCTCGCCCTCGGCCAGCCCGCGGGCGTGCAGCAGGGTCTCGGCCTCGACGGCGTCCAGGGTCGCGCCCCGTTCGGCGCGGACGACGGCGCGGCGGACGGCGGACTCGGAGAACGGGGAGTCGGTCATCGCCCCTGAAGTTAGACCTCCGGTACGACACCCGGTGTCACGAGCGGCGGAACGACCGCCCCGCACCGTCGGTCCACCGGCCGCGCAGCCGCAGCAGCGGGTCGCGGGTCTCCTCCAGCACCGGCACGCCGACCACCTCGAGGACGGCGAGGGTGTGGTCCCCGGCCGGCACGAGCTGGGCGACCCGGCAGTCCAGCGCGGTCACCGCGTCGTCCAGGACGATCCCACCGCTGTGCTCCGCGCGCTGCCACGGCACGGTCTCCAGCAGGTGCCGGGCGCTGGGCCGACCGGCGGAGGCGAACCGGCTGGCCAGGATCTCGTGCTGGACGCCGAGCACGTTCAGCGCGCACGAGCCGACGCTCTCCAGCACCTCGTGGGGGTAGCCGTCGGTGGTCAGGGCGACCGCGACCAGCGGGGGGTCCGCCGAGACGCTCATCGCCGAGGTCACCGTCGTCCCCACGTCGTCGATGTCGTCCCGCACGCACATCAGCACCACGCCGGCGGCGTACTGCCGCATCGCGGCGGCGAACTCGGACCCCTCGACCGGCATGCGGCCAGTCGACCACACCCGGAGACTGGAGCGGTGACTGCAGACCAGACCTTCGACGTGATCGTGATCGGCGCCGGCTCGACCGGTGAGAACGTGGCGGACGCCGTCGTCAAGGGCGGCCTGAGCGCCGCGATCGTGGAGAGCGAGCTCATCGGGGGCGAGTGCTCGTACTGGGCCTGCATGCCGAGCAAGGCGCTGCTGCGCGGCACCGAGGTGCTCGACGAGGCCCGCGCGGTCTCCGGTGCCGCCGCGGCCGTGACCGGTGACCAGGACGTCGCCGCCACCCTCGAGCGCCGCAACTCCTTCACCAGCAACTGGGACGACTCGAGCCAGGCCGAGTGGGTCACCGGCGCCGGCATCACCCTGGTCCGCGGCGCCGGCCGGCTCGACGGGGAGAAGACCGTCGTGGTCACGGCCGCGGACGGCACGACCACGACGCTCACCGCCCGGCACTCGGTCGCGGTGTGCACCGGCTCGGACGCCGCCGTCCCGCCGCTGGAGGGCATCGAGGACGTCGAGGTCTGGACCGCCCGCGAGGCCACCAGCGCCCAGCAGGCCCCCGGTCGGTTGGTGATCCTGGGCGGCGGGGTGGTCGGGGTGGAGATGGCCACCGCGTGGTCGGCGCTGGGCTCGCAGGTCACCCTGCTCCAGCGCGGCGGGCGGCTGCTGGCCGGGCAGGAGCCCGAGGCCGGGGAGGCCGTCGCCGAGTCGCTGCGCGGCCGCGGGGTCGACGTGCAGCTGAACACCTCGGTGTCCGCCGTGCGCAAGGACGGCGACGACGTGGTCGTGGTGACCAGCGCCGGCGAGGTGCGCGGGGACGAGTTCCTCGTCGCCGCCGGCCGGAAGGCCCGCACCGAGGACATCGGCCTGGACACCGTCGGGCTGAGCGCGGGGGAGTACCTGGACGTGGACGACACCCTGCGGGTGCGCGGGGTCGACTGGCTGTACGGCGTCGGCGACGTCAACGGCCGGCGGCTCCTCACCCACATGGGCAAGTACCAGGCCCGCCAGGCCGGCGCCGCGATCGTCGCGCGGGCGACCGGGGAGCAGGTGTCGATGGCCGACTGGTCGCCGTTCGTGGCCACCGCCGACGCCGCCGCCACCCCGCAGGTCACCTTCTCCGTCCCGCAGGTCGCCTCGGTCGGGCTCACCGCGGCGCAGGCGGAGGAGCAGGGCCTGGCGCACACCGTCGTCCGGTACGAGCTCGGGAACGTCGCCGGTTCCGCGCTGTTCGCCGACGGCTACAGCGGCAAGGCCGTCGCCGTGGTCGACACCGACCGGCAGGTGCTGGTCGGGCTGACGTTCGTGGGCCCCGGGGTCTCGGAGATGCTGCAGGCGGCCACCATCGCGGTCGTCGGCGAGGTGCCGATCAGCCGGCTGTGGCACGCGGTCCCGGCCTACCCGACGATGAACGAGGTCTGGCTGCGGCTGCTCGAGACTCTGAAGGGCTGACCGGGTGCACGCCTCCGGGCGGATCGGTCTGGTGCTCCACCCGCGGCGGGACTGCTCGACCGCGGCCCGCCAGGTGGCGGCCTGGACGTCGACGCACGACGTCGACCTGGTCGCCGCCGAGCCCGACGTGGCCCGGCTGGGCGTCGAGGGCGTCCGGCCGGTCGCGCTGGCCGAGCTCGCCGAGGAGTGCGACGGCCTGATCGCCCTCGGCGGGGACGGCACCCTGCTGGGCGCGATGCGGCTGGTCGTCGACCGGCCGGTGCCGGTGCTCGGGGTCAACCTGGGCCGGCTGGGGTTCCTGGCCGAGGTGGAGGGCCGCGAGCTCGACGACGCGCTGGCGGCGATGGCGGCCGGCCGGTCGACCACCGAGTCGCGCACCTGCCTGGTGGTCCGCGGGCCCGGGTGGGAGACCGTGGCGTTCAACGACGTGGTGCTCGCCCGGGTGCCCGGGGAGGGCCTGGTCGAGGGCGACCTGGCGGTGAGCGGTCGGCGGTACGGGCACTACCGCTGCGACGGGTTGATCATCGCCACCCCGATGGGCTCGACCGCCTACAACTACGCCGCCGGCGGGCCGGTGATGAGCCCGGGCGCCGAGGGCATCCTGGTCACCCCGTCGGCGCCGATGAACGGGATCAGCCGGTCGCTGGTGCTCGGTCCGGGGGAGCCGCTGCGGGTGACGTTGACCGCCGGACGCCCGGCGGTCGAGGTGGACGGGCTGCTGGCCGGCCGGGTCGCCCCCGGCGACGTGCTGGAGGTGACCAGCCGGGCCGAGGCCGGCCGGCTGGTGCGCATCGACGACTCGGTGGCCGCCGACCGCAGCCGGGTGAAGCTGTCGCTGCTGGACCTGCCGCTGCTCCCGGAGGAGCTGCTGGAGCTGGTGCCCGAGGAGCTGCGCCGCCGGCACCCCGGCGGCGCGTCCACCCCCGGGTGAAGGACCACGCCGCCCCCCACCCCTCGCAGGCTCGCGGCGGGCCCCTGCGGCGTGGCCGAGAGGTCCCTACGGGGCTATGACATCGCGAACGGCTCGTCGGAGGGTGCCGGGAGCTGGCCGTCGACGGTGGCGGTGACCGTCATCCGGCCCAGCGTGGCGCGGCCGCCGAACAGCGACAGGAACGCGGTGTCCGCGGCGTCGCGGCCGTGGCAGATCCGCACCAGGGACGACGTGGGCGCCAGCCGGGTGGGGTCCACGGTCCTCCAGACGCCGTCGACGTCGGCCTCGACCACCGCGTGGAAGTCCATCGGCGCCAGGCCCGGGGCGTAGACGGCGACCAGCCGGGCGGGCACCTCGAGGGCCCGCAGCAGCATCACGGTCAGGTGGGTGTAGTCCCGGCAGACGCCGGAGCCGGCGAGCAGGGTGTCGATAGCGGTGTCCACCGGACGGCTGGCCCCGGCGACGTAGACCAGCCGGTTGCCCACCCAGGAGGCGACCTGCCCGACCAGCTCGGCCCGGTCGACCGTCTGGTCGAACTCGGTGGAGGCGAACCCCTCGATCTGGTCGGAGGGGCAGTAGCGGGAGGGGCGGAGGTACTCGGCCCGGTCGGCCGGGGTGACCTCGCGGGCGGGACCGCCGGACTCCACCGAGGCCGAGTAGGCGATCGTCGTCTCCCCGGCCGCCAGCTCCAGCTCGTGCACGCGGGCCCCGAGCACCTGGGTCTCGATCGCCGTCCGGGCCGTGCCGGCCGAGACGATGGTCAGCTCCTCGGTGGTGGGGGTCGCCACCGCCACCTGGAGGAAGGCCGTCGCCGGGACGGGGGCGGAGATCGTGAGGGTGCAGGCGACGTCGGTGCGCATGGGGGCAGATGATCCCGGTCCCGGGGCCCGGGCGACGAACCCGCCCGGGTGTGTGTTCGGCCACCGTGGCACTCCGGCGATGATGGGCACGTGCGCGACGAGTGGCAGCGGTACGTGGCGGTCGGGGACTCCTTCACCGAGGGCGTCGGTGACCCCGGCGACCGGCCCGACGAGTTCCGTGGCTGGGCCGACCGGCTGGCCCAGCACCTGGCGACCGCGCAGGGCGAGATCGACTACGCCAACCTCGCCGTCCGCGGCCGGCTGCTGGCCCAGGTGCTCGACGACCAGCTGCCCGAGGCGCTCGCCGCAGCACCGGACCTGGTGAGCATCGTGGCCGGTGGCAACGACCTGCTCCGGCCCGGCGCCGACCCCGACGCGCTGGCCGCGCTGATGGACGAGGCGGTGGCCGAGGTCCGCTCCACCGGTGCCGACGTGCTGCTGGCCACCGGGGTCGACCCCCGGCAGACCCCGCTGATCGGGCGCACCCGTGGTCGCTCGGCGACCTACAACGCACACCTGTGGTCCATCGCCCGCCGGCACGGCGCCGTGGTGCTCGACCAGTGGGGCGCGGTCTGGGTGCAGGACGCCCGCATGTGGGACGTCGACCGGCTGCACCTGAACACCGAGGGCCACCGGCGCACCGCGCTGGCCGCGGCCGCCGTGCTCGGGCTGGAGGTCGAGGACGACTGGGCGACCCCGCTGCGTCCGGCCGACCCGCTGCCCCGCCGCGAACGGGTGGCTGCCGAGGCCGCCTGGGTGCGCTCGTTCGTGGTGCCGTGGGTCGGCCGACGGGTGCGCGGCCGGTCCTCCGGGGACGGCCGGAGCGCCAAGCGCCCCGAGCTGACCACGGTCACCGGCTGACCGGCGCGCCCCTCAGGCGGGGGTGGGTGCCGGCAGCGGGGCCGGCCGGCCGAACGCGTAGCCCTGGGCCATCAGGCAGCCGTGCTCGCGCAGCCAGGTCGCCTGATCGGCGTCCTCGATGCCCTCGGCGATGACCTCCAGGCCCATGCCCTGCCCCAGCTGCAGCAGGCCCTGCACGAGCGCCGCGGTCGAGGGCTCGGTGACCACGTCGGCCACGAAGGACCGGTCGATCTTCACCGTGTGGATCGGCAACCGGTGCAGCGCGGTGATCGCGGAGTAGCCGGTGCCGAAGTCGTCCAGGGCCAGGGTGACGCCGCTGGCGGTCACCTCCGACACCGAACGCAGGGTGGCCTCGGCGGCGAACAGCGCGGTCGACTCGGTGATCTCCAGCTCGAGCCGGCCCGGCTCCAGGCCCGACTCCTCCAGCGAGGCCGCGACCAGCTCGGAGAAGCCGGGCTCGGCCAGGTGCCGGGAGGAGATGTTGACGTGCACCCGCAGGCTGGGCTCCCAGCCGGCGGCGTCCCCGCAGGCCTGCTTGAGCACCCAGGCGCCGAGCTTGGAGGTCAGCCGGTTGTTCTCCGCGGCGTCCAGGAACGCACCCGGCGGGAGCAGCCCGCGGGTGGGGTGCTGCCAGCGGATCAGCGCCTCGTAGCCCAGCAGCCGCTCGTCGCTCAGGGCCACGATCGGTTGGTAGAACAGCCGCAGCTCCCCGGCGTCCACGGCGTGCCGCAGGTCGGTCTCCAGCTGGAGCTGGTCGACGTCCCCGCCGCTGAGCGCCTCGTCGTGCACGACGACCCGGCCCCGGCCGCCGTTCTCCTTGGCCCGGGTGAGCGCGCCGTGCGCCTGGCGCAGCAGCGCGTCGGGGGCGGCGTCGGAGCCCAGCGTCAGCCCCATGCTCGCCGACAGCACGATCTCCCGGTCGTTCACGTGGAACGGGTCGTCGAGCACCCGCATCAGCCGGTCGGCCAGGGTGCGCAGCGCCTCGACGTCGTCGACGTCCTCGGCCAGGATCAGGAACTCGTCGGCCCCGAGCCGGACGGCGGTGTCCTCCACCCGGGTCGACCAGCGCAGCCGGTCGGCGACCTGGCAGAGCAGCTGGTCGCCGGCCTCGTGACCCAGGGAGTCGTTGACCGACTTGAACCGGTCGAGGTCGAGGTAGACCAGCCCGACCGGGCCGCCGCGGCGACGGGACAGGTTCAGCGCGTGCTGCAGCCGGTCGGTGAGCGAGCGGCGGTTGGGCAGCCCGGTCAGCGGGTCGGTGAGCGCCCGGCGGACCAGGTCCTCCTCGGCACGTCGCCGGTCGGTGACGTCGACCAGGGAGAGGACGACGAACTGCGGGTCGCCGTTGGTGCGGCGGACCAGCTCGCGGGCCTGCTGCACCCAGAGCGTGCTGCCGTCGGCGCGCTGCAGCCGGCGCTCGCCGACCACCTCGAGGTGCGGGTCCAGGGCCGGCTCGCCGGCGGTGTGCGGCGGTGCGAGGTCCTCGACCGGGATGTCGTCGGGGTGGGCGAGCAGGTCCAGGTGCCGGCCGACGAGCTCGTCGGCGGTGCGGCCGGTCAGCGCGCACAGCGCCGGGTTGACCACCTGCAGGTGGCCGTCGAGGCCGACGACGGCCTTGCCGATCGGGGCGGAGAGGAACAGCGCGCGGAACAGCTGGCCGCGGTCGGCCAGCAGGGCGTCCACGGCCCGCGGCCCGCTGGGGGATCCCGGCGGGGTGGGCGGGGCGGAGAGACTCACCCGGACAGCCTCACCCATGCACCCGCAGTAACCGCGCAACTGAACCGGGAGCGTCGTGGTCGAGTCGTGACACCGCGTCACGGCTGGCGGGGTGCGGTGGCCGGTGGGGCGGCTGTGGTGCGGCTGTGGCGCGGTCCACCCGTCCACGCCCGTGTTGACGGCGCCCGGCGGGCCCGGCGACGATCCCGGGCATGGGCATCCTCGACCGCTTCCGTCTCGACGACCGCGTCGCCGTCGTCACCGGCGCCTCCTCCGGGCTGGGCGTCCGGTTCGCCACCGCGCTGGCCGAGGCCGGCGCCGACGTCGTCCTGGCCGGCCGCCGCGCCGACCGGCTGGAGGAGACCGCCGTCGACGTGCGGGCCACCGGGCGCCGCGCCCTCGTCGTCCCCACCGACGTGGCGGACCCCGACGCCTGCACGGCGCTGGTCGCCGCCGCGACCGCGGAGTTCGGCCGGCTCGACGTGCTGGTCAACAACGCCGGCGTCGGGACCGCCGTGCCGGCCACCCGGGAGACCCCCGAGCAGTTCCGCGCCGTGCTCGACGTGAACCTGATGGGCGCCTACTGGATGGCCCAGGCCTGCGGGCGGGTCATGCAGCCCGGTGCGGCGATCGTGAACATCAGCAGCGTCATCGGCCTGCACCCCCAGCCGCTGCCGCAGGCGGCCTACGCCTCCAGCAAGGCCGGGCTGATCGGCCTGACCCGCGACCTGGCCGCGCAGTGGTCGGGCCGCAAGGGCATCCGGGTCAACGCGGTGGCGCCGGGCTTCTTCGAGTCCGAGATGGGGGAGTCCTACGCCGAGGGGTACGTCGAGCGGCAGCTGGAGCGGATCGTGCTGGGCCGGCAGGGGCGGCTCGACGAGCTCGCCGCGACCGTCGTGTGGCTGGCCGGGGAGGGCGCCGGCTACGTCACCGGGCAGACCGTCGTGGTGGACGGCGGCTACACGATCGGCTGAGGTGTGACCGGGCTGACGGCACCGGGACGGAATGGTCCCGGTGCCGCGGCGGCTGACCGGTCACATGGACCTGTTCTCCCCCGTGCAGCTCGGTGACCTCGAGCTCGCCAACCGCATCGCCATGGCCCCGCTGACCCGGATGCGCTCGGGCGCCGACGGCGTGCCGGGCGACATCGTCGTCGAGCACTACGCCCAGCGCGCCAGTGCCGGCCTGATCGTCACCGAGGGCACGTACCCCAGCCACGAGTCGCGGGGCTACCCCGGCCAGCCCGGCATCGTCACCGACGAGCAGGCCGCCGGCTGGGCCCGCGTCGCCGACGCCGTGCACGCCGCCGGCGGCACCGTGGTCATGCAGCTGATGAACGCCGGCCGCGTCTCGCACACCGACATCACCGGCACCGACCGGATCGTCGCCCCCTCGGCCATCGCCATCGACGGGGAGGTGCACACCGCCGACGGCAAGAAGCCCTACCCGGTGCCGCACGCGCTGACCACCGAGGAGGCCCTCGCGGTCAAGGCCGAGTTCGTCGCCGCCGCCCGCCGCGCCGTCGACGCCGGTCTGGACGGGGTCGAGGTGCACGGCGCCAACGGCTACCTGCTGCACGAGTTCCTCGCCGCGGACACCAACCTGCGCACCGACGTCTACGGCGGCAGCCCGGAGGCCCGGGCCCGCTTCGTCGTCGAGGTCGTCACCGAGGTGGCCGCCGAGATCGGCGCCGGTCGCGTGGGCCTGCGGATCTCCCCGTCGCACGGCGTGCAGGGCGTGGTCGAGCCCGACGCCGCCGACGTGCACGAGACCTACGGGATCCTCGTCGACGCGCTGGCCCCGCTGGGCCTAGCCTACCTGTCGGTGCTGCACGCCGAGCCCGCCGGCGAGCTGGTGCAGGACCTGCGCACCCGCTTCGGCGGCCCGCTCATGGCCAACACCGGCTTCGCCTCGCCGACCGCCCGCGAGGAGGCCATCGGCTTCGTCGAGTCCGGGCAGGCCGAGGTCGTGGCCGTGGGCCGCGCCCTCATCGCCAACCCGGACCTGGTGCAGCGCTGGGTCGGCGGGCACGAGGAGAACGAGCCCGACTCGTCCACGTTCTACGGCGGCGGCGCCGAGGGCTACACCGACTACCCGGCCCTGCACACCGCCGGCGTCTGACCTCTCGCACGTCCCCTCGGGCCCGATCGCACACCGCGGTCGGGCCCGAGCTGGTGCTGGAACAGGTCGTAGTGGTTGAGTGTTCAAGTGAGTGACCGAGGAGGTCTCGACATGGACAAGAAGATCGGTTTCCTGAGCTTCGGGAACTGGAACCCGGGCCGTGGCTCGCAGGTGCGCACCGGGCGCGACGCCCTCGTGCAGAGCGTCGAGCTCGCCGTCGCCGCCGAGGAGCTCGGCCTGGACGGCGCCTACTACCGGGTGCACCACTTCGCCCGGCAGCTGGCCGCCCCGTTCCCGCTGCTCGCCGCGGTCGCCGCGCGCACCAGCCGGATCGAGATCGGCACCGGCGTCATCGACATGCGCTACGAGAACCCGCTGTACATGGCCGAGGAGGCCGCGATCAGCGACCTGCTCAGCGACGGCCGGCTCCAGCTCGGCATCAGCCGGGGGTCACCGAAGACGGCGCTGCGCGGGGCGGAGTCCTTCGGGTACTCCTTCGCCGGCGACGCCGAGGGCGGTGACCTCGCGCGGGCGCACACCGAGGTGTTCCGGGCCGCCCTGGCCGGTGCCGGGGTGGCCGACGCCAACCCCGCGATGACCGGCGGGGTCAGCGGCAAGCTCGCGATCCAGCCGCAGGCCCCGGGCCTGGGCGACCGCATCTGGTGGGGTGCCGGCACGCGCGACACCGGCGTGTGGACCGCCCGGCAGGGCATGAACCTGATGAGCTCCACGCTGCTCAGCGAGGACACCGGCATCCCGTTCGACGAGTTGCAGGCCGAGCAGATCGAGCGCTACCGGGCCGCCTGGGCCGAGGCCGGCTGGGAGCGCGAGCCGCGCGTCTCGGTCAGCCGCAGCGTGATGCCCGTGGTCACCGACGAGGACCGGATGTACTTCGGCGACCGCAGCGGCGAGGACCAGGTCGGCCTGCTCGGGGGCGTGCGCTCCCGCTTCGGCAAGACCTACGCCGGCCCCCCGGACCAGCTGGCCGAGGAGCTGAGCAAGGACGCCGCGGTGCGCGAGGCCGACACCCTGCTGCTCACCGTGCCGAACATGCTGGGCGTGGACTACAACACCCGGCTGCTGGAGACCGTCGTCCGCGAGGTCGCCCCGGCGATCGGGTGGACCCCGAAGCGCTGAGTCGCCCCGCTGGTCTCACCCGGCCAGGTGCTCCCACCGCCAGCCGTCGTCCTGCCGCGTGTAGCGCAGGCGGCGGCTGGCGGTGTCCGCGCCCCCGGCCCAGAAGGTGAGCTCCACCGGCTGCAGCCGGTAGCCCACCCAGGACGGCGCCGGGGCCGATCCCGCGTCGGTGGGGACGTCGGCGGCCCACCCGCTGCGCCGCCCGGCGAGGTCGAGCCGGGCCAGCTCGTGGGTGTTCAGCCAGGCCAGCCGGCGCAGGTGGTCCGAGCGGGCCGCCCACGCCCGGGCCTCGTCGGGGTCCGGCACCACCTCGCCACGCAGCACGAGCTGCCGGGTGAACCCCGGCCAGGTCGCCGTCATCGCCGCGCGGGGTGCGGCCGCCAGCTGCTCCACCTTGCGGCTGGGGCGGGCGGTGTGGAAGGCGAACCCGGTCGTGTCGAACGCGGTCAGCAGCACGGTCCGGGCGTCGGGGACGCCGTCGGTGCCCAGCGTGGACAACACGACCTGCGGCCGGTCGGGCTCGTCGTCGCCGGGCAGCCAGCTGCGGGCGACGTCCATGGGGTCCGGAGGCGGCCGGCCGTCGGCGTGCAGGTCGAACGGCCGGGTCACCGCACCGCGCCCTTGGTGGGACCGCCGTACTCCGGGTTGAGCTTGCCGGGGTTGAGCAGTCCGCGCGGGTCGGTGCGCTTCGCGGTCTCGACCGTGCGCTGGAGCTGGAAGTCCACGTTCCACTGGTGCGGGTCGTGCACCCCGACGCCGAGCTCGTTCAGCGCCAGGATGCCGGCGGCGACCTGCTCGGGGCTGCGGTAGACCCCGGCGAGCATGCCGATCGGCCCGGAGTTGCCGATCTCGCAGTGCAGCTGGCCGCCCTCGTAGACGGCCTCCACCTCGGCGAGCCGGTCGATCAGCGCCGCCCCGCCCACCTCGAGGTGGAAGTAGACGCCGGGCGCGCTCTTCTGCAGCCACTCGATGGGGTGGTTGTAGCTGAGCACGCTGATCGCCAGCGGCACCTGCGGTCCCTCGCGGACGTCCTCGAGCCGCCCACCGGCGGCCTCGACCAGCTCGGTCGCCCGGGCCACGGTGCTCGCCTCGGCGATCACCCGGACGCTGGCCCGGCCCGCCGGGTACGCCGGGTCCTCGGGCAGGGCGGCGGTGATCACCGGGTTGTCCGCCGAGACCAGCCGCGGGGTCGGGGTCATCGCGCCCAGGTCGCGGAGCACCGACTGGGCCGAGGGGAAGTCCGGGAAGCTGGCGTAGACCCCGCGCCACTCCTGCAGCGGCTCCAGCCGCACGGTGGCCCGGGCGATCACCCCGGCGGTGCCGTAGTTGTGCACGTACTGCTGGGCCTCGTCGCCCTCGACGTGGTGCAGCTCGGGGGAGCCGTCGGCGTGCACCACGTCCAGCGCCGCCACGAAACCGGCGTCGTTGGTGCCGTGCACGATGCTGCCGGTGCCGCCCGACCCGCCGGCGAGGAAGCCGCCGAGCGAGGACTGCACCGTCGAGGGGTACATCCACAGCTGCTGACCGGTCGCCTGGGCGGCCCGCTCGCAGGTCACCATCGGTGCCCCGGCCTCGGCGGTCAGCCAGCCCTCGCCCACCTCGACGACCGCCCGGGCCCGGGACAGGTCGAGCACCAGCCCGCCGGACATCGGGATGCCCTGCCCGTAGTTGCCGGTGCCCTTGCCCCGCGGGGTGACCGGGACGCCGTGCCGGACGGCGGCGGCCACGGCCTGCCCGATCTGGGCGGCGTCGGTCGGGAACGCGACCACGTCGGCGACCCCGAGCGGCAGCAGCTCGCTGATGATCGGGCTCATCCGGGCGCCGTCGACCGAGGCGCGCTCGCGGGCCCGCAGCTCGGTGCTCACGTTGCGCTCGCCCAGCAGGTCGGTGAGCTCGGCCTCCAGGGCGGCGACGGCGGCAGGGCGCGTGGTGTCGGTGAGGGTCACACCGAGGATGGAAACGCGCGGCGGTTACGTCCGTGTGACCTCTTCGGGTCATCGGTGACCCGGGGGCTCCCGGGGTGCTTCCATCCGGCGCGTGAGCTTCTTCTCCGACGTCGAACGCGACCTCGTCGTGGCCGACCGCACGCTGCTGGCCGACGGCGTGGTGGCCCTGGACCTCCGGTCGCACAACGGCCGCGACCTGCCCGCCTGGACCCCCGGTTCGCACCTGGACGTGCTGCTGCGCCCCGGCCTGGAACGGCAGTACTCGCTGTGCAGCGACCCCGCCGACCGCTCCCACTGGCGCATCGCGGTGCTCCGCGAGGCCGACGGCGGCGGCGGGTCGCTGGCCCTGCACGACGAGGTGGCGGTGGGCGACCGGCTGCGCATCCGCGGGCCGCGCAACCACTTCGCCTTCGAGGTCACCCCCGGCACCCGCTACCGGTTCGTCGCCGGCGGCATCGGCATCACCCCGCTGCTCGCGATGGTCACCGCGGCCGAGGCGGCGGGGGCCGACTGGGAGCTGGACTACGCCGGGCGGTCCCGGTCCTCGATGGCCTTCGCCGACGAGCTGGTCACCGCGCACCCCGACCGGGTCCGGCTGCACGCGGCCGACGAGGGCTCCCGGCTGGTCGTGGACACCCTGCTGGAGACCCCGCCGGCCGACACCGCCGTCTACGTGTGCGGCCCGACGAAGCTGCTGGACGCCGTCGAGGCCGCCGGTGCGGAGTGGCCGGCCGGCACGCTGCACGTCGAGCGGTTCGAGGCCAAGGAGTTCGGCGCCCCGGTGTGGCCCGGTGCCTTCGAGGTGGAGCTGGCGCTGACGGGGGAGACGGTGACGGTGGAGCCGGGCACCTCGGTGCTGGACGCCGTGGCCGGGGCGGGCGCCGTGGTGCTGTCCTCCTGCCGGGTGGGCACCTGCGGCACCTGCGAGACCCCGGTGCTGGAGGGCGCGGTCGAGCACCGCGACTCGGTGCTCAGCCCCGGCGAGCAGGCCGAGGACACGATGATGATGGTCTGCGTGTCCCGGGCGGCCGGCCCGCGCCTGGTGCTGGACCTCTGAGCGCGCCCGCGGGCGCCCCGGCCTGCCCGAAGGCGATGACCTTCGGGCCCTGCGGCGGGGTCACCGACGACGGCGGCTGCGAGGTGGGGCACGGGCCGTGCGCCTTCCTGCCCGTGCCGACCGTCCGGTGGCCCGGGGCGGCCCGGCCCCGCACCGGACCCGAACCGCACCTGCTCGCCCTCATGCGCCAACGGCCGGTGGTGGTCGCCGACCTCCCCGCCGTCGCGCTCGACCGGGACTCCCTGGAGCGGGCCGCCGACCGGGTCGTCGGCCACGTCGACGCGGTGCTGCTCGGGGACCACGGGGCTGCCCGGGTGCAGTTCTCCCCGACCTACCGGGCCTCGCTCGTGCAGGCCCGCGGCCTGCCGGTGTGGCAGGGGCTGAACTGCCGGGACCGCAACCGGGTGGCCCTGGAGGGCGAGCTCGCCGGGCTGGCCGACCTGGGCGTGGGCGCCGTGCACTGCGTGACCGGCGACCACACCGCGACCGGTGACCGGCCCGACGCCCAGCCGGTCTTCGACCTGGACTCCACCCAGCTGGCCGCCGCCGCCCGGGCCGCCGGGGTGCTGGTGTCGGTGGGGGAGACCCCGCACGGACCACCGGCCGAGCGCCGACCGCACCGGCTGGTGGAGAAGGTGCGGGCCGGTGCCGACGTCTGCTTCGTCAACCACGCCGGCTCGGTCGAGGCACTGCGCTCCTTCGTCGAGCGGGCCACCGACGCCGGCGCCGACGTCCCCTTCGTGGCCTGCGTCGCGGTGGCGCTGGACCCCGGCTCGGCCGACCAGCTGCGCCGGTTCACCAGCCTCCGGCTGCCCGCGGGCCACCTGGCCGGCATCGAGTCCGCCCGCGACCCCCGCCGGGCCGGCATCGCCGCGGCCATCGCGCTCGCCGAGTCCTACCTGTCGGTCCCGGGGGTGCGCGGCGTCGACCTGTCCGGCGTCCCCACGCCCGGCGCCGAACTGACCACCGCCACGGCCCTGGCCGAGATCGGACGCGCTCTCACGTGACTCTCCTGCTCCAGTCGGTCACCGACCTCGACGGTCGGTTCCTCGACGTCCGGATCGACGGGGCCACCGTCGCCGACGTCGCCCCCGCCGGCACGCTGGCCCCCCGGCCGGACGACGAGGTGCACGACCTCGCCGGGCACCACCTGCTGCCCGCCCCGGCCGAGCCGCACGCGCACCTGGACAAGGCGCTGACCAGCCACCGAGCGCCCAACGCCACCGGCGACCTGGCCGGGGCGATCGTCGCCATCCGGCAGATCAGCGAGGGCTTCACCCACGGGGACCTCGTCGACCGGGCCACCCGGGCGGCGTACGAGTACCTGGCCAACGGGACGACGGCGATCCGCACGCACGCCGACGTCGGGGCGCACGCGGGCACCCGGCACGCCCGTGCGCTCGTCGAGGTCCGCGAGGCCCTGGCCGGGCTCGTCGACGTGCAGGTGGTGGCCCTGGCCAGCGCGCCGTGGGCGCCGGGGGAGGCCGAGCTCAACGCCCGGCTGCTCGAGGAGGCCGTCGACCTGGGCGTGGACCTGGTCGGCGGGGCACCGCACATGTGGGCCGACCGGGCGGCCGGGCTCGACCTGTCCTTCGGGGTCGCGCAGCGCCGCGGGCTGCCGCTGGACCTGCACACCGACGAGACGCTGGACCCCACCGCGCAGGGCCTGCTGCACCTGGCCCAGCGGGTGCGGTCCACCGGGTTCGCCCACGGCGCCACGGCCAGCCACTGCGTCTCCCTGGGCGTGCACCCGCTCGACGTCGCGCGGGCCACCGCCGCCGAGGTCGCCGCGGCCGGGGTCGGCGTCGTCGCGCTGCCGCAGACCAACCTGTACCTGCAGGGCCGGGACGCACCGGTGGCGACCCCGCGCGGGCTGACCGCCGTCCGCGCGCTGCTCGAGGCCGGGGCCACGGTCGGTGCCGGCGGGGACAACCTGCGCGACCCGTTCAACCCGATGGGCCGGGCCGACGCCACCGAGGCCGCCTCGCTGCTGGTCACCTCCGGTCACCTGTCCACCCGGGAGGCGTGGGACGCGGTGTCGGCCGGGGCCCGCCGGTGCATGGGGCTGCCCGTGCCGGCGGTCGCGGTCGGGGCCGCGGCGGAGTTCGTGGCGATCGCCGCGGAGAGCCTGGACGCCGCCGTCGCCGGCGCCGGCACCGCCCGGGTCGTGCTGTCCCGTGGCCGGGTCGTGGCCAGCACGCAGGTGCAGCGCGTGGTCACGGGGCGTGCCGTGTCCCAGTCGTGACGAACCGGTCGGCTGCGTTCACCGATGGCACACGCAGGCGAAACAGACCCACCGGAAGGTGACGTCGTCGGCCGGACACCCGGTCGAGCCACCGACACCGAGCCCCCGGAGGTGCCCGTGAGCGCACCCGCGCCCACCCTGTCGTCCGCCCGCCCCGCGACGGGCCAGCCCGGTGACCTGGTGCTGCGGTTCCGCGACGTCGCCAAGGCCTTCCCCGACGGCACCGTCGCGCTGGAGGGCGTCGACCTCGACGTCCGCCGCGGCGACTTCGTCACCGTCGTCGGCCCCTCGGGCTGCGGGAAGTCGACGCTGCTGCGGATCGCGTCGGGGCTGTCCCCGGCCACCGCCGGCACCTCCCAGGTCGACGCCGAGCGGATCGGGTACGTCTTCCAGGACGCCACGCTGCTGCCCTGGCGCAGCGTGAAGAAGAACGTGGAGCTGCTCGCCGAGCTGCACGGGATGAGCAAGACCGCCACGAACCAGGCCGCCATGGACGCCATCGAGCTGGTCGGCCTGCGCGGGCACGAGAAGAAGCTCCCGCGGGCGCTGTCGGGCGGCATGAAGATGCGCGCCTCGCTGGCCCGCTCGCTGACCCTGGACCCCGACCTCTTCCTCTTCGACGAGCCCTTCGGTGCCCTGGACGAGATCACCCGCGAACGCCTCAACGACGAGCTGATCCGGCTCTTCGCGGCCAAGGGCTTCGGCGCGCTGTTCATCACCCACTCGGTCAGCGAGGCCGTCTACATGTCGACCAAGGTGCTGGTCATGTCCGGCCGGCCGGGCCACATCGTGGAGTCCTTCGACGTCCCGTTCGGCCCCGAGCGCACCCCCGAGCTGCGCTTCACCCCGGAGTTCGCCGCGCTGGCCGGCGAGGTCTCCCACGCCCTCCGCGAGGGCCACTCGTGACCACCACCGCGCACCCTGCCGAGGAGACCCTCGTGACCACCACGGTCGACACCCCGCCCGCCGCGCCGACCGCGGACCCGGTGCTCACCGGCGCCGGCACCGCGCCCCTGGTCAAGCGCCGCGGCAAGGGCCGCAAGCGGGTCACCGACTCCCTGCTGCCGATCGCGGTCTTCCTGGGCCTGATAGCCGTCTGGTACGCCATCACCTACCTGGTGCTGGACCCCAACCGGCGCTTCCTCATGCCCGCCCCGCACACGATCGTCACCGACGCCCTGTTCGACGGCCCGACGATGGACAAGATCCTCCCGGCGCTGGGCCGGTCGATCGTGGTGACCTTCACCGGCCTGGCGATCGCGATCGTCATCGGCATGGTCTGGGCGATCGCCATGAGCCAGAGCCGGCCGATCGAGCGTTCGCTGTTCCCCTACGCGGTCGCCCTGCAGTGCATCCCGATCCTCGCCCTGGTGCCGCTGATCGGGTTCTGGTTCGGCTACGACTTCCCGTCCCGGGTGATCGTCTGCGTGATGATCGCGCTGTTCCCGATCGTGTCGAACACGCTGTTCGGCATCCAGTCGGTGGACCGCGGCATGCACGAGCTGTTCACCCTGCACAACGCCAGCCGGACGACGCGGCTGCTCAAGCTGGAGCTCCCGGCCGCCATGCCGGCCATCTTCGCCGGCTTCCGGATCTCCGCCGGGCTGTCGGTGGTGGGCGCGATCGTGGGCGACCTGTTCTTCAAGCAGGGCGACCCCGGGCTGGGGATCCTGCTGGACAACTTCCGCGCCCGGCTCCAGGGCCAGGAGCTCTTCCTCACGATCATCATCACCGCGGCCCTCGGGTTCGCCGTCTTCGGCCTCTTCGGCTGGCTGGCCAAGGTCGCCGTCGGGCGCTGGTACGACCAGTCCCGCGACGCCGGCTGACGCACCCCCCTCCACGCCCGACCCGGAGCCACCCCCGGTGGCCCCGGTGGTCGGTGCTGTCCAGCACCACCCGCACCACCCCCGCACCACCGGGTCCGCGCACCGCCGCCGGCCCCGACACGACCCCCCGATCCTGAGGGGCCGTGCCTCTCCCCACCCCTAGGAGCACGTGTGCGCATCACCCGGACCACGTCGGCCCTCGCGGCCACGACCGTGCTGGCCCTCTCCCTCGCCGCGTGCGGCGGTGGCGACAGCGACACCGCCTCGGCCGGCCCCTCGGGCGAGGTCGGCGCCAACGACCTCTCCGACGTCTGCCCGGCCAACGTCGTCGTCCAGACCGACTGGAACCCCGAGGCCGAGCACGGGGGCCTCTACGAGTCCCTCGGTGACGACTACGTGGTCGACGCCGGCAGCAAGATCGTCAGCGGCACCCTCATCGACTCCGAGGGCGAGAGCACCGGCGTCACCCTGGAGATCCGGGCCGGCGGCCCCGCCATCGGCTTCCAGACCGTGACGGCGCAGATGTACACCGACACCGACATCAACCTGGGCTACATCGCCACCGACGAGGCCATCCAGCTCTCGGACACCCAGCCCACCACCGCGGTGCTGGCCCCGCTGGAGATCTCCCCGACCATGATCATGTGGGACCCGGAGACCTACCCCGACGTCACCTCCATCGAGGACCTCGGTGCCGCCGGCACCACGGTGCGCTACTTCGAGGGCTCGGCCTACATGGCCTACCTCACCGGTGCCGGCATCCTGAACGCCGACCAGGTCGACGGCTCCTACGACGGCACCCCGGCCGGCTTCGTCGCCGCCGCCGGTGAGGTCGCCCAGCAGGGCTTCGCCTCCGCCGAGCCCTACGTCTACGAGAACGAGGTCGAGGCCTGGGGCCGGGCGGTGGACTACCAGCTCGTCTACGACGCCGGTTTCCAGCCCTACCAGTCCTCCATCTCGGTCCGCTCGGACGACCTGGACGGCATGAGCGACTGCCTCTCCGAGCTCGTCCCGCTCATGCAGCAGGCCGACGTGGACTACCTCGAGGACCCGGCTCGGGTGAACGACATCATCTTCGACCTGGTGGAGCAGTACGACACCGGCTGGGTCTACACCCAGGGCGTGGCCGACTACTCGGTGGAGACGCAGAAGGAGCTCGGTCTGGTCGGCAATGGCCCGGACGACACCCACGGCAACTTCGACACCGACCGCGTGGACACCCTGATCGAGCAGACGACGCCGATCTTCACCGAGCAGGGCACGCCCCCGCTGGACGGCATCACCGCCGACGACCTCGTCACCAACGAGTTCATCGACGACTCCATCGGCGTCCCCGCCAGCTGACCCCCCCCCGGACGACAAGCGCCCTTCTCGTCAGCCCCGCTGACGAGAAGGGCGCTTCTCGTCGGGTACGGCCCCGCCAGCGACCGGTCACGACCCGGGAGCCCCCCGGAGACAGGAGTGAGCGTGCAGACCGATGCGGCCGTCCTCGGCGACATCGACGTGGACACCCTCGCCGACGGGACGACGATGCTGGCCGCCCTGGCGGCCGGCGAGGTGTCCGCGGTCGAGCTGGTCCGGGCGCACCTGGACCGGATCGCCGGGCCGGGGGCCGCGCTGAACGCCGTCGTCGTGGTCGACGCCGACGGCGCGCTGGCCGCGGCCGCCCGGATCGACGCCGACCGGGCCGCCGGCCGGCCGCTGGGCCCGCTGGCCGGGTTGCCGATCACGGTCAAGGACTCCGTCGACGCGCTCGGGTTGCCCACCTCGCACGGCCGGGCCGAGGACCGGCGGGTCGCGGCCTCCGACGCCCCGAGCGTGCGGCGGCTGCGGGACGCCGGGTGCGTGGTCCTCGGCAAGACCAACGTGCCGGTGTGGCTGGCCAGCATGCACAGCGAGAACGAGCTGTTCGGCGCCACGTTCAACCCGTGGGACCTCGCGCGGTCCAGCGGCGGGTCCAGCGGTGGGTCCTCGGCCGCGGTGGCCGCCGGGCTGGCGGTGGCCGACCTGGGTAGCGACCTGGCCGGGTCGCTGCGGGTTCCGGCGGCCTGGTGCGGGCTCTTCGGGCACCGGCCCAGCAACGGCGCGGTGTCCAAGCTGGGCAACATGCCCTGGCCCGACGGCGGGCTGCTCGAGCCGATGGTGTCCGCGATCGGGCCGTTCGCCCGGTCGGCGGCGGACACCGAGCTGTTCAGCGAGGTGCTGTTCGGGGCCGAGGGGCTCGACGCGGTGGGCTGGCAGCTGCGGCTGCCCCCGGCCCGGGTCACCGACCTGGCCGGCACCCGGGTCGCGGTCTGGACCGAGGACCCCGTGCTGCCCGTCGACCCCGAGGTGCGGACGGCGGTCCGCGCCTTCGCCGACCGGCTGGCCGACGCCGGCGCCCGGGTCACCGAGCTGACCGCGCCCCCGGTGAGCGGGGCCGAGGACCTCGCGCTGTACCACCGGTTGCAGGCGGCCGAGGTGGTGCACGGCTTCTCGGCGCAGGACCTCGCCGACGCCCCCGCGCAGTACCACCAGTCGGTGTGGGCGGCGCTGCGCGACCTGGAGTCCGCGCGAGCGGCGACCGCGCGGTGGGCGCAGGTGTTCGGCGGGGTCGACGTCGTCCTGTGCCCGGCGGTGTCCCGCGCCGCCACGGCCTACACCGCCGACCGGAAGGCCCCGGAGTCCGTCGAGGTCGACGGCCGCACGCTGCCGATCGACACCGTCTGCGACTGGGCGCGGATGTCCAGCCTGGGCCGGCTGCCGGCCACCGTCGTCCCGCTCGGACCTGGCGCCGACAGCGGCCTGCCCGTCGGGGCGCAGCTGCTGGGCGCCTATCTGGAGGACCGCACCCCGCTGGCCGTCGCCCGCCTGGCCGAGGAGGCGGGGCTGGTCAGCTTCGAAAGTCCGCCTTCCTGATGGTGGCGTGCACGCCCTTGACCACGTCGACGACCTGGCTGATCCGGAAGTCCGTGGCCGCCGAGAGGTAGGCGTAGGCCAGGGAGGCGTCCATCCCGAAGGCGGCCTGCAGCAGTGCGACGGCGGCGCGGACGCAGTCGGCCACCGCCGCGTCGAGGTCCTTGTCCAGCCCGGTGGGCACCAGGAACTCAGCCGTCTCCGCGAGCGGACCGGCGAGCTCGCCGAACCGGGCGAGGGCGTCCTCCCGCGGCACCACGTCGAACCGGACGGTGGCCCGCAGGCTGGCCTCCATGGCAGTGAGGGACACCTCGCCGTCGCCCTGGGCGAAGTGCGGGTCGCCCACGTAGGCCAGTGCCCCGTCGACCTGCACCGGGAGGTACAGCGTGCTGCCGGTCGTCAGCAGGGCGATGTCCAGGTTCCCGCCGTGCCGCCCCGGCGGGACCGAGTGCGGCCGATCAGGGCCGGGGACGGCGACGCCCATGATCCCCAGGAACGGGCGCAGCGGGAACCGCACCGTGGGCGGCGCGCCGGGGGTGAGCGGCAGCAGCCCGTGGCCGCCGTCCGCGGACACCGCGGCGAACGCGCTGAACACCGGGGCGCCGCCCAACGGGTGCTCCCCGGCCAGCGCGCCCTTGCCGTGCCGGTTGGAGATGACGCCGTAGGGCACCCGCGGCGTCGTGTCGAGCACGGTCATCGCCAGCAGGTCGCCGACCCGGGCGCCGTGCACCGCGACCGGGCGGCTCACCACGTGCGGGCCGTCGACGCCGAACGCGTGCGGGTGCGCGCTCGCGGCCAGGGCCACGGCGTCCTCGAGCACCTCGGTCACCCCGTGCCGGCCGAAGAACGCGGCCGGGTCGCGGCCCTGGTCCTCCAGGACACCCTCGTGGCTGACCGTGTCCAGGGTGACCGCCGTCCCGGGCTCGACGGTGAGCACCGGCTCGTCCGCCGCGCACGGCAGCCTGCCCCAGAGGACGTGCTCGGGGGTCGAGGGCAGGTAGGTGTCGGCCGCGATCGGCCCGCGCCCGGGCTGGAGGACCGCCGTCACCGGGCCGCGACCTCCGCGGCCAGCCGGGCCATCCGCTCGTGCACCTGGTCGACCACCTCGTCGGCCTGCGGGTCGGTCAGCTCCGCGCCGTCGGCGACCATGCGCCCGCCCACCCAGACCGAACGCAGGTTGCGCAGCGAGCAGGCCAGCACGTAGGTGCCGACGGCGTCCCAGACCGGCCCGGTGTCGGGCCTGCGCGGGTCGACGACGCAGAAGTCGGCGAACCGGCCCACCCGCAGCGAGCCGACGTCGCCGTCCAGGCCCAGGGCCTCGGCACCGCCGCGGGTGTGCATCATCAGCACGTCGGCGACCGGGGCGGCCATCGGGTCCTTGTACTGCGCGCGGAGCATCGCGATGCCGGTGCGCATGTTGTTCCACGGGTCGGCGACGTCGGTGCAGGACTGGTCGTCCAGACCCATGCCGACCCGCATCCCGGCCGCCCGCAGCTCCGGGATCGACGCCACCCCGCTGGCCAGGCGGCCGTTGCTCATCGGCTGCCAGCTCATCCCGCACCCACCGGCCGCGGCGGCGGCGATGATCTCTGGCGTCGTCTGGATGAAGTGCCCGAACACCAGCTGCGGGGTCAGCGCCCCGGCCTCGGCGTACCAGGCGAACTTGGACCGCTGCAGGTCCAGCATCTCGGCGGTCTCCAGGAAGTGCGCCTGGTTGACCAGCCCGTACCGCCGCATCACCTCGACCTCCAGGGCCGCGGTGTCCGGGGTCGGCGCCCACTGCACGGCGCCGCTGACCGCGACGCCCAGCAGCAGCGAGGGATCGGCGCCGGCCGTGGCCGCGACGGTGTCCTCGACGTGCGCCAGGGCGTCGGCCCGAGGGACGTCGCCCTGGGCCAGCATCACCGAGTGCAGGCTGCGCAGCCCGGCGTCCAGCTTCGCGCGCAGCTGCGCCTCCTGGCGGGCCACCGAGGGGATCCGGTCGCCGAAGCTGGCGATCGTCTTGTCGAACTGCAGCCCGCCGTCGGTGAAGTCGTAGGCGGTGGTGATCCCGTTGCGCAGGAAGTCCTGGGCGCCGTGCCGGGTGGACCAGTACATGTCCTCCGGGGTGGCCGGCATGACGTAGCGCAGCATCGCCTCGATCCAGCCGTACAGCGTCTCGTCCATGCCCAGCCCGCGGCTGCCCGAGGTGAACAGGTGGCTGTGCGCGCTGACGAACCCCGGTCCGATCAGGGTGCCGGTGGCGTCGAGCACCTCGTCGGCGGCGGCGAGCTGCTCCGGGGTCGGCGTCCCCGGCTCGACGTCGGTGAGCCGGCCGTCGGCGCCGACGGCGAACCAGCCGACGAACGGCGCCGGGCGGTCGGGGTCGACGGTGAGCAGGGTGGCGCCGTGCACGAGCAGGGTGGTCATCAGGAGGCCTCCGGGGTCCACTGGCCGGTGACCAGTTCGGTGTACATGCGGCGCAGCAGCAGGCTGTTCTTGTCCGCCTTGGCGTGGGCGTTGAGGTGCTGGGCCAGCGGGAACGCGTCGGGCAGCCGGTCCAGCAGGTCCTTGTCCTCCAGCTCCACCTGGTGGTCGAAGGCGCGGATGTCGGCGGCCGGGCGGTCGGCCTCGGTGTCGGTGCGCAGCACCACCTGGTGGATCACGCAGCTGCGGTCGTCGACCGGGGTGATCGCCTTGAGCATCACGTGGCCCAGGCCGTCGGGGTAGCGGATGAGCAGGTGCATGAAGAACGGCAGGTGCACCTGGCTCCAGGTGTGCCGCACGGTGGAACCGGTCTCCCCGGGGCGGCCCTCGACCGGGACGTCGGTCCAGGTGACGAGCCCGTACGGCGTCCGCTCGACGTTCTGGTCGGTCAGCTCGGGGTTGTCCGGGTTGCCGAAGGAGTTCCGGTGGACGAAGGCCACGTGCCCGGGGTCGATGTTGTTCTCCACCAGGTGCATGGCCGTGCAGTCGAAGTCCCAGGAGCCCTCGGGCACCTGGCGCCAGGCGGGGTCGTCCCACTCGGCCACGTGCGGGACGTCGGCGATCGGGCCGCCCTCGTCCGCGCCGGCCAGGCAGACCCACACCAGCCCGTAGCGCTCGGTGCTGGCGACCATGGTCAGCCCGGACTTCGTGGGGTGCGGGGAGTCGGGGAACTGCGGGATCCGCCGGGTCGTGCCGTCGGCGTCCCACTCCCAGCCGTGGTAGGCGCAGACCAGGCGGCAGTCGGTCACCCAGCCCATCGACAGCGGGGCGTCGCGGTGCGCGCAGCGGTCGTGCGCGACGCTGACCGGTCCGTCGGGGTCGGGCCGCCAGACGACGAGGTCGGTGCCGAGCACCCGGCGGTGCAGCGGGGCGGCGCCCCGTCGGCCGGGCTCGGGCTCGGTGCGCACGTCCTCGACGGCGCACACCACGTACCAGAACCGTCGGAAGACGGGGTGCTCGGAGAGCACGAGGTGGTCGGGTCCGGCGTGCCGGGTGGTGCGCTCCTGCAGTGCGGTCATGGGTCGTCGTCCTGGTCTCGCACGGGCCGCTCGCGCCGTTCGCGCGGCCCCGGGGGCACGCTGCCCGCCGCGGGTTGCGGTGCCGTTTCAGCCCCGTTGCACGTCCGCGAGGACGACGGCCGCGGCATTGCGGCCCGAGGCGCCCCACACGCCGGCGCCGGGGAAGGTGCCCGCGCCGGTGAGGTAGAGCCCGCGCACCGGGGTGGCGTACCGGGTGAGCTCGGGGTCCCGGCCGACGAGGGCGGCCAGCGGCCCGCCGGAGAAGGACGGCGCCCACCCCCGCGGCATGCCCAGGTCGCGCTCGTAGTCCTCGGGGGTGACCACCCGCCAGCGCCGCACACCGGCGGCGAACCCCGGGCCCACCTGGGCGGCCAGCAGGTCCAGCCACCGCTGCGGCTCGGCCGACGCGGCCCAGCCGCCGGGTACGGCGTACGGCGTCCAGAGCACCTCGAGGGAGAGCACGTGGTCGGCACCGACGCGCATGGTCGGGTCGAGCACGGAGGGCGTGTTGACCAGCGCCATCGGCCGGGCAGCGACGGCACCGCTCGGCAGGGCGGCGTGCGCGGCCTCGACGGCGGCCAGGGACGGCGCCAGCGTCGTCGTCGGCACGTGTGGGTCGAACGGGCCGACCCGCTCCTGCAGGTCGTGGACCTGGGGGAACGCCGGGAGCGTGCCCACGACGGCGTCGAGCTTGGACTCGTAGCCGTCGGGCTGAGCCCGGTCGGTCCACCGCGCGACCATCGCCTCGGCCCCGGACGGCGGCTGCGGACCGAGCCAGTCGACGACGGTGGTGCGCGGGTCGATCGAGCTGACGACGACGTCGGCCGGGACCTCCTCGCCGCTGTCCAGCAGCACCCCGCGCACCCGCGGACCCTCCGCCAGCACGCGGACGACCCGGGCGCCGGTCCGGACGACGCCGCCGGCGGCCTCCAGCGCACCGCGCAGCGCCGTCGGCAGCGCACCGGAGCCGCCGACCGGGCGGCCGATCCCGACCAGGTGCCGCATCGCGATCCCGGTGGCACCCAGTCCGGTGCCCGGGGTCGACGGCGCGACGCCCCAGACCGCGGGCCCGGTGGTGAACGCGCCGGCCACCAGGAACTCGTCGGTGAGGTAGCGGCCGAGCACGTCGGCCACGCTGCGCCGGGACCAGTCCAGCAGCCGGGGGAGCGCGAGCGCCTTGCGGTCGGCCAGCTTCCGCAGCACCCGGCCGGGGGTGGGCGGGGTGGAGGTGAGCTCGACCAGCAGCCGGGCCACCGGGGTGGCGTCGGCCAGGTAGCGCCGGTAGCCGGCGACCTGGGTGGGGTGGGTGACCGCGAGGGCGTCCAGGGTGCGCTCGGCATCCCGGAACTGCACGAACGCCGGGCCCGCGGCGTCGTCCCAGCCCACGTGCAGGGCCTGCGGGTCGACGTCGAGGTAGGCCAGGCCGTGCGCGGCGAGGTCCAGCTCGTCGGCGATGGTCGTCGTCCGGACCATCGTGTGGTCGCAGTTGCAGGTGTTGACCCGGGCGCCGTCCAGCGCGTCGACGGTCGCCGCGCAGCCGCCGGTCTCGGAACCGGCCTCCAGCACGGTGACCGCCAGCCCGGCCCGGGCCAGGTACGCCGCGCAGACCAGCCCGTTGTGACCGCCGCCGACCACCACCACCACCGTCGTCATGACCGCACTGTCGCCCGCGACCGTGACGGAGGCGTTACGGCCGACGCTCGTCCTCCGCCACCACCGTGCGTCCTCCTCCACCGACGTCGGTGGAGGAGGACGCACGATGGTCGTCGGAGCTGATCAACGCCGGCGGGCGGTGAGCAGGGTGGTGAGCTCGCGGACGACGTCGGACTCGTCGCGGGCGACCAGCCGGCCGTCCCGGACCACCACCCGGCCACCCACCACCACGTGCCTGGGCCGTCGGCCGGGGGAGGCCCACAGCAGTCCGGCGACGGGGTCGGCCACCCCGGCATCGGCGACCCCGGTCACGTCCCAGCAGACGAGGTCGGCCCGGGCGCCCACCTCGAGGCGGCCCAGGTCGGGTCGGCCCAGCCCGTCGGCCGAGCCGCTGGTGGCCCAGCCCAGGACCTCGCGGGCGCTCACCGGCCGGCCGACCAGCGGGGCGACCTGCATCGCCAACCGGGCGTCGGCGAGCAGGTGCCCGGCGTCGTTGGACCCGCCGCCGCTGGTGCCCAGCCCGACCGTCACTCCGGCGTCGGCCAGCGCGGCGACCGGGGCGATGCCCCAGCCCATCGGCAGGTCGCAGCCGGGCGCGTGGGTGGCGGTGACGCCCGTCGCGGCCAGCCGGGCGACCTCGGCGTCGGTGACCTCGCACAGGTGGGCCAGCGTGACGTCGGGGGCCAGCCAGCCCCACTCGTCCAGCAGCTGCAGGGGCCGCCGGCCGTACCGCTCGACCGCGATCGCCACGTCGACCTGCTCGTTCGCCTGGGTGCGCCGGCGCAGCCCGCGAGCGGCAGCGACCTCGGCCATCAGCCGGAAGGTCTCGGGGGAGTCCGAGTGCACGCCGGCCGGGCCCACGGCGACCTGGACGACGCCGTCCTCGGTCACGCCGTCGCCCCCGACCCCGGAGTGCGGCACCAGGGCCGCGGCGATCGCGTCGGCCGAGGCGGCGGCGGTCTCGGCGTCGTCCCGTGCGCTGCCGCGGACGAACGCCACCCGGGCGCCGAGCTCACGGGCCGCCGTCGCGGTGGCCGAGGCGATGCCCACCCCGCCGTCGGTGAGCGTGGGCCAGGTCAGGTGGTGGTCGGCGACCGTGGTCACCCCGCACAGGAGGGCCTCGGCGAGCCCGGCCGACGCGGCGGCGTGCGCCAGCTCGGCGTCCACCCCGACCGCGGCGTAGGCCGCCGCCATCGTCGGCAGCCACTGCGCCATCGGCACACCCCGGGTGGCCGGCAGCGTGCGGAAGGCGGTCTGCAGCAGGTGGTGGTGGGCGTTGACCAGACCCGGGGTGACGACGCAGCCGGTCGCGTCGAGCACCTCGCCCCCGGACGTCGCCCCGAACCGGCCGTCGTCCCCGCAGGTGAGGTCCCCGGTCCCGTCCTGCCCCAGCACGGCCACGGCTCCTCGCACGGTCAGCATGCGGCGACCCTGGCAGCCCCGTGTTCCGCCCAGGTGACAGCTGGAACGCCGCCGTCACCGGCGCGCAACGACCCGCCCCTAGCGTCCGCCGGGTGACCGTCCGACTGCTCACCGAGCTCTCCGCCCCCGCCATCGCCGACGCGCTCGGCCCGGACTCGGTGCTCGTGCTGCCGACCGGTGCCATCGAGCAGCACGGCCCGCACCTGCCGGTCGCGACCGACCTCATCACCGCGCAGAGCATGGCCGAGCTGGCCGTCGCGGAGTTCGGCGAGGAGCTCGACCTGTGGCTGCTGCCGCCGCTGGCCTACACCAAGAGCAACGAGCACCACTGGAGCTGCGGCACGTTCTGGCTCTCCGCGCAGACCATGCTCAGCGTGCTGCACGACCTCGGCTCGTCGATGACCAAGACCCCGGCCCGCCGGTTGGCCTTCCTCAACGGGCACGGCGGCAACTCCGCGCTGCTGCAGGTGGCCGCCCGCGACCTGCGGATCGCGTACGGCCTGCGCACCTTCACGCTGCACCCCTCGCTGCCGGCCGACCATGGCGGGAAGAGCCCGGAGAGCGAGCTGGGCCTGGGCATCCACGGCGGCCACGAGGAGACCTCGCTGATGCTGCACCTGCGCCCCGAGCTGGTGGACATGGAGAAGGCGCAGCGCTGGGTGCCCGAGCAGCTGACCGAGTACCGGCACGTGCGCTTCGGCGGGTCGGTGAGCTTCGGCTGGACGTCGGACGACTTCGGCCCCGACGGCGTGATCGGCGACGCGAGCACCGCCACCGCCGAGCACGGCAAGGAGAAGACCGAGGCGATGCTGGCCTACCTGGGGGAGGCGTTCGCCGAGGTCGCCGCCTTCGACCCCGGCCCGCGGTCGTGAGGCTCGCCGGCAAGCGGGTCGTCGTCACCGGCGGGGCCCGGGGGATCGGGGCGGCGATGGTCCGCACGTTCGCCGCCGAGGGTGCCGTCGTGGCGATCGTGGACCGGCTGGCCGACGAGGCAGGGAAGCTGGCCGCCGAGGTGGGCGGGCACGCCGTGGAGGTCGACCTGGCCGACGTCGCAGCGACCCGGACGGCGACGACGACGGCGATCGACGCCCTGGGCGGGGTCGACGTGCTGGTCAACAACGCCGGCATCCTGCGCTTCGCCTCGTTGCTGGACCTCGAGCCGCACGAGTGGGACGAGGTCTTCGCCGTCAACGTGCGGGCGATGCTGGTGACCACCCAGGTCGCCGTCACCGCGATGGTGGCCGAGCGGGCCCCGGCGCACCCCGGCGACGTCGTCGGCAAGATCGTCAACACCGCGTCCATGGGCGGCAAGGCCGGCGGCGCGGGGCAGGCGCACTACGCGGCGTCCAAGGCCGCCGTCATCGGCCTCACCCGGGCCACCGCCGAGGAGCTCGGCCCGTTGGGCATCACCGCCACCTGCCTGTGCCCGGGCTACGTGCTCACCGAGATGGGCGCCGGCACCCGGACGCCTGCGGACGTCGCCCGCTGGTCGACGAGGTCGCCGTTGGGCCGGCTCGGCGAGCCCGAGGACGTCGCCCGGGTGGCGCTGTTCCTGGCGTCGTCGGACTCGGACTACCTGACCGGGGACGCGCTCAACGTGGCCGGCGGGATGATCACGCATTGAGCCGCAACGCCTGGGGGTTGAGCCCCGACGCCGTCGACCTGCGGCGCCCGGTCGTGGAGTCCCGGCCGGTCGAGGTGGCCGCGCTGCCCCAACGGCTGACGCTGGACCTGGCCCGCACCGCGCTGGTGGCGGTCGACCTGCAGAACGACTTCTGCCACCCCGACGGCTGGCTGGCCTCGATCGGCGTCGACGTCTCCGGAGCTGCCGGACCCGTCGCCGCCCTGACTGCTGCGCTGCCCCCGCTGCGTTCGGCCGGCGTCCCGGTCGTGTGGCTGAACTGGGGCAACCGGCCCGACCGGGCCAACCTGCCGCCGGGCGTGCGGCACGTCTACGACCCCGACGGCGCCTCGACCGGCATCGGTGACCCGCTGCCCGGCGGCTCGCACGTGCTGGAGCTGGGGTCCTGGTCGGCCGGGCTGGTGGACGAGCTGGTGCCCGAGCCCGGTGACCTGCACGTGGCGAAGTACCGGATGAGCGGGTTCCCCGACACCCCGCTGGACTCGGTGCTCCGCAACCTGCGCGTGGACACCCTGCTGTTCGCCGGCGTCAACGTCGACCAGTGCGTGCTGGCCACGCTGATGGACGCCGCCAACCTGGGCTACGACGTCGTCCTCGTGGAGGACCTCTGCGGCACGACGTCCCCCGACTTCTGCACCGCCGCGACGCTCTACAACGTGCGGCAGTGCTTCGGCTTCACCACCACCTCGGCCGAGCTGCTCGCCGGCCTGCACCCGTAGGAGATCCCGTGGCCATCGCCCCCGTCGTCAGGTCCCTCGCGGACATCACCCCGCACTACATCGGCGACAACCGCACCGTCCGGCTGGCCGTGCTGTCCGGTCCGGCCGACGGGTCGGGCACGACCGTCGTCCTGGAGATCTGGGAGCCCGGCGGCTCCCAGCCGGACAACTCGCACGAGGAGTCGACCGAGACCTTCGTCGTGCTGCGCGGGACGGCGCGGGCGCACAGCGACGAGCACGTCGCCGACCTCGGCCCCGGTGACGTGATCGTGCTGCCGGCCACCTCGGTGCACCACATCGTGAACACCTCGGCCACCGAGCGGCTGTACACGATCACCGTGATGGAGAACGACGGCGGTTTCGCCGACCTGATCTTGACCGGCCCGCAGGCCTCCCTGGACGCCGCGGACGCCGCGGTGCTGGGCGCCGTCCTGACCGCGGCGTGAGCGTCCCGGACGAGGTGCGGGCCGCGGTCGCCCGGTACGAGACCGCGCTGGGGGCCAACGACCTGCCCGAGCTCGACGCGCTGTTCGCCCCCGGGGACGACACGCTGCGCGCCGACGCCGGGGGAGTGCTGGTCTCGCACGCCACGATCAGCGACTACCGACGCGGTCGGGGTGGTGCCCCGGCGCGTACGGTGACCGCCCTGCACGTGGTCGAGCACACCGCCGACCTGGCGACGGCGGTCGCCGAGACGCTGCGCCCGGACGGCACCCGGGGCCTGCAGACCCAGGTGTGGGAGCGGGGTGCGGCGGGCTGGCAGGTGCGGGTGGCGCACGTCAGCTCCGGCCCGACGCCCTCTGCCCGGACGGCGGCCGACGCCTCGTCCGAGCGGGCCGACCCGGCGACGTGGCGGGTGGTCGGATCGCCGCTGGTGGCTCCGACGTCGGCCGGTCCGCTGGACGGGGTCTCGGTCGCGGTGAAGGACCTGCTGGACGTCGCCGGGCACCCGGTCGGCGCGGGCAACCCGGTGCGGCTGGCCCAGGCCGTGCCGGCGGCTGGACACGCCCCGGTGCTGGCCGACCTGCTCGCCGCCGGCGCGCACGTGCGGGGCATCGCGCGCACCGACGAGCTGGCCTACAGCCTGTCGGGGACGAACGTGCACCACGGCAGCCCGAGGAACCCCTGGGGTGCGGGGCTGGTGGTCGGGGGCTCCACCAACGGCCCGGCGTCGGCCGTCGCGCGCGGGCAGGCGGACCTGGGGTTGGGCACGGACACGGCGGGGTCGATCCGGGTGCCGGCGTCCTACTGCGGGCTGCACGGGCTGCGGCCCACGCACGGGTCGCTGCCGCTGGACGGGGTGCTGCAGTTGGCTCCCGGGTTCGACACCGTGGGCTGGCTGACCCGCGACGCCGGCCTGCTGCACGAGGTGGCGTCGGTCCTGCTGCCCGGTGCCGCGCCGATCACCTCGCTGGTGCTGGCCACCGACCTGCTGGCCCTGGCCGACGCGGCGGTGGGGTCGGCACTGACGTCGGCGGCGGCCGAGCTGGCCGCCGCCTCGGGGCTGCCGGTGCGCAGTGCGCAGCTGGTGACGCAGGAGGAGCACGAGCGGTGGTTCACCGCGTTCCGGACCGTGCAGGGCGCCCAGGCGTGGGCGGCGCACGGGGCGTGGATCGAGGCGAACCCGGGCGTGCTGGGGCCCGGGATCGCGCAGCGCTTCGCCGACGGGTCCGCGGCCGGGCCGGACGCGGTCGCCGAGGCGGAGGTGGTGCTCGCCGAGGGCCGCGCCGCGCTGCGTGCCCGGGTGGGGGAGGGCGTCGCGGTGCTTCTGCCGGCGGCCAGCTCGACCGCGCCCCCGGTGTCGGTGCCGGCGGAGCGGAAGGCGGTCTACCGGGCGGCCACGTTGCGGCTGACCTGCCTGGCCGGGGTGGCCGGACTGCCGTCGGCGGTCGCGCCGGCCGCGCTCGTGGACGGACTGCCGGTGGGGCTGGCGCTGCTGGGCGCTGCGGGCAGCGACACGGGCCTCACCGCGGTGCTGGCCTCCTGGGACCGGCGCCTCGCGCCACCGTCCTGACCTGCGTGGTGCGCCCGGCAGGAATCGAACCTGCGACCAAGGGATTAGAGGTCCCAACCGTGCGGCCCGCCGACCTGCGGTCGCGTGTCCACGGTCCACTGACCTGCGGATTGTCCGACGGGCAACGCTGGCCCACGTTGGTCGTTGTGGGCAGTTTTGCGGCCAAGCTGCGGCGGGGTCCTCATGGCAGCCTGAGCCGGTGGACCTGCAGACCCTGCTCAGCTTGGCGACGGCGTTCGGTCTCGGTGGCGCCGTCACGTCGGTTGTGTCCGGGGCTGGTGACCGACGCAAGGCCAGGGCCGACGTCCGCCGATCGCTACTGGTGGTCGAGCGGTTGCGCTGGCTCACCGAGGACGACGATGTCTGGCGGGCGGCCGTTCGTGAGCTGATCGCCACCTGCCTCACCGCGCGGGTTCCGCGGGGGATGACTGACCGGTACGTGCAGGCGGTGCGAGCATCCCGGGCCATCGTCAGGGACGATGCCGACCAAGGGCGGAAGGCTCAGATGGGCCTCGAACTCAGCGACTACATCGAGGCCGTGGGTGTCTTGATCGTTGACCACCTGTGGCACCCCTGGCGTACCCGGGTGCAGCGGCGGGGGCGCCTGCGCAGGCTAGACGCAGAGAAGGCCAGGCTTGTGGCAGATGGCGCCAATGCCGTGCGGGTGGCGGACGGGCACAGGGGCGCCTACCTCGCTAACCGGTACTGGGATCAGTGAGCGCTGAGCGACCGGACGACCTTGCCCAGCTGGCCGGGGTCGACGATGTACTCGTCTTCCCGGCCGGTCTGTTCGACGACGATCTCGACGGCCTGCTGGCCCGGATGGATGCGGTTTCGTGGTGCGCCCGGCAGGAATCGAACCTGCGACCAAGGGATTAGAAGGCCCCTGCTCTATCCGCTGAGCTACGGGCGCTCGGCGGCGCCGATCATCCCATCCGCTCCTAGCCCGTCCCGGTGCGACGTGCTCGTCGCCGTCCACATCCGGGGTGGTCGTCCACAGAACGGTCCGGGCAGGCCGCCGGCGGGCCGGGTGGACCCAGGGTCGGGGGGAACCGGCGGCCGTCGCCGGCGACACCACCCGGAGGACCGCCATGAGCCAGACCCAGATCACCGTCGTCGGCAACGTCGTCGACTCACCCGTCCGCCGCCGGGCTGGCACCGGTGAGGTCACGAAGTTCCGGATGGCCGCGACCGACCGCTACTTCGACTCCGCCGCCGGCCAGTGGGTCGACGGCGACACCTTCTACGTCGACGTCGACGCCTGGAGCGCGCTGGGAGCGAGCGTGTCCTCGAGCGTCTTCAAGGGCGACCCGGTCGTGGTGACCGGGAAGATCGCCACCTCCGAGTACGAGGTCGACGGCGCCAAGCGCAGCCGCCCGGTGGTCCGGGCGTTCGCGGTCGGGCACGACCTGGGCCGCGGGAGCGCGGTGTTCAAGCGGACCCCGAAGGCCGCCGAGCAGCCCGCCAGCGGTCCCGAGGGCGGGGACACCGGTGAGGTCGACCCGACGGCCTACACGACGACCGAGGACGGGGAGTCGGTGGACACCCGCACCGGGGAGCTCGCCGACTCGGCCGCGGCCCCGTTCTGAGGCCGGTGCCGGGGCCGGGTCTCCCGGTCCCGGCGCCATCGGGGTTGCCGGGGGCTGGGAGACTGGGGCGCAGGTGTGGCGTGCGGACCCTGGTCGGTCGCCCCCACCGCTGAGACCAGCACGATCCCCGATCCCGACGGAAGGCTCCCGTGGCCCAGTACATCTACTCCATGGTCCGCGCGCGCAAGGCGCACGGAGACAAGGTGATCCTCGACGACGTGACCCTGGCGTTCCTGCCGGGCGCCAAGATCGGCGTCGTCGGCCCCAACGGCGCCGGCAAGTCCACCGTTCTGAAGATCATGGCCGGGCTGGAGCACGCCTCCAACGGCGACACCACGCTGGCCCCCGACGCGACGGTCGGCATGCTGCAGCAGGAGCCGCCGCTCAACGAGGACCTCGACGTCCGCGGCAACGTGGAGGAGGCCGTCAAGGAGGTCCGCGACGCGCTCACCCGCTTCGAGCAGGTCAGTGCCGCGATGGGCGAGCCCGACGCCGACTTTGACGCGCTGCTGGCCGAGCAGGGCGACCTCATGGAGGTCATCGAGAACGCCGACGGCTGGGAGCTCGACAACCGCATCGAGCAGGCCATGGACGCCCTGCGCTGCCCGCCCGGCGACGCCGACGTGCGGGTCCTCTCCGGTGGTGAGCGTCGCCGCGTGGCGCTGTGCAAGCTCCTGCTCGAGGCGCCGGACCTCCTCCTGCTCGACGAGCCCACCAACCACCTGGACGCCGAGTCCGTGGCCTGGCTGGAGGCGCACCTGGAGAAGTACGCCGGCACCGTCGTCGCCGTGACCCACGACCGGTACTTCCTGGACAACGTGGCGCAGTGGATCCTCGAGCTCGACCGCGGTCGGGCCTACCCCTACGAGGGCAACTACTCCACCTACCTGGAGACCAAGGCCGCCCGCCTCAAGGTCGAGGGGGCCAAGGACGCCAAGCGCGCCAAGCGGCTCAAGGACGAGCTGGAGTGGGTCCGCTCCGGCGCCAAGGCCCGCCAGGCCAAGAGCAAGGCCCGCCTCGCCCGGTACGAGGAGATGGCCGCGGAGGCCGACAAGTTCCGCAAGCTGGACTTCGAGGAGATCCAGATCCCGCCGGGCCCGCGGCTGGGCAGCGTGGTCATCGAGACGAACAAGCTGGTCAAGGGCTTTGGCGACCGGGTGCTCATCGACGGCCTGTCCTTCTCGCTGCCCCGCAACGGCATCGTCGGCATCGTCGGGCCCAACGGCGTCGGCAAGACCACGCTGTTCAAGATGCTGGTCGACCAGGAGACCCCCGACGGCGGCGAGATCAAGGTCGGCGAGACGGTCAAGATCAGCTACGTCGAGCAGAACCGCAGCGGCATCGACCCGACCAAGAGCCTGTGGGAGGTCGTCTCCGACGGCCTGGACCACATCAAGGTCGGCAACGTCGAGGTGCCCTCCCGGGCCTACGTGTCGGCGTTCGGGTTCAAGGGCCACGACCAGCAGAAGAAGGCCGGGGTGCTCTCCGGTGGTGAGCGCAACCGCCTCAACCTCGCCTTGACGTTGAAGCAGGGCGGGAACCTGCTGCTGCTCGACGAGCCCACCAACGACCTGGACACCGAGACGCTCACCAGCCTGGAGAGCGCGCTGCTGGAGTTCCCGGGCTGCGCCGTGGTCGTGAGCCACGACCGCTGGTTCCTCGACCGGGTGGCGACGCACATCCTGGCCTACGAGGGCGACTCCCAGTGGTTCTGGTTCGAGGGCAACTTCGACGACTACGAGAAGAACAAGATCGAGCGCCTGGGCGCCGACGCGGCCCGCCCGCACCGCGCGACCTACCGCAAGCTCAGCCGCGACTAGGGGCCGTTCCAGTCGGTTCGCTCGGGCTTGTCCTCGCCGAGTGACAGCTGAGCGGGGTCATCCGGGCGCCCGGACCCCGCTCAGCTGTCACTCGACGTGCGGGCGGTGCGGGGGAAGTCCTGCACGAACCGGCGCTGGGCGGGGGTCTCCACCGCCCGGCGCCGGTACGCCGTCCGCACCCAGGCGACCGCCTCGGCCGGCGGCACGCCGTCCAGGACGGCCAGGCAGGCGAGGGCGGTGCCGGTGCGGCCGGTGCCCCCGGCGCAGGCCACCTCCACCCGCTCGGTGGCTGCCCGGGACAGCAGGTCGACCAGCGCGTCCCGCAGGTCGGCGGGGGAGCGGGGGAGCCGAAAGTCCGGCCACGCCACCCAGCGGTGCGGCCAGGCCACCGGGCGGTCCCGGCCCAACAGCACCAGCCCGAACGCGGGGTCGAGGAGCTCCTCGCGCAGACCGCGTCCGCGCACCAGGCGGCCCGATGGCAGCTCCACGACGCCGGGGGCGCCCGCCGTCCAGGTCACCCCCGCACCGTAGGGCGGGCCGGGGTACGGCAGGGTGTGCGTCCGTGAGGTTCTCGGTGCAGGTCCCGATGCGCTGGTCGGACATGGACGCCTACCAGCACGTCAACAACGTCGCCTTCCTCGGCTACTTCGAGTCCGCGCGGGTGGCGCTGTTCTTCGACCAGCCCACCCACGACGAGATCACCGGGCTGCGCCGCGGCATCGTCGTCGCCAAGCACGAGATCAGCTACAAGCGGTCGGTGGTCTACGACGCCGCGCCGCTCGAGGTGCAGATCTGGTGCTCCGACGTGCGCGCGGCGGCCTTCACCTGCCACTACGAGCTCTTCGACCACGGCCGGCTGGCCGTCACCGGCAGCACGCTGCTCGTCCCGGTGGACTTCGCGCTGAACCGGCCGCGCCGGCTCACCGCGGACGAGAAGGAGTTCATCGGCGCGCACCTGGACGAGGGCCCGCTGCCCACCAGCAGCTAGACCGGCACCGGGCGGTCGGCCGGAGCGCCCAGGGAGGCGGCCTCGGCGTCGGAGACCACCCGCACCGCACTGCCGACCGCGATGGTCCCGGCCGAGTAGACCCGGACGTTGATGCCGCCACGGTGGGCCATCGGCCTCACCAGCGGCAGACCGGTCAGCGTGGCGAGGTGCCGGCACGGCGGGCAGCGCTTCATCCCGAAGGCGAGCACGTCGCCGAGCACGAACCACCGGCCCACCAGGCCGGGCAGGTCGATGCCGCGCGTCACCACGTTGCGCCGGGTGTCGGCCGGGGTGAACGGCACGCCCAGCTCGGCGGCCACCTCGGCGACGGCGTCGGCGTCGACGAGGGTCAGCTGCTTCTCCCCGTCGGGCCAGTCCGCCCAGGTGCCGCCACCCAGGGCGTAGCGGTCACCGGCCAGCCCCACCCCGGGCAGCGCCTGCGCGGCGGACACCGACACCATGGGCGCAGCCGCCTCGGGGGCCAGGTGGATGGCGACGACGGTAGGGGTCACGCCTCGGAGTCTGCCCCGCGGGCGTCCAGCGCCTCGGCGAGGGTGTGGGCCAGCACCAGCACCTGCACCAGCAGCGGGACGACGATCCTGGCCTGCGCCCGCGGCCCCCGGCCTGCCCCACCGCGGGCGGCCTGGGCCTCCCGGATCCGGGCGGCGCGTTCGCTGATCACCGGGATGAAGCGCAGCGTCATGGCGACGAGCAGGCCGATCCGGGCCGGGCGCACCCCGAACACCCGCAGCGGCGAGCAGACCCGCTCGACCACCTCGACCATCTCGCTCACCCGGCTGGTGGCGGTGACGACGGCGGCGGCCAGCACGAGGGTGAGCAACCGGGTCACGGCCAGCCCGCCCTCGGTCAGGCCCACGCGCCAGCCGTCCACGAGCACGTGCACGACGAGCAGGGCCAGCAGCACCCAGAGCACCGCCCGGGCCTGCTGCCACAACACGGCCGAGGGGAGTCCGGCCAGGCCGAGGCCGACCAGCAGCACGACGGCCAGCCCGCCCAGCACGACCGGCCAGGACGCGAACACGAACAGCAGCAGGCTGCCGGCCGCCAGCAGGGCGAGCTTGACCCCGGCGGGCACCCGGTGCACCGGGCTGCCCGAGGCGACGTAGAGCGCGAGGGTCACCGGCGGGCGTCCATCAGGGCCCGGTAGGCCGCCAGCGCGGGTGCGGGGGCGTCGTCGGCGGCGATCCGGCCGCGGTCGACGACCAGCACCCGGTCGAAGTCGGTCAGCAGGTCCAGGTCGTGGGTGACCACGACGACCCGTTCCTCCAGGGTGGTGATCAGGTCGGCGATCCGGCGGGTGTTGAGCAGGTCGAGCAGCGTGGTGGGCTCGTCGAAGACGATCCGGTCCGGGCGCATCACGACCACCCCGGCAATCGCCAGCAGCTGCTTCTGCCCGCCGGACAGCAGGTGGGCGGGGTGGTCGGCGTGCCCGTCGAGCCCGAACCGGACCAGCGCCTCGGCCACCCGGGTGGCGCGCTCGGCCGGGGGCACGCCCTGGTTCTGCAGTCCGTAGGCGACGTCCTCGGCGACCGTCGGGTGCACGATCTGGGCGTCGGGGTCCTGGAAGACGAAGCCGACCCGGCGGCGGACGGCGCGCAGTTCGGTGGTGGTGGACAGCCCGTCCACCAGCACCTCGCCGCTGGTGGGGAGCACGAGGCCGTTGAGCAGCCGGGCCAGGGTGGACTTGCCCGAGCCGTTGGCCCCGACGACGCCGACCCGCTGCTCGTGCAGGGTCACCGTCAGGTCGGTGAGGACGGTCCGCTCGCCGTAGGCGTGCCCGACGTCGCGCAGCTCGATGCCCCGCGCGGGGTCGGCGGCGGCGGCCGGGGCGGTGCTGCCGTCGGACGCCGACCGCCGGCGTCTCACGGGGCCGTGGCCGCCCGGCGGGGCCGCTCGATCACCGGGTAGGCCCGGCGCACCTGGACGGCGACCACGCTGGCGATGGCGACCTTGACCGCGTCGCCGATCAGGAACGGCACCGCGCCGGAGGCGAGGGCGGCACCGAAGGACAGGTCCAGGACCAGGGCGAGCACCGTCACGCCCACGGCGTAGACGACCACGATGCCGCCGACGACGTTGGCCACCACGGCCCAGGCCAGGTTGTAGTGCGACCACACCCGCTCGGTGACGAACCCGATCACGGCGGCACCGACGGGCCAGGCCAGCAGGTAGCCGGCGGTGGGGCCGGCGAAGACGGCCAGTCCGCCCCCGCCACCGGGCAGCACGGGCAGCCCGACGGCCACCAGGACCAGGAACAGCAGCATGGCCAGGAAGCCGCGGCGGGCGCCCAGCACCGAGCCGGCGAGCATCACCCCGAGGGTCTGGGCGGTGATCGGCACCGGCCCGACGTCGATCGCCGGCACCAGGCCGAGAACGGCGGTGAGGGCGGCGAAGAGCGCGACGAGTGCGAGGTCCCTGGTCTTCACGAGGTGTGTGCCTCCGGCTGCGACGACGGGGTGGGACCGTGCGTCCCGGTCGGCGGAAAAGTACCCGACCACGCCGGGGTCGCCGCCCGGTGGGGCGGGGCCCGCCGCGCTGACCTGGGCATCCGAGACAGGAGTTGCACCCATCGGCGGAGCGCAGTTGGCTGGTCACGCACGGGGGTCGACAGGGCAGGTGGATCGACGATGGCGACCGGCTGGCGTGCTGCGTGGCGGTCCTGGTGGGACCCCGCAGCGGACCCGGCGGCTCCCCGTCCGTCTCCCGCGCCGCCCCGGTCGGCCCCGGCACCCCCTGACCCGTCCGGCTCCACCGGACGTCCCGGGTCGCCCGTCGACCCGGACCGCGGCGCACCGCCGCGACCCCCCACCCCGACGACAGGAGCACTCCCCGTGGCACAACTGGACACCGTCATCGCCGACCTGCTGGCCATCGAGGGCGCCAGCGGCGCGGCCATCGTCGACGTCGAGAGCGGCATGGCCCTCGCGTCCGGCGGCAACCCCGGCTTCGACCTGAACGTGGCTGCGGCCGGCAACTCAAACGTGGTGCGCGCCAAGCTGCGCACGATCACCGACATCGAGCTCGACGACGAGATCGAGGACGTGCTGATCACCCTGCGCACCCAGTACCACCTGATCAACGTGCTCAAGGGTGCGGGCACCAGCGGCCTGTTCGTCTACCTGGTGCTGAACCGGACGACGGCGAACCTGGCGCTGGCACGGCACAAGCTGCGCAGCGTCGCCGGCGCCATCGCGGTCTGACCCTGGGGGGTCGTCCCGGACCGGGGGGACCGGGACGACCCCCACCGCACCGCTCAGCCGGTCGGTGCCAGCACGAGGTCGCGGACGGCGGTCGGGTCCGACCCGACCGGGTCGACCCACCGGACGAGCCGGCCGCCGGCCAGCACCCCGACCCGGTCGCAGAACTCCACCAGCTCGTCGGGGTCCACCGAGACCACCACGACCGCGGTGCCGCGCGCGGTGGCCTCGTCGACGACCCGCCGCACCTCGCGCCGGGACCGCAGGTCCAGTCCGCGGGTCGGTTCGTGCACGACCACCACCTCGCCCGCGTCGGCCATCCACCGGGCCAGGGCCAGCTTGTGCTGGTCCCCGCCGGAGAGCGCCCCGAACACGGTGCGGATGCTCCCGGTGTTGACGTGCAGCTCGTGCACGGTCTTGATCACCCCGCGCAGCGAGGCGATCTCGGTGCTGAGGTCGGTAGGCCGGCCCCACGGCTCGTCGACCAGGGTGCGGACGATCGTCTCGCCCGGGTCCACCCCGTAGGCGTCGTCGTCCGGGGCGTAGGTGGGCAGCCGCAGGGTGAGCGGGCCCTGCTCGGTGCTGGCGGGCACGAGGCCGGCCAGGGCGGCGGCGAGCTCGCGCAGCCCCGACGTGCGGTCGCCGGTCAGGCCGAGCACCTCGCCCCGGTGCACGTCGAGGTCCACCCCCTCGACGTGGCCGGCCACCCGGAGACCGCGCAGGCGCAACGCCACCTCGGCGGTGGCGGTGGAGACCCGCTTCGGGCTCCGCGAGGGCAGCCGGACGGGTGCGGCGTCGACCGGGGGGCGGGGGCGCGGGACCAGGGCCGCGCCGTCCAGGGTGGCCGCGGCCAGCCGGGCGGGGTCCAGCCCGGCGGCGGGGCTGTCGGCGGCGATGACGCCGTCCCGCAGGACCAGCACGCGGTCCACGACCTCGAGCATCTCGGGGAGCCGGTGGCTGATGTAGAGCACCCCGCGGCCCTGGGCACGCAGCCGGCCGGCGACGGCGTGCAGCGCGGCGACCTCGGACCCGGTGAGCGCCGCGGACACCTCGTCGAGCACCACCACCCGGGTGTCCTCGGCCAGCACCCGCGCGGCCTCCACGAGGCCGTGCACGAAGCGGGGGAGGTCGCCGACGGGCAGGTCGGGGTCCAGGTCCAGCCCGACGGTGGCGAGCACGGCGGCCGCCTCCTCGCGGACGGCCTCGGGCGTGAGCCCGGCGGTGCCCGTGCGACGGGTGAGGGCCTGGGCGACGGTGAGCGTCGGGTCGATGCGCACCAGCTGCTCGACCACCCCGACCCCCAGGTGCCGGGCGTCCTCGGGCGACAGCGGGGCGTAGGGCCGTCCGGCCAGGCTCATCGACCCGCCGTCGGGGGCGGTGATGCCGGCGACGACGTCCCCGAGGGTGGACTTGCCGGCGCCGTTGGCGCCCACCAGGCCGACCACCTCGCCGGGCTCCACGGTCAGGTCCACCCCGCGCAGCACGCGGCGCGGGCCGAACGAGTGGGTCAGTCCGACCACCTGCAGCAGGGCCATGCGGGCGGCCTTCCGAGAGGGTTGTCGTGACGTCCTGTACCGGTACGGATGCTACCCGTGCCGGGTCCCGCCGCCCGTCGGGACGGCGGTCCGCTCAGCCCTCGAGCCAGGCGGCCGCGTCGTGCGGCAGCAGGCCCTCGACCACCGGTGCGCTGGCCAGCACGAGGCGTCCCTCCGGCAGCGCCACGGGGGCACCGGACAGGTTGAGCCAGAGCACCAGTCCGCCGTCCCGGCGCAGGGCCAGGCAGCCCTCCGGCGCCGTCAGCCAGTGCACGTCCCCGCTGGCCAGCGGCGTGCGACGCAGCTGGAGCGCAGCTCGGTACAGCGACAGCACCGAGTCGGGGTCGGCCGCCTGGGCCGCCGCCGTGAGACCGGCCCAGCCCTCGGGCATGGGCAGCCAGGTCGTCGTCCCGGCGGTGAACCCGTAGGGCGGGGCGTCGCCGGACCACGGCACCGGGATGCGGCAGGCGTCGCGGCCCCGCTCGGTGTGCCCCGAGCGGGTCCAGACCGGGTCGGTCAGGGCCTCGTCGGGCAGGTCGACGTCGGGCATGCCGAGCTCGTCGCCGTTGTAGACGAACGCCATCCCGGGCAGGGCCAGCTGGAGCAGGGCCGCGGCCCGCGCCCGGCGGGTGCCCAGCTCGCCGTCGCCGTAGCGGGTGACGTGCCGGGGCCGGTCGTGGTTGGACAGCACCCAGCACGGCGGGGCGGGGGTGTCGGCCACCGAGGCGAGGGAGTGCACGACGGCGTCCCGCAGCTCCTCGACGTCCCAGTCGGCGGTCAGCAACCGGAAGTTGAACGCCGAGTGCAGCTCGTCCGGGCGCAGGTACCGGGCCAGCCGCTCGTCGTCGGCCACCCACACCTCACCGACGGTCATCGCGCCGGGGTGCTCGTCCAGCACGCGGCGGATCATCCGGTGCACGTCGTGCACACCGTCGACGTCCAGCCGCGGGTCGGTGGGGCCGTGGTCGTCGAAGAGACCGGCCTCGTCGAAGTCGACGTCGGGCAGCCCGTCGGCCTTGACCATCCCGTGCGCCACGTCGATCCGGAAGCCGTCGACCCCGCGGGCCAGCCAGAAGCGCAGCGTCTGCGCGAGGTCCTCGAGCACCTCGGGGTGGGTGAAGTCCAGGTCGGGCTGCTCGGGGGCGAACAGGTGCAGGTACCACTGGCCGTCGGGCACCCGGGTCCAGGCCGGGCCACCGAAGATCGAGGGCCAGTTGTTCGGCGGCTCGGCGCCGTCGGGGCCGGTGCCGTCCCGGAAGACGTAGCGCGCCCGGGCCGGTGACCCCGGACCGTCGGCCAGCGCCTGGACGAACCAGTCGCGCTGGTCGGAGGTGTGGTTGGGGACCAGGTCGATGGTCACCCGGATGCCGTGGCCGTGTGCCTCGGCCAGCAGCGCGTCGAACTCCCCGAGGTCGCCGAACACCGGCTCCACGTCCCGCGGGTCGGACACGTCGTAGCCGTGGTCGGCCATCGGCGAGGGGAAGAACGGGTTGATCCACAGCGCGTCGACACCGAGGGCCACGAGCTCGGGGAGCCGGGCCCGCAGCCCGGCGAGGTCGCCCACCCCGTCGTCCCCGCCGTCGGCGAAGGAGCGGATGTAGACCTGGTAGAAGACGGCTTCACGCCACCAGTCGGTGGACGGTGCGGTGCTCACGGCGACAGATCACCCTCGGTCGGCTCGGTCCAGCGGTTCTGCATGCTGCGGGCGGCCATCTCCAGGTACCCCCACAGCTGGGCGTCCTGCTCGGGCGTCAGCGACAGGGAGTCGACTGCCGCCCGCATGTTCGACAGCCAGGCGTCGCGCTCGGCCTCGCCGATGGCGAAGGGGGCGTGCCGCATCCGCAGCCGGGGGTGGCCCCGCTGCTCGGAGTAGGTGGTGGGTCCGCCCCAGTACTGCTCGAGGAAGCGCCGCAGCCGTTCCTCGGCGCCGTCCCAGTCGTCCTGGGGGTACAGCGGTGCGAGCACGGGGTCCTGCCGGACCCCGCGGTAGAAGTGCGCGACCAGGTCGTGGAACACGGGGGCCCCGCCGACCTCGGCGAAGAAGCTGCGCGCCGAGGGGAGGGGCCGACTCGACTCGCTCATGCCCCCGATGGTCCCGCAACGCGGGCGTCGGCGGGCGGGCGGGTGCGGCGCAGGGCCACCAGGGGAGCCACGGCCACGACGGTCCCCACGACGCCGGCGCAGGCGACCACCACGCTGGGTGCGACCACCTCGGCCAGGGCCCCGCCGGCGAAGATCCCCGCCCCCGACGCCGCGGACAGCCCCGCGACCGCGATGGCGAACGCCCGGCCCCGGTACTCCGGTGGCACGGCCTGGACGAACAGGACGTTCAGCGGGATCGACCAGGCCGACCCCACCCCGGACACGAACAGGGCCACCACGGCGCCGGCGTCCCGCGCCACCCCGTCGGGCGCCAGCAGGGCGAGGGCGCCGGCGACCGCGGTGCCGAGGAAGGACGTCGCCACCAGCCCGGGCACCAGCCGCTCCCGCAGGGACGGCGGGCAGAACCGGCCGATGAGGACCCCGCCGAGGACGGCGCCCACCGGGTTGGCCGCCAGCAGGAGCCCGACGGCCGCGGTGCTCCCGGTGAGTTCGACCGACCACGGCGTGACGATGCCCTCGGGTGCGCTGAGGAAGACCCCGCCCACCCACAGCAGGACGACGATGGACAGCAGCCGCGGGGTGCGGAGGACCAGCCGCAGCCCCTGGACCGCGGCGGCCAGCGGGGACGCCACCTCCTCCTCGTCGTCGGGGACCGGTGCCGGCCGCTGGGTCAGCCCGGCGCGCAGCCACAGGGCGGAGACGGCGAAGGTCGCGGCGTTGACCAGCAGGGCCGTCGACGGTGAGAAGACCGCGATGAGCACACCGCCGGCCAGGAAGCCCACCGCCTGCGAGAGCTGCAGCACGATGCCGGTCAGCGAGGTGGCGACCGCGTACCGGTCGTCGGTGAGGATGTCGGCCGTCAGCGCGGACCGGGCCGCCTCGAAGGGCGGCGCGCAGAAGGAGACCAGCACCAGCAGCCCCAGCAACGCCGGCAACGGCGTGCCCGGCAGCGCCATGCAGGCCACCAGGAGGGCGCGCAGCACGTCGGAGGCCACCAGCACGGTGCGCCGCGGGAACCGGTCGGCCAGCACGCCCAGCACCGGCCCGCCGAGCACCCAGGGCAGGTAGCTGACCGCGAAGGTCGCCGCCGAGAGCAGCGTGGACTGGGTGCGCTGGTAGACCAGCACGGTCAGCGCCAGGCGGGCCAGCTCGTCGCCGATGGTCGACAGCAGGTAGGACCCGAAGAGCGGACGGAACTCACGCACGGCGAAGACCGCCCGGTACGTGGCCGGTCGGTCTGCCGTCTCGTCCGCTGCGCGGTGGCTCAGGGCGCCTGGCCCCCCACGGGCCCGCCGAGCGAGGGCAGCGGGATCTTGATGCCCTCGACGGCGAACCGCTCCTGCAGCCGCATCCGCAGCTCCCGGCCGACCCGCCACTGGTCGGCGTTCGTCGTCCGGACCTGCAGCCGCATGACGATGCCCTGGGCGGCGATGGACTCCACGCCGAGGGACTCCGGCTGCCCGAGCAGCACCTCGGCCCACTCGGGCTCGGCGTAGACGGCGTCCCCGACCTCCTGCATGACCGCCTTGCAGCGCTCCAGGTCGGTGTCGTGGGCGACCGGCATGTCGATGACGACCTGGGCGTAGCCCTGGCTCTTGTTGCCCACCCGGAGCACCTCGCCGTTGCGGGCGTACCAGACCACCCCGTTGACGTCGCGCAGCCGGGTGATCCGCAGGCCGACGGCCTCCACGGTCCCGCTGGCCTCGCCGAGGTCCACGACGTCACCGACGCCGTACTGGTCCTCCAGGATGATGCCGATCCCGGCGATGAAGTCCTTGATCAGGTTCTGGGCGCCGAAGCCCAGCGCGACGCCGACCACCCCGGCCGAGGCCACGATCGGGGCCAGGTTGATGCCCAGCTCGCCGAGGACCAGGACGATGGCGATGAAGAAGACGACGATCGAGGCGAAGCTGCGCAGCACCGAGCCCACCGCCTCGGCGCGCTGGGTGCGGCGGGCCGCCACCTGCTCGACCACCTGCTGGTGGGACTCCCCGTTCTTGGTCCGCCGGGGCTTGAGGATGGTCGGCACCTGACCGGTCGCGGTGCGGTCGGTGAGCCGGTGGATGGTGCGGTTGATCAACGCTCGGGCGATCAGCGCGACCACGACGACGAGCAGGATCCGCAGCGGCGTCGCGACCAGGGTCTGGGCGTTCGCGGCCAGCCAGTCCAGTCCGAACCACTCGTAGAGCCGGGCGCACAGCGACGTCGAGTCCTCGGTGACGCAGCTGGGCACGTCCAGGTCGGTGAGTCCGTCCAGGCCGTCGGTCGCCGCCGCGGTGACGGTGAGTGCGTTGGTCATCACGGCGGAGTCTCCCAGGTCGGCTGCGGTGGTCGGGGGGTCCCCGGGTCGGTCCGCGTGCCGATGCCGAGGCGGTCCCGGATCGGAACGCGGACGACTGGATCAGCCGGCGACGAGCCCGGTGTGCTCGGCCAGGAACGCCAGTTGGTCGGCAGCCAGGCCGACGGTCCGGGAGACCGCGCGGGCGCCGTGCCCGACCGCCACCTCCCGGCGCAGCACCACCGGCGCACCGGACGACGTCGCGTGCTGCAGTGCCGCGGCGAGCTTGCGGGCGTGCAGCGGGTCGACCCGGGTGTCGGACTCGAAGGTCGTGAACAGCACGGCCGGGTAGGCGGTGCCCTCGACCACGTGGTGGTAGGGCGAGTACCCCAGCAGCCAGCCCAGTTCCTCCGGGTCGGCGGCGGTGCCGTACTCGTCGTTCCAGGTCCGGCCCAGCCCGAACAGCTCGTACCGGACCATGTCCAGCAGCGGGGCGCTGCAGACGACGGCCGCGGCCAGGTCGGGCCGCTGGGTCGTGGTGGTGCCGACCAGCAGCCCGCCGTTGGACCCGCCGAAGACGCCCAGCTGTCCGGGCGTCGTCCAGCCCTGCGCGACCAGGTGCTCCCCGGCGGCGGCGAAGTCGTCGAACACGTTCTGCTTGCGCTCGCGCATCCCGGCGCGGTGCCACTCCTCCCCGCGCTCGGAACCGCCGCGCAGGTTGGCCACCGCCCACACCCCGCCGGCGGCGACCCAGGCCAGGGTCTGCGCGCTGTAGCCGGGGGTCAGCGAGACGTTGAAGCCGCCGTAGCCGTAGAGCACGGTCGGCCGCGGCCGGTCGGGGGCGGCCGCCGCGGCGACCACGAACAGGTGCACCGGGGTGCCGTCGGGCGAGGTCGCGTGCGTCTCGGTCACCACGACGTCGGGGACGGCGCCGGCCACCGGGGCCCGCTCCCAGTCGACCAGCGCGGTCGGGTCTGCGGCGTCCCAGCGCAGCACGGACGGCGGGGTGGCGTGGTCGGTGTAGCCGACCCAGGCGCTGGTGCCGCCCTCGGGCGGGGTGCTGACCCCGGAGATGCTGCCCGGCGGGACGGCCACGTCGGCCAGCCGGCCCGAGCCGTCCGCGGCCCAGAGGGAGAGCCGGTCGGTGGCGTCCACGGCGTGCACCGCGAGCACCCGCAGGTCGCCGTCCACGCCGTCGACCAGGGCGACGTCGGACAGCACGCCGGACTCCTGCTCGGCGATCACCGGGGTCCAGGAGGCGGGCTCCCAGGTGGCCGGGTCGGCCGGGTCGGCGACGGCGAGCCGGCCGCGCGGGGCGTCCCGGTCGGAGAACAGCCAGAGACGGCCGTCCCGGGCCACCCAGGCCGAGGTCTGTGCGTCCACGCCCACCTGCAGCGGGCGCAGCTCGCCGTCGCCCTGCAGGTCGGCCAGCCAGACGTCGTCGCGCGGGGCGGTGCCGGCCGAGGCCGAGACCACCAGCCAGCGGCCGTCGGCGGAGACCCGGACGCCGTAGTAGTTCGTCGGGTCCAGCCCCTCCCCGTGCACCAGCACGTCGGTGGCCGGTTCGCTGCCCACCCGGTGCCGCCAGACGCGGCGGTGGAACTGCTCCTCGCCGGCGGGCACCTGGTCGGGAGCGAGCCGGCGGACGTAGAAGAGCTCCTCACCACCGGGCAGCCAGGCCACGGGGGAGTAGCGGCACCGGTCGACCGGGCCCTCCAGCAGCTCGCCGGTCGCGACGTCCAGGACGTACAGCGCGGACTCCTCGTCGCCGCCGACCGACACCTGGTAGGCCAGCCGGGTGCCCTCCCAGGAGGGTGACCAGGCGTCCAGCGTGGTGGTCCCGGCCGGGTCGAGGCCCATCGGGTCGACCAGCACGCGCGGGGACCCGTCGGCCTCCCGCACCCGCAGCACGGCGTGCTCCTGGCCCGGGTCGCGGCGCAGCGAGAACGCCCGGCCGGCCCGCCACGCGGGTGTGCCGACGACACCGGAGCGCACCAGCTCGCCCAGCCGTGCCGCGAAGGCCTCCCGGGTGGGCAGCCCGCCCAGCACGGCGGTCGAGTACGCGTCCTGCGCCTGCGTCCACGCCGTCGTCCGGGGGTCCGCACCGTCCTCGAGCCACCGGTAGGGGTCGGCGACCCGGTGTCCGTGCAGGTCCTCGACCAGGTCGAGGCGGGGGGCGAGCGCGGAGGTGTCGGGCAGGGGAACGGCAGACGTCACACCGGCGACGGTAGCCACCCTCACACCCGGGTCGGAGAACCCGCTTGCCCTTAGCACACCCCCGGGGGGCAGGATGAGGGTGCCCGTGGGTCGTGCACACCCCGGCGGTCCGGGGCAGACGGAGGTGCCCCGTGTCGCTCGCCGCACTCGGGTCGTCGACCGCATCGGGCCCGCCGGGCCCGCGGCGCGACCCCCGCCCTGGAACCCGCACGCCCGCTCCCGTGACGCCCTCACCGGCGACCACCGCGTCCTGTCTCCTGTTGAACGCCACCTACGAGCCGCTGTGCGTGGTGTCCAGCAGGCGCGCGATCGTGCTGGTGATCGCGCGCAAGGCCGAACCGGTCGACGTCTCCGACGTGCTGTGCCACGCCGAGGTGTTCGCCCTGCCGGTGCCGGTCGTCGTCCGGCTGACCCGGTACGTGCGGGTGCCCTACCCGGCCCAGGTGCCGCTGTCCCGCCGCGCGGTCTTCACCCGCGACGAGGGCACCTGCGTCTACTGCGGGGCGGCGGCGACCAGCATCGACCACGTCTGGCCGCGCAGCCGCGGTGGCACCCACACCTGGGACAACGTGGTCGCGGCCTGCCGGCGCTGCAACCACACCAAGGCCGACCGGTCGCTGGCCGAGCTGGGCTGGACGCTGCCCCGCCCGCCCGGTGCGCCCAGCGGCGCGGCCTGGCGGCTGCTCGGCCACCGCACCGTCGACCCCCGCTGGCGCAGCTGGCTGGGAGAAGGACCCCCTGCCTCTCACCCCACGCTCCGCGCGGGGTGAGCCTCTGCAGGGGGCCGTTCCATCAGGTCACCCGGGCCCGCTCGGTCGGGAAGGCCTCGTGGGCGTCGGTGGCCAGGATGTCGGCCAGCCGGTCGACGGCGTCCCAGACGTCGACGAAGCGGGTGTAGAGCGGGGCCGGGCCGAACCGCACCCGGTCCGGCGTCCGGAAGTCCGGGACGACGTCGCGGGCCAGCAGCGCCTGGGTCAGCTGCCAGGCCTGTGGGTGCGCGAGGCTCACGTGCGCCCCCCGGCGGTCGGCGTCCCGGGGCGAGGCCAGCCGCAGCTGCGGCAGCCGCTCGTCGGCGAGGGCCACCAGCAGGTCGGTCAGCGCCCGGCCCTTGGCCGCGACCGGCCCGATGCCCGCCTCGGCGGTCAGGGCCACGCCCACCTCCACGGCGGCGGTGGCCACCACCGGCGGGGTGCCGACGGCGAACCGGTCGACGCCCGGAGCCGGGTCGTAGGCCGGGCCCATCTCGAACTGGTCGCGCTGCCCGAACCAGCCCCAGACCGGTTGGCGCAGGTCGGCCTGGAGCTCGCGCCGGACGTAGAGGAAGGCCGGGGCGCCGGGCCCGCCGTTGAGGTGCTTGTAGGTGCAGCCGACCGCCAGGTCCGCCCCGCCGGCGTGCAGGTCGACCTCGACGGCGCCGGCGGCGTGGCTGAGGTCCCACAGCACCAGCGCGCCGTGCTCCCGGGCCAGCGCGGTCACCGCGGCCAGGTCGACCAGCGCGCCGGACCGGTAGGCCACCAGCGAGAGCACGACGACCGCGACCCGCTCGTCCAGCGCCGCGGCCAGCACGGCGGTGTCCAGCCCGGTGTCGGGGTCGGCGGGGACCTCGCGGACGGTCATCCCCTTCTGCCCGGCGACCCCGGCCACCACGTAGCGGTCGGTGGGGAAGTCGTCGGCGCAGCACACCAGCACGTCCCGGCCGGGGCGGGCGTCGCAGCCGGCGACCAGCAGCTTGAACAGGTCGACCGAGGTGGAGTCCGAGACCAGCACCTCGCCCGGCCGGGCGCCCAGCACCCCGGCGGCCAGGGCGTCCCCGACCCGGCCGGCCTGCCCGACCCACTGCGACCAGGAGCCGACCAGGCCCTGCCCCCACTCCTGCTCCACCACCCGGGCCAGCGCGGCGGGGGTGGCGCGGGGCAGGCGGCCCAGGGAGTTGCCGTCCAGGTAGAGCCGGCGCCCGGGGCCGTCGTCCCAGCTGCCGTCGGGGCCGTCGCCGACGAAGCGCTCCCGGAACGGCGCCAGGGGGTCGGCGGCGTCCAGCGCCTGGGCATCGGCACGGGTCAGCACCAGGGCCATGATCCACGGGCTAGCGTCCCCGGGCATGACGCAGCTGCACGAGCTGACCGCGCTGGAGCAGGCCGCGGCCGTCCGGTCGGGGCAGACCAGCCCCACCGAGCTGGTCGACCACCACCTGGCCCGCATCCAGGCCCTCGATGCCGGGATCGGCGCGTTCGTCACGGTGACCCCCGAGCGGGCCCGGGCCGCCGCGACCGCCGCCGAGCGCCGTCTCGCCGAGGGCGGCGAGCTGCCCCCGCTGCTCGGGGTGCCGACGGCGATCAAGGACCTCAACCTCACCGCCGGGGTGCGCACCACCTTCGGGTCGGCCGCGATGGCCGACCACGTGCCCACCGTCGACGACCACGTCGTGACCGCGCTGGCCGCCGCCGGGACGATCAGCCTGGGCAAGACCAACACCCCCGAGTTCGGCTTCCCCTGCTACACCGACAACGACGTCGTCGGACCCACCCGGTGCCCCTGGGACACCACCCGGCTGGCCGGTGGGTCCAGCGGGGGAGCGGCCGCCGCCGTGGCGGCGGGGATGCTGCCCTTCGCCCAGGGCTCGGACGGCGGGGGCTCCATCCGCATCCCGGCCGGCATCAACGGCCTGGTCGGGATCAAGACCGCCCGCGGCCGGGTGAGCAGCGCCCCGCTGGGTGCCGAGATCACCGGCCTGGGGGTGCAGGGCCCGCTGGCCCGCACCGTGCGCGACGCCGCCGCGATGCTCGACGCGATGGCCGGCCCGGTGGCCGGCGACCCGACCTGGGCGCCGCCGCTGCCGCCGGGGGAGACCTTCCTGGCCGCAGCGGAGCGCCCCGTCGGCCGGCTGCGGGTCGGCCGGTACCGGGACTCGGGGATGCCCGGCGCCGAGCTGTCCCCGGAGGTGTCCACCGCCTTCGACGAGGCCTCGGCGCTGCTGGAGTCCCTCGGCCACGACGTCGTCGACCTGCCGGCAGCACCGCTGACCGAGCAGGTGCTGGCGGCCTTCGAGACCACCTGGTCCCTGGGTGGGGCCACCCTGCCGGTCACCCAGGAGCAGGTGCCGCTGCTGCGCCCGCTGACCCGGTACCTGCGCGACCGGGGCCTGGCGCTCAGCGCGGCGCAGGCGATGGACGCGCTGTTCACCCTGCGGGTGTTCAGCCGCCGCTTCGTCCAGGCCACCGCGGCCTTCGACGTCCTGCTCGCCCCGATCTGCACCGACACCCCCCGGCCGCTCGGGTGGTTCGACCACGACGGGGACGGCGCCGCCGACTTCGAGCGGCAGAAGCAGTACGCGGCGTTCCCGGCCGTCTACAACGTGACCGGCCAGCCCGCGGTGAGCGTCCCGCTGCACTGGACCCCCGACGGCCTGCCCATCGGCACCATGCTCGTGGGTCGACCCGCGGACGAGGTCACGCTGATCGCGCTGGCCGCGCAGCTGGAGGAGGCCCTGCCCTGGGCGCACCGGCACCCCCCGGGCTGGTGAGCCGCCCGGTGGTGGCCCCGGTAGATTGCGCGGCGTGACCGTGGTCGAGACCCTGCTCGTCTTCGTCGTGGCACCGCTGGCGTTCTTCGCCGTGGTGGCCGCGCTCGTGATGCTCCCCGCCCTGAAGAACCGGGACCGGTACAAGCCCGGCAAGCCCTGGGGCCACGGCCCGGTCTGGTACGAGCCGCACCGGCCCGGTGCGGCCGCGCACGACGAGCACGACGACCACGCCTCCATCACCCCCGGCGCCCGCGCGTCGGCCCTGGCCATCGGCCAGGCGCCGCACGCACCGGCCGCCGTCCCCACCGTGGCGCGCACCGCGTCCGGTGGCGCCCGCGGGACCTGGTGACCCGAGCGTGAGCACCCCCACCCGTCCCTGCGTCACCGCCTCCGGAGGCACCGCCTGATGGCCACCGAGCTCGCCGGCACCCACGAGCCGATCGTCGACGACCAGGAGTCCCCGGACGCCGGGGCGCCGCCGTTCACCCCGGCGGAGCTGCTCCGCCTCGACGAGGCGCTGACCATGTCCTCCCGGGAGACCGGGCTGCGCTTCACCCTGTTCCTCGGGGAGCTCCCCGCCGACACCCGGGCCGGCGCCGAGGACCTGCACGCCCGCTCCGGCGGCGACACGGCGAGCTCCGTGCTCATCGCGATCTCCCCGGACCAGCGGGTCATGGAGGTCGTCACCGGCGCCGCTGCCGCCCGCCGCCTCCCCGACCGGGCCTGCGCCCTCGCGGTGCTGTCGATGACCACGTCCTTCGGCTCCGGTGACCTCGTCGGTGGCATCGTCAACGGCCTGCGCCAGCTCTCCGACCAGGCCGGCCACCCCGCCGCCCACCGCTCCCGCCACTGACGACGACCTGACGAGGAGAGCCCTCCTCGTCAGCCCCGAACGCGAGAAGCGCCCTTCCCGTCAGGACTCCTGACAGGAAGGGCGCTCTTCGTCGTCTCAGGCCCGGGTGCGCCCGGCCTCGGCGTCTCGCTGCTGGGCGTGCAGGGCGCGGGCGACGCCGTCGCGGCCCTCGCTGACCAGCCGCCGCAGCGGGGCCGGGTGCGAGGGGTCGGCCAGCCAGGCGTCGGCCGCCTCGACGGTGGCCGGGGAGACCTGCTTCGGGAACAGGTACTCCACCGCGTTCTTCGCGATCTCGCCCGGACGGCGGTCCCACAGCGGGGCGATGTCGGCGAAGTACCGCTGCACGTAGGGCTCGGTCAGCGCGCGCTGGGCCGGGTGCCAGAAGCCGGCCACCATCGCCTCGTGGATCGAGTTCGCGATCGACTCGTCGGTGAACGCGCGCCGCCACGTGTCGGCCTTGGACTCCGCGGTCGGGCGCAGGGCCCGGGCGGTGGCGGTGCGGCGCGCACCCGTGGCGGTGGCGTCCCGGGCTGCCTCGGCGTCGATCTCGGCGTCCCCGGCCGCGCCGACGGCGACCAGCCCGTGCAGGAACGCCCAGCGGGCGTCGGCGTCGACCTCGAGCCCCGGCACCTCCTGCGAACCGTCCAGCAGCCCGCGCAGCAGGCCGATCTGCTCCTCGGTGCGGGCCGAGGAGGCCAGCGTGCGCGACCACTGCAGCTGGGCGTCGGAGCCCGGCTCGGCCGCGTGCAGGGCGGTGACGGACTTCTCGCCCAGGGCCGCCCAGCCCTCGTCGGCCCAGGCCGGGTCGGCGTAGTTCGACAGCGCTGCCTGCACCCGGGCCAGCAACGACTGGACGACGGAGTTCTCGCTCTCGGCGTCCACCCCGGCCAGCACGAGGGCGACCCAGTCGCGGGCGGGCAGTTCGCCGTCCCGGGTGGTGTCCCAGGCCGCCGACCAGCACAGCGCACGAGCCAGCGGGTCCGACAGCGCGCCGATGCCGGTGCGCAGGGTGGCCAGCGACCGCTCGTCCAGGCGCAGCTTGGCGTAGGTGAGGTCGTCGTCGTTGACCAGCACCAGGTCCGCGGCCGGGTGGCCGACCAGCTGGTCGACCACGGTGCGGGCACCGGAGACGTCGAGCTCGACCCGGTGTGTGCGGGTCAGCCCCTCCGCCCCTGAGGAGTAGAGCCCGACGGCCAGCCGGTGGTCGCGCAGCACCGGGTGCTCGCGCACCGCGGTCTGCTCGATGGCGAAGGACGAGTAGCGGCCCTCGTCGTCGGTCTCGAACACCGGGCGCAGGGTGTTGACCTGGCTGGTCTGCAGCCACTGCTGGGCCCAGGCGGACAGGTCCCGGCCGGTGGCCTCCGACAGCGGGCCGAGCAGGTCGGCCAGCGTGGTGTTGCCGAAGGCGTGGGCCTTGAAGTACTGGCGCACCCCGGCCAGGAACGCGTCCTGCCCGACGTAGGCGACCAGCTGCTTGAGCACCGAGGCGCCCTTGGCGTAGGTGATCCCGTCGAAGTTCACCTCGACGGCGGCCACGTCGACCATGTCGGCGGCGATGGGGTGGGTCGAGGGGAGCTGGTCCTGGGCGTAGGCCCAGGACTTCTCGGTGTTGGCGAACGTCGTCCAGGCGGTCGTGTACTCGGTCGCCTCGGCCTGGCAGAGCGTGGAGATGTAGGTGGCGAAGGACTCGTTGAGCCACAGGTCGTCCCACCACCGCATGGTCACCAGGTCGCCGAACCACATGTGGGCCAGCTCGTGCAGGATCGTCTCGGCGCGGCGCTCGTAGCGGGCCCGGCTGGTGCGCGACCGGAAGACGTAGTCCTCCAGGAACGTGACCGCCCCGGCGTTCTCCATCGCCCCGGCGTTGAACTCCGGCACGAAGAGCTGGTCGTACTTGTCGAACGGGTATGGGTAGTCGAACACCCGGTGGTAGAAGTCGAACCCCTGCTTGGTGACCTCGAAGATCGCGTCCGGGTCGAGGTGCTGGGCCAGCGAGGCGCGGCAGTACAGCGCCAGGGGCAGGCCCTCGTGGGAGTCGGTGACCTTGGCGTACGGGCCGGCGATCAGCGCGACCAGGTACGTCGAGATGGGCTCGGTGGGCTCGAAGTGCACCAGCTGGGAGCCGCCGGTGCCGGCCTCGATCGTGCGCCCGCCGGTGTTGGAGACGACCTGCCAGTCGAAGGGCGCGGTCACGTGCACCGTGAACGGGGCCTTGAGGTCGGGCTGGTCGAAGCAGGCGAAGACCCGCTTGGCCTCGGCCGGCTCGAAGTGGGAGTAGAGGTAGACCGCGTCGTCCTCGGGGTCGACGAAGCGGTGCAGGCCCTCCCCGGTGCGCGAGTACCGGCAGTCGGCGTCGACGACGAGCTCGTTCTCCGCGGCCAACCCGGGCAGCGGGAGGCCGTGCTCCTCGGTGTAGGTGGAGACGTCCAGCGCGGTGCCGTTCAGCGTGGCCGAGTGCAGGCGCTCGGCGACCAGGTCGACGAAGGAGTCCGCTCCGGGGGTCGCGGCCGAGAAGCGCACCGTCGTCGTCGAGCGGAACACGTCCTCGCCGGCGTGCCCGGCGCCGTCGCTGACGTCCAGCTGCAGGTCGTAGGCGTGCACGGTGAGGAGCTGGGCGCGCGCGGCAGCGTCGTCGCGGGTCAGGTTGGGAACAGCCACCGGTGGAGCTTCCCACGTGGCCGGGACGGCGGGCGGGGCGACGGTTGTGCCGGGCCCCCCGCGGGGAATGCCGGGGGAGGCCGTCGGACTTGTCCGCGGCAGACCACCAGCACCACCGATCACGAGGAGACCGCATGTCCGAGGCCGTGCAGACCGCACCCACGAAGGCCCGGGTCGACGTCTGGGTGGACCCGCTGTGCCCCTGGGCCTGGCTGACCAGCCGCTGGGTCATCGAGGCGTCCACCGTCCGGGACATCGACGTGCACTGGCACGTGATGAGCCTGGCCGTGCTCAACGAGGGCAAGGACCTGCCCGAGGAGTACCAGCAGATGATGGCCGAGGCCTGGGGCCCCGTGCGGGTGCTGATCGCCGCCGCCCAGCAGCACGGCGACGAGGTGATCGGCGACCTGTACACCGCGATGGGCACGCTGCGGCACCAGGAGGGCGCCGAGCTCACCGACGTCATCGCCCCCGCCCTGGAGCGGGTCGGCCTCCCGGCCTCGCTGGCCGAGGCCGCCGACTCCACCGAGTACGACGAGGCGCTCAAGAAGAGCCACCACGAGGGCATGGACCCGGTCGGCGAGGAGGTCGGCACCCCCGTCCTGCACGTCGACGGCGTCGCCTTCTTCGGCCCCGTCATCAGCCGCGTGCCCACCGGTGAGGACGCCGGCAAGGCCCTCGACGGGGCGATCCTGCTGGCGAACCTGCCCGGCTTCTGGGAGCTCAAGCGCACCCGCACCGAGGGCCCGGACTTCTCCACGGTCCCGGCGTCGGCGCTGGAGATCACCCGCGCGCAGGCCTGAGGCCACCCGGGTGCGGCATCCTGACCGGGTGCCGCACCCGACCCGCCAGCGCATCCTCATCACCGGGGCCAGCTCCGGACTCGGCGAGGGCATGGCCCGCCGGTTCGCCGCCCTCGGCCGCGACCTGGCGCTGGTCGCCCGCCGCACCGACCGGCTCGACGCCCTCCGGGAGGAGCTGACCGCCGCCCACCCCGGCGTCACCGTCCTGACTGCCGCGCTGGACGTCGACGACCCGGCCGCGGTCGCCGAGGTCGTGCCCCGGCTGGCCGCCGAGCTCGGCGGCCTGGACCGCTTCATCGCCAACGCCGGGCTGGGCAAGGGCGTCCCGGTGGGCACCGGGGGAGCCGCACCCAACCGGGCGGTGCTCACCACCAACGTGCTCGGCACGCACGCCTGCTGCGAGGCCGCGGTCGCCCTCTTCCGGGCCCAGGGGCACGGCCACCTCGTGGTGGTCTCCTCGGTCGCCGGGGTGCGCGGCATGGGTGGCACCCGGACGGCGTACGCCACCTCCAAGGCCGCGGACGCCGTCCTCGCCGAGGGCATCCGGGCCGACCTGCTGTCCTCCCGGGCCACCCGCCGGATCCGGGTGACGACGATCCACCCCGGCTTCATCGAGACCGACATCAACACCGGACGACGGGGCCCGTTCACCGTCGACCTGGACACCGGGGTGGACGCGATGACCGCCGCCGTCGAGCGCGAGCCGGTGCGGGCCTACGTGCCGGAGTGGCCGTGGCGCCCGGTCGCGGCCCTGCTGCGCGCGCTGCCCCTCCCGGTGGCCGCGCGCCTCTCCTAGGGGAGGATCGCGGCATGCGCGTCTTCCTCGGCACCGACCACGCCGGACTCGAGCTCAAGGCCCACCTGCTGGAGGCGGTCGCCGCCGCCGGGTACGAGCCGGTCGACTGCGGGGCGTTCGACTTCGACCCCGAGGACGACTACCCGCCGTTCTGCATCGAGGTGGGCGAGCGGGTCGTGGTCGAGCCGGGCAGCCTCGGCGTCGTCATCGGCGGGTCGGGCAACGGCGAGCAGATCGCGGCCAACAAGGTCCCCGGCGTCCGCGCGGCACTGGTCTGGAACCGGTCCACCGCCGAGCTGGCCCGCCAGCACAACGACGCCAACGTGGTCGCCGTCGGCGGCCGGCAGCACAGCGTCGAGGAGGCCACCGAGCTGGTGCTGCTCTTCCTGGCCACCCCGTTCAGCGACGAGGAGCGGCACGTGCGCCGGATCGGCCTGGTCAGCGCCTACGAGCAGGAGCGCCACCACCCCGCGGGGGGCTGAGCCGTGACCGGGGACGACGTCCGCACCGCGGTCGACGAGGCCGCCGCCTTCCTGGCGATGGCACCGGACCCGTCGGCCCCGGTGCCGCTGGTCGACACCGACGTCGCCGGCGTCGTCTGGCACGTGGGGGAGACCCTGCACTGGTACGGCCACGACCTGCTGGTCGGCCGGGTGGACCTCACCGCCGGCCGGTACGAGCGCGACCCTGAAGCCGGCTACGGCCGGTTGATCACCGGACTGACCAGCTGGGGCGAGGTGCTCGCCCGGGTGCTGGACGGCGCCGACCCCGGCGAGCGCGGCTTCCACGGCTGGGGCTCACCCGACCCGGCCGGCTTCGCCGCGATGGCCTGCGCGGAGGTCCTGGTGCACACCGGGGACGTCGCCGAGGCGACCGACCGGTCGTTCGGGGTCCCGGCCGACCTGGCTGCCGCGACGCTCGCGCGGCTCTTCCCCGAGGCGCCGACCGACACCGACCCGTCCACCACGCTGCGCTGGGCGACCGGGCGGGCCGACCTGCCCGGCCGCCCGCGCCCGGCCACCTGGCGCTACCGGGTGGAGCCGCTCAGAACTCCGTGACGCACCAGGGCGCCACCGGCCAGGAGAACGACGTCGAGGCCAGCGTGACCGCCCCGGGGCTCACCTCGGTCACCCGGCCCGCGGCGTGCAGCGCGGCCAGCGACGTGCCGCCCAGGTAGGCCGCGCCCAGCTCCTCGACGCCCAGCACCAGGTCCGGGTCGCGGTCGGTGCGGCCGCAGTACCCACCCGCGGGGTGTCCCGACAGCCGCCAGCGGCCTTCGTTCCACGGGCAGAACGGGTCGCGCACCTCGATCACCAGGTCGATCGGCGCGGGGTAGCGGCGGGCAGCCAGCGCCCGGTCGACGTCGACCAGTCGCACCCACAGCCCGTCGAAGGGCCGGGAGGCCAACGGACGCGGGTCGACCAGCAGGTGCTGCACCGGCTCGCCGACCGGCCCGGCCTCGTAGGTCAGCCGGCGCACCAGGTCGTGGCCCAGCAGGAAGCGCCACAGCGCGGCGTGCGCGGTGGGGGTCGCCGACCGGACCTCCTGCACCGTCATCGTCCCGTCGGGCAGCCCGCCGTCGGTCCAGGTGCCCTTGAGCCGGTAGGTGGCGTACCCGGTCACGGTGCCGTCGGGCTCGGTGTGCAGGGCGAGCTGACGGGGGGTGGCGCCGTGCCGCTGCTCCTCGTCGTCGCGCAGGGTGCGGGTCCACCAGCGGTCGTCCCGGGCCATCGTCCCGGGCACCTCCCGGCGCACCCGGTCGTACAGCGCGACCGCCGCGGGACGGAACTCCTCGACGTCGACCAGGGTCACCCGACCCTCGCCAACCGGTGCGTCCGGGCGCAGCCGCAGTCGGGTCGGGTCGGCGCTCCAGCCGCCCTTGACGCTGGCCGGGGCGTACCCGAACCGGCCGTAGATGCCGGCCTCGGCCGCCCACAGCGCGGCGACGGGCTCCCGGCCGGCGGCGTGCACCTCGTCGAGCTGCCGGCGCATCACCGCGGTGAGCACGCCCTGCCGGCGGTGGGCGGGGGAGACGGTGACCCAGGTGATCCCGGCGGTGGGGACGGCGGCCCCGCCCGGCACGGTCATCTCCAGGCTGTAGACCCCGGCGGTGGCGTGCACCCGGCCGTCCTCGCCGAACAGGCCCAGCGAGCGGTCCAGCTCGGCCAGCGGGGTGGGGGTGTCCAGGTACGGGCCGGTGGACTGCTCGCCGAAGACGACGTCCATGGCCCGGCCGAAGCGGGGCCAGTCCTCGACGGTGGCGGGGCGGAGGTCAGCGGGGTCGATCACCGGTCAGGTGTACCCGGCGCGGGCGGGCCGCCGCGACCCGGTTTCCGCGGCACGGGACCGGCACCGGTGTCACCGGACGGTCACCTCGGCGGACCCGGTCGTGTCGGTGGTGGCCGCTAGGGTCGACCCGTCGTTGCTCTGCCGTTGGAAGAAGGTCCATGCGCTCCGCCGTCGTCCCCTCCGCCGCCCTCGCCGGGCTCCTGCTCCTGTCCGGCTGCACCGGGTCCTCCGGTGGGGGTGGTGGTGACGCCGCACCGGCCGAGCCGGTGACGGCGGCCCCTGACGCGGCCAGCACGCTGGTCGCCGACACCGACCCGGCGGCCTCCGCGGTCTCCACCAGCCGGGCGCTGTTCACCAGCTCCCCGGTGGTCGTGGTCGCCGGTGCCGACGACGAGGCCGGTCAGCTGCTGGGCGCCTCGGCCGCGGTCTCCCTGGGCGTCCCCCTGCTGCTGACCTCCGGCGGCGCCGACGACCCGGTGGCCGACGAGCTCGAGCGGCTCGGCGCCACCGACGTGCTCGCCGTGGACGCCGAGCTGCCGGCCACCGAGGGCCTCGACGTCGTCTCGGTCCCGGCCACCGCCGAGGCGGTCGCCGAGGCCACCGGGGTCGAGCTGGGCGCGGCCGACGAGGTCGCCGCCGACGGTGCGGTGGCCGCGGTCGCCGGCCTGGACGGCGACGCCCCCGTGGCGCTGGTGCCCGCCGACGGCTCGGCCGCCGAGGGGGAGTCCGAGGGCGGCGAGCTGCCCGAGGTGACCCGCGCCGAGCCCCTCGAGGGCGTGGTCGTGCTCGCCAGCGGGAGCGCCGAGTCCCTCGCCGGGGTCGCCACGGCCCGGGCCGCCGGCGCCACCGTCACCCTCACCGACGGCCAGACCGACCCGCGGGCCTCGGCCTCGGTCGTCGACTCCCTCGCCCAGGCCCAGCCCGACGCGGTAGTCGTCCTCGGCGCCGACTTCGCCGGCGTGGCCGGCCTGGACTGGAAGACCGCCACCGCGGCCTCGGGCACCCAGCTGCCCGGCGGTGGGCAGCTGCTGTTCCCCGAGCACTTCTTCGTCGCGCTCTACGGCTACCCCGACGGCGGCGCACTCGGCGTGCTCGGCGAGCAGCCGCTGGAGCAGTCGATCACCCGGGCCGAGGAGACCGCCGCCCAGTACGACGCCCTGGTGCCCGACCGCACCGTCGTCCCGATGTTCGAGATCATCGTGACCGTGGCCTCGGCCTCGGCGGGCCCGGACGGCAACTACTCCACCGAGGCCGACCTGGAGACCCTGCGGCCCTACGTGGAGGCGGCCGGCGCGGCCGGGCTCTACGTGGTGCTCGACCTGCAGCCCGGCCGCACGGACTTCCTCACCCAGGCCCAGCAGTACCAGTCGCTGCTGGAGCTGCCCTACGTCGGTCTCGCGCTGGACCCCGAGTGGCGGCTGCAGCCGAACCAGGTGCACCTGACCCAGATCGGCCAGGTCGGCATCGACGAGGTCAACCAGGTCGTCACCTGGCTGGCCGACCTGACCCGGGCCAACGCGCTGCCGCAGAAGCTGCTGGTGCTGCACCAGTTCCAGGTGCGGATGATCGTCGACCGCGAACGGCTGGACACCAGCCGCGACGAGCTGGCGATCATGGTGCACGTGGACGGCCAGGGCTCCCAGCCGGCCAAGCAGGACACCTGGAACGTGCTGCACCAGGACGCGCCGAGCCCGCTGTACTGGGGCTGGAAGAACTTCTACGACGAGGACGAGCCGATGCTCACCCCCGAGCAGACGATCGAGCAGGTCCTCCCCGTGCCGGAGCTCGTCACCTACCAGTGAACCGAGGGACGCCGTGACCGACCTGCTGGGCCCCACCACCGAGGACCGAGCCGACCTCGAGGCGAGGATGGCCACCCACCGCCCCGAGCTGACCGGGTACTGCTACCGGATGCTGGGCTCCTCCTTCGACGCCGAGGACGCCGTCCAGGACACGATGGTGCGGGCCTGGCGGTCGCTGGAAAAGCTGCAGGGTCCCGGTGCCCTGCGCTCGTGGCTGTACCGGATCGCCACCAACGTCTGCCTGGACGTCCTCGACGGGCGCAAGCGGCGGGCACTGCCGGTCGACCTCTCCGACGAGCCCTCGGCTCCGGTCGAGGCGTCGCTGGCGGGCACGCTGCCCGACGGTGCCTGGGTCGAGCCGGCGCTGACCGGCCAGGTCGTGGCCCTCGGGACCGACCCGGCCGAGGTCGCGGTGCAGCGGGACTCGGTGCGGCTGGCGTTCGTGGCAGCGCTGCAGGTGCTGCCCCCGCGCCAGCGCGCCGTCCTGGTGCTGCGCGAGGTGCTGCGCTGGAAGGCCGACGAGGTCGCCGACCTGCTCGACACCACGGTGCCGGCGGTCAACAGCGCACTGCAGCGGGCCCGGGCCACGCTGGCCGGGCACGACGGCAAGGCCCGCCCCGGCGAGGTGGACGCCGAGCAGGCCGAGCTGCTGGCGCGCTACGTCGACGCCTTCCAGCGGTACGACATGGAGGCCTTCGTCGCGCTGCTGCACGCCGACGCCGTGCAGGACATGCCGCCGTTCACCATGTGGCTGCGCTCGGCGCAGGACGTGGTGGCCTGGATGGTCGGGCCGGGCTCGGCCTGCCGCGGCTCGGTGCTCATGCCGGTGGAGCTCAACGGGTCGACCGCGTTCGCGCAGTGGAAGCCCAGCGGGCCGGGCGGGGCGTACGAGCCGTTCGCGTTCCAGGCCCTCGAGGTGCACGACGGGAAGATCAGCCGCATCACGTCGTTCCTGGACACCCGGCTCTTCGAGCTCTTCGGGCTGCCGCAGACCCCGCCGGCGGAGCTGCTGCCCCGCTGAGGGTGGGATGTGTGGAGCGGGTGACCGGGATCGAACCGGCATGGCCAGCTTGGAAGGCTGGGGCTCTACCATTGAGCTACACCCGCGAGGTGTCGTGCGTCCTGCTGCCCGGCCACAGTACCGGTAGCCCGAGGCGCCTAGACTCGCCCCGGCCACGGGGTGTGGCGCAGCTTGGTAGCGCACCTGCTTTGGGAGCAGGGGGCCGCAGGTTCAAATCCTGTCACCCCGACACCGTCACCGGGTCTCTGCGAGACTCGGGGGCATCCCGGCGTGTCCCGCCCCGTCGTCCTGCGACGGGCCGGCCACGCCGACCACCACCTGACGTCTGCACACCGAGGAGCGCTGCGCTGTGAAGAGCACCATCGAGAACCTGGGCCCGACCCGGGTCCGGCTCGCGATCGAGGTGCCGTGGGGCGACCTGGACCACGCCTTCGGCGAGGTCTACAAGGAGCTCGGCCGGCAGGTCAAGGTCCCCGGCTTCCGGCCGGGCAAGGTCCCCAACCGCATCCTCGACCAGCGGGTCGGCCGTCCCGTCGTCCTGGAGCAGGTCGTCCAGCACGCCGTCCCGGAGGTCTACTCCGAGGTCGTCCGGGAGAACCAGGTCCGGCCGCTGAGCCAGCCCGACGTCGAGGTCACCCGCATCGACGACGGCGACACCCTGGCCTTCACCGCCGAGGTCGACGTCGCCCCGCAGCTCGAGCTGCCGGAGCTGGACTCCCTGGCGGTGACCGTCGACGACGTCGAGGTCACCGACGAGGAGATCGACACCCAGGTCTCCACCATGCGGGAGCGCTTCGCGATGCTCACCGGCGTCGAGCGCGCCGCCGAGGACGGCGACTTCGTCTCCATCGACCTCGTCGCCACGCTGAACGGCGCGGAGCTCGAGGACGGCAGCACCAGCGGCATGTCCTACGAGGTCGGCACCGGCACCCTGATGGACGGCCTCGACGAGGCCGTGCGCGGGCTGTCCGCCGACGAGTCGGCCACCTTCACCTCCCCGCTGCTGTCCGGTGACAACGCCGGCGAGGCCGCCGAGGTCACCGTGACCGTGCGCTCGGTCAAGACCAAGGAGCTCCCCGAGCTCGACGACGAGTTCGCCTCCACGGCGAGTGAGTTCGACACCCTCGAGGAGCTGCGCGGCGACGTCCGCACCCGGCTCTCCCGGGTGAAGGTCCTGCAGCAGGGCAGCCAGGCCCGCGACAAGCTGGTCGAGCAGCTGCTGGAGACCATCGAGGTCCCCGTCCCGGACAAGCTCGTCGAGCGCGAGCTCGAGTGGCGCACCCGTGCCATGGAGCAGGAGCTCGCCCAGGCCGGCATGGACTGGGACGCCTACTTCTCCGCCGCCGGGGTCGACAGCCGCGAGGCCTACGACGCCGACATGAAGTCCAACGTGGAGAACGCCGTCCGCACCCAGTTCGTGCTGGACGCGATCGCCGACGCCCGTGAGGTCACCGTCGACAACGACGACCTGTCGGCGCAGATCATGGCCCAGGCCCAGCGCAACCGGGTCAGCCCCGAGCAGTACGCCCAGCAGCTCCAGCAGGGCAACAACATCGCCGACTTCGTCGCCGACGTGCGCCGCACCAAGGCGCTGGCCCAGCTGCTCGAGCAGACCACGATCACCGACGCCTCGGGCAACCCCGTCGACCTCGAGGCCCTGGCCCCGAAGACGGTCCAGGCTCCTGCTGTCGAGTCGGCCGAGGACGAGGACGCTGCGGAGTCCGTGGAGGAGACCCCGGTCGAGGCCGAGGCCCCCGCCGTCGACGAGGCCCCGGTCGAGGAGGCCCCGAAGGCGAAGAAGAAGGCCGCGCCGAAGAAGAAGGCGGCCGCTGCCGCCGAGGACGACGCGGAGGCCTGATCCCGAGGCCTGATCCACCCGCACGCACCGACGCCCGTCCCCCCGCACCGCGGAGGGGCGGGTGTCGTCGTCGGTGGGGGAGGGGTGAGGTCGCTGCGCCCTCGGCGAACACCGGCCGTCACGGGAGTGGGCCGTCGGACCTCCGCGTTAGGGTCGACGTGACACCGAGAAGGCACCCGGGTCCGGCTCCGGCCGGTGCCCGCGCCGTCCCCGGCGGACGACCAGCATCACCGCTCCACCCGAACCCAGACCGCCAGCACGCCAGTCCCACGGAGGTCACCGCACACGTGAACACCGCACACCCGTCCGCGCCCGTGATGCGCGGCTCCGGGACCATGATGAACCTCGGCGACTCGGTCTACGAGCGTCTCCTGCGCGAGCGGATCATCTTCCTCGGCAGCCAGGTCGACGACCAGATCGCCAACCAGCTGGCCGCCCAGATGCTGCTGCTGTCCGCCGAGGACCCCAAGCGCGACATCCACCTGTACATCAACAGCCCCGGCGGCTCGGTCACCGCGGGCATGGCGATCTACGACACGATGCAGTTCATCGACTGCGACGTCGCCACCTACGGGATGGGCCTCGCTGCCTCGATGGGGCAGTTCCTGCTCACCGCCGGCACCGCGGGCAAGCGCTACGCCCTGCCGCACGCGCGGATCATGATGCACCAGCCCTCGGCCGGTGTCGGGGGCACGGCGTCGGACATCGCGATCCAGGCCGACCTGTTCCGCCGTACCAAGAAGGAGCTCAACGAGCTCCAGGCCCAGCACACCGGGCAGACCGTCGAGCGCATCGCCGAGGACTCCGACCGCGACCGCTGGTTCACCGCGGCCGAGGCGCTGGAGTACGGCTTCGTCGACCACGTGGTCACCAAGGCCTCTGCCACGACCGAGACCGACAACCCGGTCACCGAGAACTGACGGTCGGAGGACCTGACATGAGCTTCGAGATGCCGCAGAGCCGGTACATCCTGCCTTCCTTCACCGAGCGCACCAGCTACGGGATGAAGGAGTCCAACCCCTACAACAAGCTCTTCGAGGAGCGCATCATCTTCCTCGGGGTGCAGGTCGACGACGCCAGCGCCAACGACGTCATGGCCCAGCTCATCACGCTGGAGTCCAACGACCCCGACCGCGACATCACGATGTACATCAACAGCCCCGGTGGCTCGTTCACCGCGCTGATGGCCATCTACGACACGATGATGTTCGTCCGCCCCGACATCCAGACCGTCTGCATGGGCCAGGCCGCCTCGGCTGCCGCCGTCCTGCTGGCCGCCGGGACCAAGGGCAAGCGACTGGCACTGCCCTACTCGCGGGTGCTCATCCACCAGCCCTCGGGCGAGGCCGGCGGCCAGGTCACCGACCTGGAGATCCACGCCGCGGAGATCGAGCGCGTGCGCACCCAGATGGAGCAGATCCTGTCCCGGCACACCGGCCGCTCCCAGGAGCAGGTCCGCAAGGACATCGACCGCGACAAGATCCTCACGGCCCAGGAGGCCAAGGAGTACGGGATCGTCGACGAGGTCATCCAGAGCCGGAAGCTCAACGCCCTCCCGGCCTGACGCTCGACCCGGCAGCGCGGTCGGCGGGGTCCTCCGGGGCCCCGCCGACCGCGTGACCGGAGCACGTCCCCGACCCCCGGACCCCCGGGTGCGTCACTGCCCGAGAACGTCGGTGGTGGCCGGTACGGTCGGCGGAACGCCCGATCCCCGGCTCTCGCCGGCTCCCGCCAGAGGCCCGCTGCCCGGCGGGCGGTCATCGACACAACGAACGAGGGCCCTGCCTCCCCGCAGGCCCGCAGTGACTCGGAGGTCAGCCAGGTGGCACGTATCGGTGAGAGCGGCGACCTGCTCAAGTGCTCGTTCTGCGGGAAGAGCCAGAAGCAGGTCAAGAAGCTCATCGCGGGCCCCGGGGTCTACATCTGCGACGAGTGCATCGAGCTGTGCAACGAGATCATCGAGGAGGAGCTCAGCGAGTCCTCGGACCTCAAGTTCGACGAGCTCCCCAAGCCCAAGGAGATCCACGACTTCCTCGAGCAGTACGTGATCGGCCAGGACAAGGCCAAGCGCACGCTCGCGGTCGCCGTCTACAACCACTACAAGCGGATCCAGTCCGGCGGTGAGCGCGGCTCCCGCGACGAGGGCGTGGAGCTGGCCAAGTCCAACATCCTGCTGATGGGGCCCACCGGGTGCGGCAAGACCCACCTGGCGCAGACCCTCGCCCGGATGCTGAACGTGCCCTTCGCGATCGCCGACGCCACGGCGCTGACCGAGGCCGGCTACGTCGGTGAGGACGTCGAGAACATCCTCCTCAAGCTGATCCAGGCCGCCGACTACGACGTCAAGCGCGCCGAGACCGGGATCATCTACATCGACGAGGTCGACAAGATCGCCCGCAAGAGCGAGAACCCCTCGATCACCCGGGACGTCTCCGGTGAGGGCGTGCAGCAGGCGCTGCTGAAGATCCTCGAGGGGACGACGGCCTCGGTGCCGCCGCAGGGCGGTCGCAAGCACCCGCACCAGGAGTTCATCCAGATCGACACCACGAACGTGCTCTTCATCGTGGGTGGCGCCTTCGCCGGCCTGGACAAGGTCATCGAGCAGCGGATCGGCAAGCAGGGGATCGGGTTCGGCGCCGAGGTGCGCGGCAAGGCCGAGGTCGAGGAGGCCAACGCCCTCGCCGAGGTCATGCCCGAGGACCTGCTGAAGTTCGGCATGATCCCCGAGTTCATCGGCCGTCTGCCGGTCATAACCAGCGTGCAGAAGCTGGACCGCGAGGCGCTGATCAACATCCTCACCGAGCCGAAGAACGCCCTGGTGCGCCAGTACCGCCGCCTCTTCGACCTCGACGGCGTGGAGCTCGAGTTCACCGAGGACGCGCTGGAGTCGATCGCCGACCAGGCCATCCTGCGGGGCACCGGCGCCCGTGGGCTCCGGGCGATCATGGAGGAGGTCCTCCAGTCGGTCATGTACGACATCCCCGGCCGCGAGGACGTCGCCACCGTCGTCATCACCCGCGAGGTCGTGATGGACCGGGTCGCCCCGACCATCGTCCCCCGCAAGCCCGTCCGCGAGCGCCGCGAGAAGTCCGCCTGACCTGATCAGCATGTGAACCCCGGAGGCCCAGGACCCACGTGGTCCTGGGCCTCCGGCGTTCGAACCCCGGGCTGTCCACAGGGGGTGCGTCCGGGCGTCCCTCGTCGGCCAGGGTCTGTCCCGTGCACATGCTCTCCGCCCTCGTCCCCCACGGAGCCGGCCGGCGCGACGAGGTCACCCTGGCCAGCAGTTCCAGCAGCGTCGCGCGCTGGCTGTCCGACGGTGACCTGGTCCTGCTGCACCCCGGGGTGGTCGCCCTCCCCGAGCGGGTGCGGGAGTGGGACGTGCGGGCTCGAGCCGCCACGCTGTGAACGCGAGGTCCGCTGAGTCACGGGTCGGCCCTGATCCACCTGGGTCTGCTCCCTCGCGACACAACCCCCGTCCGCGTGACGGTGCCCGCCGACCGGTGGCCGCGGGGCGCAGCTGGCGTCCTGGCGCACCGGACCACCCTGCCGATGCACGTCGTGGAGCACGAGGGGGTCCCGGTGCCGGGCCTGGCTCGCAGCCTGGTCGATGCCTGGGCCTGGGCGTGCTCGACCCGGCTGAACCCGCGAGCGGCCCAGGACCTCCCGGTGGTCCGGCACGCGGTGATCGCCGCATGTCGAGAGGGACGGGTCCGGGTGCAGGACCTGCGGGGGGAGTCAGCAGCCCAGCGGATCCACGCCGGCCGGGTCACGCTGACGACACTGCTCGACCTGGTCGAGCAGGGGTGCCAGAGCGAGCTCGAGGTGTTCGGCGTGCTCCACGTGCTCCGGGCGGCGTCGCTGCCGCGGTGCGTCCAGCAGCACCGGGTGACCCTCCTCGACGGGCGTCGGGTGGTCCTGGACGCCGCCTGGCCGGAGCTCCGGGTGGCCGTGGAGATGGACGGCCACCGCTTCCACGGCGATCGGGCAGCCCGGGAGCGAGACATGCGGCGGGACACGGGCCTCGCGGCGCTGGGATGGATCGTCCTGAGGTTCAGCTACCGGCGGCTCACCTCGGACCCGGAGGGCTGCCGCCGGGAGATCGAGGCCGTGCTGCGGCGCCGGGCTCTCGAGCTCGAGCCCATCCGCTGAACGTGGGTGGCCCAGAACCGACGCGGTCCTGGGCCACCCACGTACAGAGGCCGGGCTACTCGATCGGGGCGAGGACGACCTCGACGGTCATCGGGCCGTCGCCGGCCGACACGGTGAGCTCGGCGATGATGCCGGCGGCCACCAGGTCGCGGCGGACGGCCTCGACCAGGGCGACCTGGGCCGGGGGAGCGTGCACGACCGCGGTCTGCACCGGGGCGCGCATCGACACCTTGGCCTCGCTCTTGGCCTTGCGGACCGCGGCCAGCGCCTCGGCAGCGACGGTCACCAGCTCCGGGTCGCCGTCCCCGGCGAGCTCGTCGGTGGTCGGCCACGGGGCGCGGTGCACCGAGCCGGTCTGCCACCACGACCAGACCTCCTCGGTGGCGAAGGGCAGCACCGGGGCGAGCAGCCGGTTCAGCACCGACAGCGCCGTCGCGAGCCCGGCCTTGGCCGACGCCGCGCCCTCGGCCGGGCCGCCGTCCTCGCCGTAGGCCCGGGTCTTGACCAGCTCGACGTGGTCGTCGCAGAACTGCCAGAAGAAGGTCTCGGTGACCTCCAGCGCCCGGGTGTAGTTGTAGGCCTCCATCGCGGCGGTGGCCTCGGCGACCACCCCGCGCAGCCGGGCCAGCAGGGCGGCATCGACCGGCTCGGTGACCGGCGCTCCGACCAGGTCGGCGGTGGCGCCCAGGCTGCCGAGCACGAACTTGCCGACGTTGAGCAGCTTGATGGCCAGCCGGCGGCCGACCTTCATCTGCACCTCGTCGAAGGGGGAGTCCGCACCCGGGCGGGCCCCGGCGGCGCGCCAGCGGACGGCGTCGGTGCCGTACTTCTGCAGCACGTCGATCGGGGTGGTGGCGTTGCCCTTGGACTTGCTCATCTTCTTGCGGTCGGGGTCGACCACGAACCCGGAGATCGCGGCGTGCGTCCAGGGCACCTGGCCCTGCTCGTAGTGAGCACGGACGACGGTGGAGAACAGCCAGGTGCGGATGATGTCGTGCGCCTGGGGCCGCAGGTCCATCGGGAAGACGTGCGCGAAGAGCTCCGGGTCGGTGTCCCAGCCCGAGGCGACCTGGGGCGACAGCGAGGACGTCGCCCAGGTGTCCATCACGTCGGGGTCGGCCATGAACCCGCCGGGCACGCCGCGCTGGTCGGCGGTGAACCCGTCGGGCACGTCGGAGGACGGGTCGACCGGCAGTGACCCCTCGGGGGCCAGCAGCGGCTGGTCGTAGACCGGCTCACCGGCGTCGTCCAGGCGGTACCAGACCGGGAACGGGACGCCGAAGAACCGCTGCCGGCTGACCAGCCAGTCGCCGTTGAGTCCCTCGACCCAGTTCTCGTAGCGGTGCCGCATGTGCTCGGGGACCCACTGGATCTCCTTGCCGCGGGCCACCAGGGCGGCGCGCAGGTCGGCGTCCCGACCGCCGTTGCGGATGTACCACTGACGGGTGGTGACGATCTCCAGCGGGCGCTCGCCCTTCTCGAAGAACTTCACCGGGTGGGTGATCGGGCGGGGCTCGCCGTCCAGGTCCCCGGACTCGCGCAGCAGCTCGACCATCCGGGCCTGCGCGCTGAACACGGTCTTGCCGGCCAGCTCGGCGTACGGCGCAGCCGGGACGCCGCTGGGGGCGTCGGGGACCAGCCGGCCGTCCCAGCCGACCACCGGGCGGGTGGGCAGCTGGAGCTCGCGCCACCAGGTGACGTCGTTGAGGTCGCCGAAGGTGCAGATCATCGCGATGCCCGAGCCCTTGCCCGGCTCGGCGAGGCGGTGGGCGACCACCGGGACCTCGACACCGAACACCGGCGTGGTCACGGTCTGCCCGAACAGCGGCTGGTAGCGCTCGTCGTCGGGGTGCGCGACCAGGGCCACGCAGGCCGGCAGCAGCTCGGGGCGGGTGGTCTCGATGTGCACCGGGCCGCTGGGGCCGGCGAAGGCGATCCGGTGGTAGGCGCCGGGGCGCTCCCGGTCCTCCAGCTCGGCCTGGGCGACGGCGGTGCGGAAGGTGACGTCCCAGAGGGTCGGGGCCTCCTGGGCGTAGGCCTCCCCGCGCTCCAGGTTGTGCAGGAAGGCCCGCTGGGCGGTGGCCCGGGAGGTCTCGGAGATGGTCCGGTAGACGTTGGACCAGTCGACGGACAGCCCGACCTGGCGCCACAGCTCCTCGAAGGAGTCCTCGTCGACGGCGGTCAGCCGCTCGCACAGCTCGACGAAGTTGCGCCGGCTGATCGGCAGCTGCTCCTTGCCGGGCTTCTCCGGGGGCTCGAACGCCTCGTCGTAGGGCAGCGAGGGGTCGCAGCGCACGCCGTAGTAGTTCTGCACCCGGCGCTCGGTGGGCAGGCCGTTGTCGTCCCAGCCCATCGGGTAGAAGACGTGCTTGCCGGTCATCCGGTGGTAGCGCGCCACGATGTCGGTGTGCGTGTAGCTGAACACGTGCCCGACGTGCAGGGACCCGCTCGCCGTCGGCGGCGGGGTGTCGATCGCGAACGTCTGCGCGCGGGGGGCGGCCAGGGCGGCGGCCCGGTCGAAGCCGTAGACGTCGTCCTCGGCCCAGGCGGCCACCCACTTGGCCTCCAGGCCGTCGAGGGTGGGCTTGTCGGGCACGGTGCCCGGGGCGGTGACGTCTGTGGACATGCCCTCATCCTAGGAAGCCCCGCGACTGGCATCCTGGGCAGGATGACCACCTCCCCGTCCCAGCCCAGGTCCGCCGGGACCGCCCGAGAGCTGGCCCGGGTCGAGGCCGCCCTCCTGGCCCGTTGGCCGGAGACCCGGCTGGAGCCCAGCCTCACCCGCATCTCGGCCCTGCTCGACCTGCTCGGCTCCCCGCACCGGGCCTTCCCCGTCGTCCAGGTGACCGGCACCAACGGCAAGACCACCACCGCCCGGATGGTGGACGAGCTGCTGCGCGGCTTCGGCCTGCGGGTCGGCCGTTTCACCAGCCCGCACCTGGAGACCGTCCGCGAGCGGATCGTCATCGACGGCCGCCCGATCAGCGAGGAGCGGTTCGTCGAGGTCCACGACGACATCGCGCCCTACGTGCAGATGGTCGACGCCGGCAGCGAGGTGCCGCTGTCCTTCTTCGAGGTGGTGGTGGCGATGGCCTACGCCGCCTTCGCCGAGACCCCGGTCGACGTCGCCGTCGTCGAGGTCGGCATGGGCGGCACCTGGGACGCCACCAACGTCGCCGACGCCCGGGTCGCCGTCGTCACCCCGGTCTCGATGGACCACGCCGAGTACCTCGGCCCCGACGTCGCCTCGATCGCGACCGAGAAGGCCGGGATCATCAAGCCCGCGCCGCCGACCGAGGAGGGCGTCCCCGGTCCGGACGTCGTCGCGGTGCTCGCCCACCAGCCCGCCGGCGCCCTGGAGGCCCTGGTGCGCCGGGCCGTCGAGGTCGACGCCACCGTCGCCCGCGAGGGCACCGAGTTCGGCGTGCTCGAGCGCCGGGTCGCCGTGGGCGGCCAGCAGATCCGCGTCCAGGGCCTGGGTGGGGAGTACCCCGAGGTCTACCTGCCGCTGTTCGGCGCGCACCAGGCGCAGAACGCCGCAGTCGCCCTGGCCGCCGTCGAGGCGTTCCTGGGGGCCGGCTCGGCCAGCGGCCCGGTCGACCCCGAGGTGGTCCGCGCCGCGTTCGCCGCCGTCCGCTCGCCGGGGCGGCTGGAGCGGGTGCGCACCTCGCCGTCCGTGCTGGTCGACGCCGCGCACAACCCGGCCGGCATGGCCGCCACCGTCGAGGCGGTGCGGGAGTCCTTCGACTTCACCCGGCTGATCGGCGTGGTGGGCTGTGTCCGGGGCAAGGACGTCGCCGCGATGCTCACCGAGCTCGAGCCGCTGTGCGCCGAGCTGGTGGTCACCCAGAACAGCTCGCCCCGGTCGATCCCGGCCGACGAGCTGGGCGCGATCGCCGTCGACGTGTTCGGGGCCGACCGGGTCAGCGTGCACCCGCAGCTGTTCGAGGCGCTGGAGTCGGCGATCGAGCTGGCCGAGGCCGGCGCCGACCACGCCCTCGGTGGTTCCGGCGTGCTGGTCACCGGCAGCGTGATCACCGCCGGTGAGGCCCGCCGGATGATGGGCGGGAAGAAGAAGTGAGCGCCCCGCAGGCGGCCGACCCGGCCCGGGCGGCCAAGGCGCTGTCGGGGGCGGCTGCGGCCACGGTGCTGCTGGAGGGGATCGCCGTCCTCTTCGTGCCCCGGGCCCTGGCGCCGACCGAGGGGCTGGGCGGGGGAGTCCTCGCCGCGCTGGTCGTGCTGTCGATCGTGCTGATCCTGGCCAGCGGGGTGCAGCGTCGTCCCCAGGGCCTGCTGATCGGCACCGTGCTGCAGGTCCCGCTGCTGGCGACCGGCTTCTTCTCCAGTGCCATGTGGTTCGTTGGCGGGGTCTTCGTGCTGGTGTGGCTGTACCTGCTGCAGATACGCAAGGACCTGGTCGGCACCCGCTTCGGACCGGTGCCGGAGTCCCCGGTCGTCGAGGGCCCGTAGCCTCTCGGGCGTGTCCGAACCCACCACCGAACGTTCCCTCGTCCTCGTCAAGCCCGACGGCGTCGCCCGCGGCCTGGTCGGCGAGGTCGTCAGCCGCCTGGAGGCCAAGGGCCTGCGCCTGGTCGCCGCCGAGCTCCGCACCCTGCCCCGCGAGGTCGCCGAGCAGCACTACGCCGAGCACAGCGAGCGGCCGTTCTTCGGCTCGCTCGTCGAGTTCATCACCGGCGGTCCGCTGCTGGCCCTGGTCGTCGAGGGCCCCCGCGCCATCGAGGCCTTCCGCGCGCTGGCCGGCGCCACCGACCCGGTCAAGGCCGCCCCCGGCACCATCCGGGGCGACCTGGCCCTCGAGGTGCAGAACAACATCGTGCACGGCTCGGACTCGCCCGAGTCGGCCACCCGCGAGATCGGCCTGTTCTTCCCCGCTCTGTGAGCTGATGGAGTGCCAGGGACGCGGATTCCGCGCCCTGGCACTCCACCTCGGGCGGCTACCCTCGACTCCGCTATGACTGTCGAGAGCCTGTACCCCCGTCTCGAGCCGCTTCTCGCCCAGGTGCAGAAGCCGATCCAGTACGTCGGTGGTGAGCTCAACGCCCAGACCAAGCCGTGGGACGACGTCGCCGTCCACTGGGCGCTCATGTACCCCGACGCCTACGAGGTCGGCCTGCCCAACCAGGGTCTGATGATCCTGTACGAGGTGCTCAACGAGCGCACCGACGCCCTGGCCGAGCGCACGTACGCCGTGTGGCCGGACCTCGCCGGGCTGATGCGGGAGGCCGGGGTCGGTCAGTTCACCCTGGAGAACCACCGCCCGGTGCACGACTTCGACTTCCTCGGGGTCAGCTTCGCCACCGAGCTGGGCTACACCAACCTGCTCGACGCCCTGGACCTCGCCGGCATCCCGCTGCACGCGGTCGACCGCGACGAGCGCCACCCGGTCGTCGTCGCCGGCGGGCACGCCGCCTTCAACCCCGAGCCGGTCAGCGACTTCGTCGACTGCGCCGTGCTGGGGGACGGCGAGCAGGTCGTCGGGGACATGACCGACGTGCACAGCGCCTGGCAGGCCGAGGGCAGGCCGGGTGGCCGCACCGAGCTGCTGGCCCGCCTCTCCCGGGTCGAGGGCGTCTACGTGCCGCAGTTCTACGCGGTCACGTACCAGCCCGACGGCACCATCGCGGCCTTCACGCCCACCCGGGACGACGTCCCGACCCGGGTCGCCAAGCGCACCGTGATGGACCTCGACGAGTGGCCCTACCCCAAGCAGCCGCTGGTCCCGCTGGCCGAGAGCGTGCACGAGCGGATGAGCGTGGAGATCTTCCGCGGCTGCACCCGCGGCTGCCGCTTCTGCCAGGCCGGGATGATCACCCGCCCGGTGCGCGAGCGGACCATCACCGGCATCGGCTCGATGGTCGACGCCGGGCTCAAGGCCACCGGGTACGAGGAGGTGGGCCTGCTCTCGCTGAGCAGCGCCGACCACTCCGAGATCGGGCAGCTGGCCAAGGAGCTCGCCGACCGGTACGAGGGCACCAACACCGGCCTCTCGCTGCCCTCGACGCGGGTGGACGCCTTCAACGTCACGCTGGCCAACGAGCTCTCCCGCAACGGACGGCGCTCCGGGCTCACCTTCGCCCCCGAGGGCGGCAGCGAGCGGATCCGCCGGGTGATCAACAAGACCGTGTCCAAGGAGGACCTGGTCCGCACGGTCACCACGGCCTACGCCAACGGCTGGCGCCAGGTGAAGCTGTACTTCATGTGCGGTCTGCCCACCGAGACCGACGAGGACGTGCTGGAGATCGCCGAGCTCGCCGTCGAGGTCATCCGGGCCGGCCGGGAGGCCGCGGGCAACCGGGACATCCGCTGCACGGTGTCCATCGGCGGGTTCGTGCCCAAGCCGCACACCCCGTTCCAGTGGGCCGCCCAGGCCTCGGCGGAGACCATCGACCACCGGCTCAAGGTGCTGCGCGACGCGATCAACGCCGACCGCCGGATCGGCCGCTCCATCGGCCTGCGATACCACGACGGCAAGCCCGGGGTCATCGAGGGACTGCTGTCCCGCGGCGACCGTCGGGTCGGCCGGGTCATCGAGCGGGTCTGGCGCGACGGCGGGCACTTCGACGGCTGGAGCGAGCACTTCTCCTACGACCGCTGGGCCACCGCCGCTGCCGAGGAGCTGGCGCCCTTCGGGCTCGACCTGGCCTGGTACACGACCCGGGAGCGCGGTGAGCACGAGGTGCTGCCGTGGGACCACCTGGAGTCGGGCCTGGACAAGGAGTGGCTCTGGGACGACTGGCAGGACGCCCTGGACGAGGACGAGGTCGCCGACTGCCGGTGGACCCCCTGCTACGACTGCGGGGTCTGCCCGACCATGGGCACCGACATCCAGATCGGGCCCACCGGTCGTTCGCTCATCCCGCTCACGCCCATCGGGGCCGGCCCGCGGCCCCAGGTCACCGCCCAGGTCGACGTGGGTGTCGAGGCGAACGCCGCGGACCCGGTCCACACGCACTGATGGCGCGCACCCCCGACGGTCCGCCGCCCCCGCCGACGGTCCAGAAGCTGCGGCTGCGCTACACCAAGCGCGGTCCGCTGCGGTTCGCCTCGCACCGGGACCTGGCGCGCGCCCTGGAACGGGCGCTGCGCCGGGCCCAGGTGCCGATGGCGTTCTCCGCCGGCTTCAGCCCGCACCCCAAGATCAGCTACATGGGCGCGGCCCCCACCGGGGCCGCCTCGGAGGCCGAGTACGTCGAGATCGGGCTCGCCGTCCGGTGCGACCCGGAGGCCGTCCGGGTGGCCCTGGACGCCTCGCTGCCCCCGGGCATCGACGTGCTGGAGTGCGTCGAGGCGGCCGAGGGGACCGGGGGACTGGCCGACCGGCTGGACGCCACCGTCTGGCGGATCGACCTGGCCGGCGTGGACGTCGCCGAGCTCGCCGCAGCGACCGAGGCCCTGCTCGCCGCCGAGGTGGTGACGGTCTCCAAGCGCACCAAGAACGGCCCGCGGGACATCGACGCCCGGGCTGCCGTCGTCTCCGCCTCGGTGTCGGAGGGGGCAGGTTGTGCCATACTGCACATGGTGGTACGGCAGCTGACGCCGACCGTACGACCGGACGACGTGTTGGCCGCTCTCGCTGCCGTCGCCGACCTGCACCCGCCGTTGCCCCCACGGGCCGTGCGTGAGGCGCAGGGCCGGCTCGACGACAGCGGTGAGGTGGCCGATCCGCTCGGGCCCGACCGCGAGGCCGGCTCCCGCTGCCAGGGGGAGCCCCAGCCGGTCTGACCCCTGGGGAGCCGGCTGCGCGACCGACACAGCACCGTCGCCCCGCACCACGTCTGCCAGCCGTGGCGCACCCCGTCTCCGTGCAGGACCGCTCCACCCGTGAGCCAGCTCCGCCGAACGCGTACCGCCCGCACCACCCAGACACCGCACCACCAGCACCATCCCCAGACTTCAGTGGGTCGGACGCACTGCCGATCACCGGCAGTCCGACCTGCCCGACCCGCGTCCCTGCGCGGCCGCCAGTCGTCGAGGAGACGATCGGCGCCCGGGGGCGCACCAGGAGGCGAGCCCTCAGTGGCCGACGACCAGACCACCCCCGAGACACTCGACACCACCCCGGAGAACGACCCGGCGCAGGTGCAGCCCGAGCAGCTCGACCCGCAGGCCCCGGCCGACGCCGAGGGCGACGAGGAGGCCCCGGCCGACCTCGAGGTCGACCCCGAGGCCCCCGCGGACGCCGACCCGGCCGCCGTCCTGGCCGAAGAGCCGTCCTCGGAGGCGCCCGCCGAGCCCGAGGCCGAGCCCCGACTGCGGGCGGACGCCGAGACCCTCGAGGCCGCGGCCATCCCGCCCTCGCGTTCCACGGAGGCCCCCTCCGACGCCGAGGCCCCGCGCTTCGGCGCCCAGTTCAGCTCCCCGGAGCCCACCAGCGTCACCGCCCGTCCCCGCCGCCGGGCCACCCGCCCCGCGCTGGCTGCCGACCCCGACTCCGTCGAGCCGGCCCCCGCTGCCGCCCCGACCCGGCCGGCGTTCGTGAGCTTCGTGGCCCCGGCCGCCGAGGCAGCCGAAGCAGCTCCGGCCCCCCGCCGGCGCAGCCGCCGCGCGCAGGCCGAGACGCCCGCCGAGGCCCCGGTCGACACCCCGACCCAGGACGACGCCCCCGCCGCCGAGCGGGACGACGACCAGCCGGCCGAGAAGCCCGCGCGCCGCAGCCGGTCCCGCCGCAAGACCGCCGCCGAGCGGGCCGCGGAGGCCGCCGAGGCGCAGGAGCAGGAGGAGACCGAGCCGGTCGTCCTGCCCGCCCCCGGCGACGACACCGCAGCCGAGGACACCACGGCCGAGGAGTCCGAGGACTCCGACGACGACACCGAGGACTCCGACGACTCGTCGGCCGGCAGCCGGCGCCGGCGTCGTGGCCGCCGCGGCCGCGGCCGGGGCCGCACCGACGAGGACGACGCCGACCGCGACGAGTCGCCCGACCAGGGCACGGCCACCGACGAGCAGCCCGGCACCGACGGCGACTCCGAGGACGACGAGGACGGCGCCGACTCCGAGGACGGGCAGGGCTCCAGCACCCGCCGTCGCCGCCGTCGTCGCCGCCGTGGCGAGAGCACCGGGGCGACCGCCGACACCACCGACAGCTCCGACGACGACCGGCCCGAGCGCGCCGGCCGCAACGGCCGGGACTCCAGCGACGACGCCGTGCGCGGTGTGGCCGGCTCCACCCGGCTGGAGGCCAAGCGCCAGCGCCGCCGGGACGGCCGGGACACCGGTCGCAAGCGCGCCCCGATCCTCAGCGAGTCCGAGTTCCTGGCCCGCCGCGAGGCCGTGGACCGGGCGATGGTCATCCGCCAGCAGGGCGACCGCACCCAGATCGCCGTCCTCGAGGACGACGTGCTGGTCGAGCACTACGTGACCCAGGCGCAGTCGGCGTCCTTCGCCGGCAACGTGTACCTGGGCCGGGTGCAGAACGTGCTGCCCTCGATGGAGGCCGCGTTCGTCGACGTCGGCAAGGGCCGCAACGCCGTGCTCTACGCCGGTGAGGTCAACTGGGAGACCGCCGGGCTCTCCGGCAAGTCGCGCTCGATCGAGCAGGCCCTGAAGTCCGGGGACAAGGTCCTGGTGCAGGTCACCAAGGACCCGATCGGCCACAAGGGTGCCCGGCTGACCCAGCAGATCAACCTGCCCGGCCGCTTCCTGGTCTACGTGCCCGGCGGCTCGATGACCGGGATCAGCCGCAAGCTGCCCGACAACGAGCGCCAGCGGCTCAAGGACATCCTCAAGAAGATCGTCCCCGAGGACGCCGGCGTGATCATCCGGACCGCCGCGGAGGGTGCCTCGGAGGAGGAGCTCACCCGCGACGTGGCCCGGCTGCAGGCGCAGTGGGAGGTCATCCAGACCAAGGCGAAGTCCACCAGCACCGCTCCGACGTTGCTCTACGGCGAGCCCGACCTGGCGATCCGGGTCATCCGCGACGTGTTCAACGAGGACTTCAAGCGGCTGGTCGTCCAGGGCTCGGACGCCTGGGACACCGTCGAGGCCTACGTCGCGCACGTCTCCCCGGAGCTCTCCGAGCGGCTGTCGCGCTACACCGGCAACGGCGACGTCTTCCGCGAGCTGCGGGTCGACGAGCAGCTGCTCAAGGCACTGGACCGCAAGGTCTGGCTGCCCTCGGGTGGCTCGCTGGTCATCGACCGCACCGAGGCCATGACCGTCGTCGACGTCAACACCGGGAAGTTCACCGGCTCCGGCGGCAACCTGGAGCAGACCGTCACCCGCAACAACATCGAGGCCGCCGAGGAGATCGTCCGCCAGCTCCGGCTGCGCGACATCGGCGGCATGATCGTCATCGACTTCATCGACATGGTGCTGGAGAGCAACCGGGAGCTGGTCCTGCGCCGGCTGACCGAGTGCCTGGGCCGGGACCGCACCAAGCACCAGGTCGCCGAGGTGACCTCGCTGGGTCTGGTCCAGATGACCCGCAAGCGGGTGGGCCAGGGTCTGCTCGAGGTCTTCTCCGAGCCCTGCGAGCACTGCCGCGGACGCGGCGTGGTCGTGCACCTGGACCCGGTCGACGAGAAGAAGCGCTCCGGGGGCAGCCCGGCGCCGGCGCCGTCCGCCCCGAACGGCAACGCCTCGAACGGCAACGGCTCCACCGGCAACGGACGACGGGGCAACGGCTCGACCCCGGCTCCCGAGGTCGTCGAGGAGGCCCCGGCCGCCGAGGCGCCCGCCGCGTCCACCGACGAGGAGCAGCCGCAGGAGTCCTCCGGGCGCTCCGGCCGCCGCAGCCGGGGTCGCCGCAACCGCGGTCAGTCCGGTGAGGCCCGGGCCGCCGAGGACGCCGCCGTGCTGGCCGGTGCCCGCGGGGACGACGGGGACACCCCCGCGCCCCCGGTCGAGGAGGAGGACGGCCAGCTGGCCGTCGACACCTCCGAGACCGAGCTCGAGCTGCCCCCCGCCGCGGACGCGGTGACCGAGGACATCGCGGCCACCTCGCCCGAGGGCGACGCCGCCCCGGAGCCCGACGAGCAGCCGCAGGCCGAGCTCCCGGTCGAGGAGGTCCCGGTCGAGGAGGCCCCCGTCGAGGAGGCCCCGGCCGAGGCGGAGGTCGAGGCGGAGGTCGAGGCCACGGCCGAGCCGGAGGCCCCGGTCGAGCAGGAGCCCGAGCCCCAGCCCGCGCCGGTCGAGGCAGCCGCCCCGGCCCGGCCGCGGCGCCGTCGGGCAGCCAGCCGCCCGGCGGGCCCGCCGGCCTGATCGGACGCCCCGGCGGGTGGGACCACGGTCTCCCGCCGGGGGTTCGACCCGGACGGTCGGCCTCGGGTACGCTGTCAGGGTTGCTCCGTCCGGAGCGGCTGCTGCCCTGCGCCCCGTGCGCCGCCGGCGGCGCCCCCGGATCGTGAACAGCCCGTCCCGCACACCGGTCCCGACCGGGGTGCGCCCAGGACAACGAAGACCTATCGAGGAGTCAGTGGTGTACGCAGTCGTCAAGGCCGGTGGCAAGCAGCACAAGGTGGTCGTGGGTGACACGTTCACCGTCAACCGCCTGTCCGGAGCAGCTGGTGACACCGTCGCCTTGCCCGCCGTGCTCCTGGTCGACGGGGACACCGTCACCAGCGAGGCCGGTGCCCTCGCGGGGGTCACCGTGACCGGTGAGATCGTCGGGCACGCCAAGGGCCCGAAGATCAAGATCCACAAGTTCAAGAACAAGACCGGCTACCACAAGCGTCAGGGACACCGTCAGCCCCTGACCGACGTCGTCGTCACCGCCATCGACACGAAGAAGGGCTGAGCACCTCATGGCTCACAAGAAGGGCGCATCGTCGTCCCGCAACGGTCGTGACTCGAACTCCCAGCGTCTGGGTGTGAAGCGCTTCGGCGGCCAGGTCGTCAAGGCCGGCGAGATCATCGTCCGCCAGCGCGGCACCCACTTCCACCCGGGTCTCGGCGTCGGCCGCGGCAAGGACGACACCCTCTTCGCGCTCGCCCCGGGCGCCGTCGAGTTCGGCCGCCGTCGTGGCCGCCGCGTCGTCAACGTGCAGGCCGTCGAGCCCGCGCTGGCTCCCGCCGTCTGACCTCAGCACCAGCGTGATCCGGGCCCGGCGGGATCTCCCGCCGGGCCCGCTCGCGTCCCACCCCGCACACACCGCGCCACCGATCAGAGAGAGGCGGCGATCATGGCCGCTTTCATCGACCGTGTGACCGTGCACGTGTCCGCCGGCAACGGGGGGCACGGCGTCAGCTCCGTGCACCGCGAGAAGTTCAAGCCCCTGGGCGGCCCCGACGGGGGCAACGGCGGGGACGGCGGGGACGTCGTCCTCGAGGTCGACTCCGGCGTCCACACCCTGCTGGACTTCCACCACCACCCGCACCAGAAGGCCCCCAACGGCAAGCCGGGCGCCGGCAGCAACCGCAACGGCGCCCGCGGCGAGGACGCCGTGCTGCGCGTCCCCGAGGGCACCGTCGTGACCACCGCCGACGGTGAGGTCCTCGCCGACCTGATGGGCATCGGCACCCGGGTCGTCATCGCCGCCGGCGGACGGGGCGGGCTCGGCAACGCCGCACTGGCCAACGCCCGGCGCAAGGCCCCCGGCTTCGCCCTGCTCGGCGAACCCGGCGAGACCGTGGACGCCGTCCTCGAGCTCAAGAGCGTCGCCGACGTCGGCCTGGTCGGGTTCCCCTCGGCCGGGAAGTCGTCGCTGGTCGCGGCGATGAGCGCGGCCAAGCCCAAGATCGCCGACTACCCGTTCACCACCCTGGTGCCCAACCTGGGCGTCATCCGCTCCGGTGGGGTCACCTACACGATGGCCGACGTCCCCGGCCTGATCCCCGGTGCCTCCACCGGCCGCGGCCTGGGCCTGCAGTTCCTCCGGCACGTCGAGCGCTGCGCCGTGCTGGTGCACGTGGTCGACATGGCCACGATGGAGCCCGGCCGCGACCCCGAGACCGACATCGCGGCGCTGGAGCACGAGCTCGCGCTGTACTCCACCGACCAGTCGCCCGAGGGCGAGGACGCCGGCGAGGGCATCGACCTGGTCGGCCGGCTGAAGATCGCCGTGCTGAACAAGATCGACGTCCCGGACGGCCGCGAGCTGGTCGACCTGGTGCGCACCGCCCTGGAGGCCCGCGGACTGCAGGTCTTCCCGATCAGCGCGGTCACCGGCGAGGGCCTGCCCGAGCTCGGCTACGCCCTGGCGTCCGCGGTCGAGGCGCACCGCGCCTCGCTGCCCGCCCCCGAGGCCACCCGGATCACCCTCACCCCCCGCGCGGTCGACGACGGCGGCTTCACCGTCGAGCCCGACCCGCGCACCGACGGCTGGATGGTCCTGGGCGTCCGCCCCTCCCGCTGGGTGCGGCAGACCGACTTCAGCAACGACGAGGCCGTGGGCTACCTCGCCGACCGGCTCAACCGGCTCGGCGTGGAGATCGCGCTGGCCAAGGCCGGGGCCAAGCCCGGCGACGCGATCACCGTCGGCGACGTCACCTTCGACTGGGAGCCCACGCTGCCCGCCGGAACGCTCACAGTAGAGGAGACCGCCGGCCTGGGTGGCCGTGGCACCGACGTCCGGCTGGAGAACAACACCCGGCCGCGTGCCGAGGACCGGCTCGCGGCCAAGAAGCTGCGCCGCACGCCGTACGAGCTCATCGAGGAGTACCCCGACGAGCTGTGGGACGACGACCGGGCATGAGCACCCGGGCCGACGTCGCCGGGGCGCACCGGGTCGTGGTCAAGGTGGGGTCCTCCTCGCTGACCACGCTGGCCGACGGGCTGGACACCGAGCGCCTGCGTGCCCTGGTCGACGTGCTCGCCGCGCTGCGGGCCGACGGCCGGGAGGTCGTGCTGGTCTCCTCCGGGGCGATCGCGGCCGGCCTTGCCCCGCTCGGGCTCACCGGGAAGCCCCGTGACCTGGCCACCGCCCAGGCCGCGGCCAGCGTCGGTCAGCTCCGGCTGGTGCAGACCTACGCCGACGCCTTCGCCGCGCACGGGGTCACCGTCGGGCAGGTGCTGCTCACCGCCGACGACCTGACCCGCCGCGGGCACTACCGCAACGCCCGGCAGACCGTCGACCGGCTCCTCGCCCTCGGGGTGCTGCCGATCGTCAACGAGAACGACACCGTGGCCACCGAGGAGATCCGGTTCGGCGACAACGACCGGCTCGCCGCCATGGTCGCCCACCTCGCCGTCGCCGACGCCCTGGTGCTGCTGTCCGACGTCGACGGCGTCCACGACGGCGACCCGCGGACCGGCCCGACGCAGAGGATCGACACCGTGCACACCGCCGAGGACCTCGCCGCGGTCGCGCTGGGCTCGGCCTCGCGCAACGGCGTGGGCACCGGCGGGATGGCCACCAAGGTCGAGGCCGCGCTCATCGCCGCCAACGCCGGGGTGCCCGTCGTCGTCACCTCCACCCCCCAGGCCGGCGCCGCGCTGGCCGGGGAACCGGTGGGCACGCTGTTCGCCGCCCGCGGCCGCCGTCCGTCGGCCCGGCAGTTCTGGCTGCGGTACGCCACCCGCCCGCGGGGTCGGGTGCTGCTGGACGCCGGTGCGGTCACCGCGGTGGTCGAGCGGGGCGCCTCGCTGCTGGCCGCCGGCATCACCGGCGTCGTGGGGGACTTCCTGGCCGACGACCCGGTGGAGCTCGCCGGACCGGACGGCGTCGTCGTGGCCCGGGGCCTGGTGTCCTACGACGCACGCGAGCTGCCCGCGGTGCTCGGCCGCAAGACCGCCGACCTGGACCCCGAGCACCGCCGCGAGGTCGTGCACCGCGACGAGATGGTGCTGGTCCGGGCACGGCTCTCGACCGATCCGGTCGCCTGAGAGACTGCTCGGCGTGGCACTCCGTCCCATCCGTGAACTCGGCGACCCGGTGCTCCGCACCCCCTGCGACCCGGTCCGGTCCTTCGACCGTCAGCTGGCCGACCTGGTCCGCGACCTCGAGGAGACCGTCGACCACCCCGGCCGCGCCGGGCTGGCCGCCAACCAGATCGGCGTCTCGCTGCGGGTCTTCTCCTACAACGTGGACGGCGTCATCGGCCACCTGGTCAACCCGGTGATCACCGAGCGGTCCGAGGAGACCCAGGACGGCGACGAGGGCTGCCTGTCCGTCCCCGGGTTGTTCGCCCCCACCGTGCGGGCGATGCACTGCGTCGCCGAGGGCGTGGACGTGCACGGCGAGCCGCTGCGGCTGGAGGGGGAGGGCCTGATGGCCCGCTGCCTGCAGCACGAGGTGGACCACCTCGACGGGAAGGTCTTCCTCGACCGGCTGGTGGGCGACGCCCGCAAGCAGGCCTTCCGGGCGCTCCGCGGCTGAGCAGTCAGCCCTGACGGCTGAGTACATTGCACGAGTGCCCGACGTCTCCGCCCTGCCGCTGATCGGTGCCGCGGCCCTGCAGGCCCGTGCGGCCGCCCGGGTGCTGCGCACGCTGCCCACCCAGACCAAGGACGCCGCGCTGCTGGCGATGGCCGACGCGCTGGTGGCGCACACCGAGGACGTGCTGGCCGCCAACGCCGCCGACGTCGAGACCGCCCGCGCCGGTGGCACCCCGGAGTCGGTGCTCGACCGGCTGCGGCTGGACGCCGACCGCGTCGCCGGCACCGCGGATGCGCTGCGCCAGCTGGTCACCCTCCCCGACCCGGTGGGCGACGTCGTCCGCGGGTCCACGCTGGTCAACGGGCTGCAGCTGCGGCAGGTCCGGGTGCCCCTCGGTGTGGTCGGGATCGTCTACGAGGCCCGCCCCAACGTCACCGTCGACGCCGCCGGGCTGTGCCTGAAGAGCGGCAACGCGGCCCTGCTGCGGGGCTCGGCCTCGGCGTACCGCACCAACGAGGCGCTGGTCGCCGTCCTCACCGAGGCCGCCGAGAAGGCCGGCCTGCCCGCCGGGTCGATCGCGCTGCTGCCGGCCGACCGGGCCTCGGTGGGGGAGCTGCTGCACGCCCGCGGCCTGGTCGACGTGGTGATCCCGCGCGGGGGAGCGGCCCTCATCCAGCGGGTGGTCACCGAGTCCACCGTCCCGGTGATCGAGACCGGCGTCGGCAACTGCCACGTCTACGTGGACGCCTCCGCCGACGGCGCGATGGCCGAGGCGATCGTGCTCAACGCCAAGACCCACCGGGTCAGCGTCTGCAACTCCGCGGAGTCGCTGCTGGTGCACGCGGACTCCCCGCACCTGGGTCGGCTGCTCACCGCGCTGGTGGACGCCGGGGTCACGCTGCACGGGGACGACGCGGCGCAGGCGGCGCACCCGGCCGTCGTCCCGGCCACCGACGAGGACTGGGCCACCGAGTACCTGTCGATGGACATGGCCGTGCGGGTCGTCGCCGACCTGCCGACGGCGCTGGACCACATCGCCACCTGGGGCAGCGGGCACTCCGAGGCCATCGTCGCGGACTCCGCGACCGCGATCGCCGACTTCACCGCCGGGGTCGACGCCGCTGCCGTGCTGGTCAACGCCTCCACCCGGTTCACCGACGGCGGGGAGTTCGGCTTCGGTGCCGAGATCGGCATCTCCACCCAGAAGCTGCACGCCCGCGGCCCGCTCGGCCTGCCCGAGCTGACCTCGACCACCTACGTCGTGACCGGTTCCGGTCACACCCGCTGAGCCCGTCCCCGAGGAGCCCCGTGCCCGCGCAGCCGCTGCAGTCCGCCCAGTTCGCCGACGTGGCGGACGTGACCGCCCGGCTCTCGGCCGCGGGGTACCTGCCCGACGCCCAGATCGCGACCACCGTCTTCCTGGCCGACCGGCTGGGCAAGCCGCTGCTGGTCGAGGGCCCCGCCGGGGTGGGCAAGACCGAGCTGGCCAAGGCGCTGGCCACCGCGACGTCCTCGGAGCTCATCCGGCTGCAGTGCTACGAGGGGCTGGACGAGGCCCGCGCGCTGTACGAGTGGAACTACAAGAAGCAGCTGCTGCGCATCCAGGCGTCCCAGAACAGCGCGGACGGCGGTGACTGGGGCGACCTGCACGACGACGTGTTCGGCGAGGAGTTCCTGCTGTCCCGCCCGCTGCTCACCGCCATCCGGCGCACCGGGCCGACCGTGCTCCTCATCGACGAGACCGACAAGGCCGACGTCGAGGTGGAGGGCCTGCTGCTGGAGGTGCTCAGCGACTTCCAGGTCACCATCCCCGAGATCGGCACCATCGTGGCCACCCGACGTCCGCTGGTGGTGCTGACCTCCAACGCCACCCGCGAGCTCTCCGAGGCGCTCAAGCGCCGTTGCCTCTACCTGTCACTGGACTACCCCAGTGCCGAGCGGGAGCGGGAGATCGTGCTGTCCCGGGTGCCCGACCTGGCACCCGCGCTGGCCGACCAGCTGGTCCGCACGGTGCGGGCACTGCGGGCGCTGGAGCTGAAGAAGTCCCCGTCGATCTCGGAGACGCTGGACTGGGCCCAGACGCTGCTGGCCCTGGGTTTCGACACCCTGGACTCCGACGCGGTCAAGGCCACGCTGGGCGTCGTCCTCAAGCACGCCAGCGACCAGACCCGGGCCGCGGCCGAGCTGCGGCTGAACTGATGGACTCCCCGGCCACGGGCGGGCTGGTCGCCCACCTGGACGGGTTCGTCCGGGCGGTGCGCGAGGCCGGCATCCCGGTCGGCATCACCGGCGCGGTCGACGCCGCCCAGGTGCTCACCGTGGTGGACCTGCTCGACCGGGAGCAGCTGCGGCACGGCCTGGCCGCGGTGCTGCTGCAGCAGGCGGCCCAGCGGGCGACCTACGACGTGCTGTTCGACCTGTGGTGGCCGCTGTCGGACCGGCCGGTGGTTCCTGCCGCCGAGGACGAGCCGGCCGACACCGACCCGGACGACGGGGTTCCCGACGCCGACCGGATGGCCGCGCTGGCCGCGGAGCTGCGGGCCGAGCTCCTGGCGAAGCTGCAGGACGGCGACGACGAGGAGCTGCGCCGCTTCGCCCGGCTCGCCGTGGAGGTGCTGGGTCAGGGGCAGCCCTCGCCGTCCGGGCAGTCGTTCTTCTCCTACCGCGTGCTGCGCGCGCTGTCCCCGGACACGCTGGTCGCCCAGCTGCTGGCCGGCCTGCTCGGGGACGCCCCCCGCGGCGGGCTGGACGAGCAGGTGGCCCGGCAGACCGTCCGCGAGCGGCTGGCCACCTTCCGGGCTGCCGTGGAGGCCGAGGTGCGCCGCCGGTCGGCCGCCGAGCGGGGGCGGGACCGGGTGGCCCGCACCGCTGTCAAGCCGCTGGCCGACCAGGTCGACTTCCTCCGCGCCCAGTCCGCCGACCTCGCCGAGCTGCGCCGGTCGGTGGCCCCGCTGGCCCGGCGGCTGGCCGCGCGGCTCTCGGCCCGCCGCCGGCTGGGGCGTGACGGCCGGCTGGACTTCCGGAAGACCGTGCGCGCCTCGCTGGCCACCGGCGGCGTCCCGGTGGTCACCCACCACAAGCCGCGGGCGGTGCACAAGCCCGAACTGGTCGTGCTGTGCGACATCAGCGGCTCGGTCGCCGGTTTCAGCCACTTCACCCTGATGCTCACCCAGGCGCTGCGCGAGCACTTCTCCGGGGTGCGGGCCTTCGCCTTCGTGGACTCCACCGACGAGGTCACCCGGTTCTTCGCACCCGGTGCCGACGTCGCCGACGCCGTGCAGCGGATCGGCCGGGAGGCCGACGTGGTGTCGTTCGACGGGCACAGCGACTACGGCAACGCCTTCGAGGTGTTCGCCGAGAAGTGGCCCGGCGCCGTCGGTCCCAAGACGTCGCTGCTGGTGCTGGGTGACGGCCGCACCAACTACCGGCAGCCCGGCCTGCCGGTGCTCGCCGACCTGGTGCGCCGCTCCCGCTCGGCCTACTGGCTCAACCCGGAGCCGCGCCGGTTGTGGGGGGAGCGGTGACTCCGCGGCCGACCGGTACGGCGAGGTGCTGCCGATGATCGAGGTGCGCACCGCGGCCCAACTGGCGGACTTCGTCACGACGCTCTGAGCAGGTCGTTCGCCGTGGCAACGGTCCCGCTGACGAAATACCGGCCGTGGGCGTATCCAGAACCCCCCCGGTGCCGTTTCTCAGGACGGATCCGGCAGCTGCACCGCCGATCCGCTGCAGGACCCGGGACGGCGCGAGCCGGCCGCTCCGGGCGATCGGCGACACGGGGGCGCCGGTCGCGGCGCGAGGCCCGGTCGGGGTGGCGGTGACGCCCTCCGGCCGGGCTGCTGTCGTCCCTGCCGTCTCGCTGTCCGACCCCCGCGCGCCGTCCCGGGCTAGGCTCGGACGGTGGCAGGCAGTCGACTGGGCGTGATGGGCGGGACGTTCGACCCCGTGCACCACGGTCACCTCGTCGCCGCCAGCGAGGTCGCGAGCCTGTTCGGGCTCGACGAGGTGGTCTTCGTGCCGACCGGTGAGCCCTGGCAGAAGGCCGACCGCGAGGTCAGTCCCGCCGAGGACCGCTACCTGATGACGGTCATCGCCACCGCCTCCAACCCGAGGTTCTCCGTCAGCCGGGTCGACGTCGACCGCGGCACCACCACCTACACGATCGACACGCTCACCGACCTGCGCCGGCAGCGGCCCGACGCCGAGCTGTTCTTCATCACCGGCGCCGACGCCCTGGCCCAGATCGTGGGCTGGCGGGACACCGAGCGGCTCTTCGACCTGGCGCACTTCGTCGGGGTCACCCGGCCCGGCTACCAGCTGGCCGACGCCGACCTGCCGCACGGGGCGGTGAGCCTGGTCGAGATCCCCGCCCTGGCGATCAGCTCCACCGACTGCCGGGAACGCGTCGCCCGGGGGATGCCGGTCTGGTACCTCGTCCCCGACGGCGTCGTGCAGTACATCGAGAAGCGCGGCCTCTACCAGGACGGCCGCCCGCCGACCCCGCCCGGGCGTCTCTCGTGACGCCCACCCCCCACGCTGGGCCCACCCCGGGCACCGGCACCACCGAGCTCCAGGAGACACCCCGATGACCGCCTCGACAGAGGCCCGCGACACCGCGCTGTGGGCCGCCCAGGCTGCAGCCGACAAGCTCGCCACCGACGTGTCCATCGTCGACGTCAGCGACCGGCTGGCCATCACCGACGCCTTCGTGCTGGCCTCGGCACCCAGCGAACGCCAGGTCCAGGCCATCGTCGACGGCGTGGAGGAGGCCCTGCGCGAGCACGGCCTCAAGCCCGTCCGTCGCGAGGGCGTGGCCGAGGCCCGCTGGGTCCTGCTGGACTTCGTCGACGTCGTGGTGCACGTCCAGCACGCCGAGGAGCGGGCCTACTACTCCCTCGAGCGGCTCTGGAAGGACTGCCCGACCATCCCGTTCACCGACGCCGCGCTCGCTGCCGCCGGCCGCTCGCAGCCGGTGACCGAGGACGTGACCGTCGATGGCGTGACCGACGACGTGGCGCCTGCCGACGAGGCCGGGGACGTGGTCTCCGGTGGCGTGTCCGGGGAGGGCGAGTCGGCCGAGGCCGCGCTCGACCCGGCGACCGCGCACGCGCCCGAGGCCGACACCACCCGATGAGCCAGGGCGCCCCCGTCGCGCCCCCCGCCGTCGCACCACCCCGGGTCACCCGGCTGCTGGTGTGGCGGCACGGGCGCACCGAGTGGAACGCCAGTGGTCGCTTCCAGGGCCAGCTCGACCCGCCGCTGGACGCGACCGGCCGACGGCAGGCCACCGACGCCGCCGCCGACCTGGTCACCTCCGGTCTGCCCGCCGACGCACTCGTGGTCAGCAGCGACCTGGTCCGGGGCCCGGGAGACCGCCCAGGCCCTCGGCGACCGGCTCGGCGTCCCGGTGCGGGTCGACGAGCGGCTGCGCGAGCACGGGCTGGGCAGCTGGGAGGGCCGCACCCGCGACGAGGTCGCGTGTGACCTGCCCGAGCAGTACGCGGACTGGATGGCCGGTCGCCCGGTGCGCGGCCGCGGCGGCGAGGACCCGGCCGAGGTCGCCCGCCGCGCGCAGGCGGCCCCTGGCCGACCTCCCGGCGGCACCGGTGGCGGGTGGTGGTCACCCACGGTGGCACCGGTGGCCGGCTGATCGAGGCGCTGCTGGGCCTGGGCCCGGAGCACCGCCGGGTGTTCGGCCCGCTGGCCAACTGCCACTGGACCGAGCTGGCCTTCCAGGGCACCCGCTGGCGGGTGCTGCGGCACAACGTCGGTGCCCCGTCGGCAGGCCCGGGCGAGGGTGCGGCCCGGCGCTCGGGCGCCGACACCGGACCCGACGTCGCCGAGGCCGCCGGGGTCTCCGATGCGCCGCTGGACCGTGGCGCGACCCCCGACGACGCCGCCCCTGCTGCCGGCACGCCCACCGACGCCGACGCCGGGCTCTGAGCGACGGCTAGCCTCCGGGCATGTCCGTCGCCGTGGTCACCGACTCCACGGCGTACCTCCCCGACGACCTGACCGCCGCGTTCGGCATCGAGGTCGTCCCGCTCTACGTGGTGCTGACCGGGCGGTCCGGCCGTGAGGGCCTGGACGTCAGCCCGGCCGACGTGGCCGGCACCCTGGCGGTGCGGGGGCAGCACGTCACCACCTCGCGGCCCACGCCGGGGGACTTTCGTCGCGGCCTACCGTCGCCGCCTGGACGCCGGTGCCGACCGGGTGGTGTCGGTGCACCTGTCCAGCGAGCTGTCGGGCACCTGGGACGCCGCGCGGCTGGCCGCCGCCCAGGTCGGGACGCACGTGGTGAGCGTGGTCGACAGCCGGCAGGCCGCGATGGGCTCGGGCTTCGCGGTGCTCGCCGCGGCCCGCGCCGCGGCCGCCGGCCGCTCCGCGGAGGAGGTCGCCGCGGCCGCCCGCCGGACCGCCGCGGCCACCCGGACGCTCTTCGTCGTCGACACCCTGGAGCACCTGCGCCGCGGGGGCCGGATCGGCCCGGCCGCAGCCGCGCTGGGCACCGCACTGGCCGTGAAGCCCGTGCTGCACGTCGAGGACGGTCGCATCGTCGCCCTGGAGAAGGTCCGCACGACGACGCGGGCGGTGGCCAAGATGGTCCAGCGCGTCGTCGACATCGCCGCCGGTGCGCCGGTCTCGGTGGCGGTGCACCACCTCGCCGCCCCGGAACGGGCCCGGGCGCTGGCCGAGGAGCTGCGGTCCCGGTTGCCCGCGCTGCGTGGCGAGGTCCATCTGGCCGAGCTCGGTGCCGCGATCGGTGCCCACGTGGGCCCCGGTGCCGTGGGTGTGGTCGTCGACCCGACCGACCGGGACTGAACCGGCGGCGTTCAGCCCGCGCAGTGCCCCCGGGGCCGCCAGGCACTGCTGAGCGTCACCGGGCCCGGTGCGCCGACCCGGAGCAGGACGGTGCCCGGGGTCGGACCGGGTGCCACGCAGGCGTCCCCGGCGGTCACGTCCAGGCGGTCGGACCAGAAGAGCGACAGCTCGACCCGTCCCGCCCCGGCGGCGGTCAGCGTCACCGACCGTCGGTCGCTGCCGGTCAGCACCGCGTCGCCGGCCAGCACCAGCCCGGGTCCGTCCACCGCGTAGAGCGTCCACGTGTCGTCGGACCACACCGGGGACAGCCCGGGCACCCCGCGGCGCACCAGCGCGGCCTCCTGACGGGCTGCCCAGTCCGGACGCCGGTCCGACAGCGCCACCCAGGAGACCCCTCGGTCGCGCAGCCAACCCAGGTAGCTCCCGGCGTCCAGCGACCCGTCGTAGAAGACCGGGTTGCGGGCCAGGTCGAGCTGGCGCGTCCAGCCGCGGGCCAGGGGGACGGTGGCGGCCAGCAGCGACTCCTGGTGGGTGGCCAGCGGCACGACCTCGACCCGGCCGACCGGCCCCCGACGCTCCAGCTCGGCCAGCAACCCGGCGCTGCCGGTCCGGGCCACCGCGTCGGCCGGGCCGCCCCGGGCGGAGAGGTCGCCGGGCACCAGCGGGGGGAGCAGCCAGGTCACCAGCGCGGCGGCCAGCGCCACCAGCACCCGGTCCCGGCGGGCCAGCCCCACCAGCACCGGCACCGCGAACAGCAGCACCAGCCGCGTCGCGTTCGACCCGACCGGGTCCGGGACGGCCCAGGCGAGCAGCAGCCCGGCCGCGGTGAGCCCCGCGCCCACCCGGGCCACCGGCTGGTCGGGGCCCAGCACGGCCGCGACCACGAGGGCGGCCAGCACCGCGGCGGCCATCTGGTGGGCCGAGCCGGTCATCGGGCCGCCGGCCGCGCCCAGGCCCACCATCGCCGCCAGCGGGAGGCCCGCCCCGATCGTCAGGGCGACCGCGTCGGCGGTGTGGCGCAGCGGTCGCCCGGAACCGCAGACCCAGGCGACGGCGGCGAGCCCCAGGAACACGGCCACCACCGGGCTCAGGCCCCCGGCCACGGCGGCCAGGACGGCCGTACCCATCCGCCGCCGGACCGGCGGCCAGCGGCGGCCGGCCGCGCAGAGGGCGAGGAGTCCCACGGCGAGACCCAGGGCGAACGTCGTCCGGCCCGACAGCTGGTCGGCCCCGAACGCGAGTGCCGCGGTGGCCCCCGCCGCGATCGGACGGCCCGCACCGGCCCGCCGGAGCAGGGCCGTCGTGGCGGTCGCCCCGACCACCGTGGCGAGGACGCCGGGCACCGCCGGGCCGGCCCAGGACATCAGCCACGGCGAGAGCAGGCTGTAGGAGACGGCGGGCGAGCCGGCGTACCAGCCCAGGTCCACCGGGTGGTCGCCCCCGAGGCCGCCCAGGAGGCCCACCACTGCTGGGCCACCAGGTCGGCCCCCACCCAGGGCAGGAGCTCGACCCAGCACGGCCACGGCCAGCGCGAGGACGGCGGTCGTGCGCAGCGGGTCGAGAGGTCGGGTCCACGTGCGCACGCTGACCCCCTCCCGCCCGGTCCTGCTGCCCGTCGTCCACACCAGGGTGCGTTGTCCACAGATGTGCCGGGGGCAGCAGGTGGGCCCCCACGCCGTCCTAGCGTGCCGCCGTGTTGTTCTCCTCGCGCCGCGACGACGACGCCGACGTCATCCGGGCCCGCCTGCGTGCCCTGCTCGACGACGGGTCCGCCCGCCGGGGCTGGCTGCCCCAGGACGACGCCGAGGACGACCCGGCCGACGCGTGGGGCGACGACGTGGTGACGGTGCCCGTTCCGCCCCACGGGCGCACCCCGGGTCGGGTCGCACCGGTCGGCGCCCCCGACACCGCCGACCCCTCCGAGGGCCCTGTCGACCGCGTGGGCCGGCACCGCGCGGCCGGCACCGAGGTGCGGGTGCCCCCCGGTCGCACCGGGGCGCGGGCGATGTGGATCGCGGCCGTCCTGGCCGGGGCGCTGGTCGTCGGGTGGAGCTGGCTGGGCCGGCCCGCCGTGGACCCTGCGCCGGTCCTCGGCGCCGCCGTGTCCTCCGCACCCGCTGCGGCGACCGTGCCGCCATCCCCGAGCACGGCCGCCGCCGCGGGATCCGTGGTGGTCGTCGCCGTGGTCGGGCAGGTGGTCTCCCCGGGCCTGGTCACCCTGCCGGCCGGGTCGCGGGTGGCCGACGCGCTCGCCGCGGCGGGCGGGCTGCTGCCCGAGGCCGACCCGGCGTCGGTCAACGCCGCTGCCCTGGTGACCGACGGCCAGCAGATCGCGGTCGGGGTCCCGGCGCCGGGCCCGCCCCGGCCGCCGACGGCACCCCGGCGGTGGCCGGGGGACCGGTCGACCTGAACACCGCCACGGTCGCCGACCTCGACACCCTGCCCGGCATCGGTCCGGTGCTGGCCCAGCGGATCGTCGACCACCGCACGGAGTCCGGGGCGTTCACCTCCGTCGAACAGCTCGACGACGTCAGCGGCATCGGCCCCGCCCTCTACGCCGAGGTCTCCCCACTGGTCACCGTCTGAGGGGCGCGCGGTGGGATGGGGGCATGGGCGACGGGCTGCACGATCTGTACGAGGTCATCCACTCCCGGCGGGACGTGCGCCGGGAGTTCGTCGGGGGACCGGTCGAGCCGGCGGTGCTGCGGCGGGTGCTGGAGGCTGCGCACGCGGCACCGAGCGTCGGGCTGACCCAGCCCTGGGACTTCGTGCTGGTCCGTGACGACGGGCTGCGGTCCGCGTTCCAGACCCACGTCGCGGCCGAGCGGGAGGTCTTCGACGCGACCCTGGACGCCGGGCAGGCAGCGACCTTCGCCCGCATCTCCGTCGAGGGGTGCTCCAGTCGTCGCTGGGCGTCGTCGTCACCTACGACCCCACCCGTGGTGCACCGGCGGTGCTGGGTCGGCACGCGATCGCCGACGCCGGCCTCTACTCGACCTGCCTGGCGATCCAGAACCTGTGGCTGGCCGCGACCGCCGAGGGTTGGGGAGTGGGGTGGGTGTCCTTCTACCGGGAGCCCTTCCTGCGTGAGCTGCTCGGGATCCCCGCGCACGTCCGCCCGGTCGCCTGGCTCTGCGTCGGCCCGGTCGAGGGGCTGCAGGACGTCCCCGACCTGGAGCGGCACGGCTGGCGTCGGCGGCGGTCGCTGGACGAGGCGCTGCACGCCGACCGCTGGGGCACCCCCGCCCCGTAGCAGCCCGGCGGTGCCCGTGCCGGCCGTCGTCCACACCGGGGAGCGGCGTCCACACCTCCCGGGAGACCGCACCGGGCGACCGAGGCTCTCCCTAGCGTCCGATCCGTGCAGCGGCGACGGGTCTGGGAGCGCTGGTCGTGGGTCGACCTGCGGCTGGTCCCGCCCGCCCTCACCGTCTGGTCGCTCACCCTGCTCCTCCCGGTGCTCCCGCCGCCGGTGCTGCTGGTCCTGCCGGCGGCCGCAGCCCTCCTCGCACTGACCACGGGCCGACTGCTCCGCGGCCCCCGCCGCTGGGCCGTCGTGGCCTGTCTCGCGGCCGTGGCGGTGACCGCGGTGCTGGCCTCGGTGCGGGCGGGGGAGCGGTCGGCGTCGCCGCTGCCCGCGCTGGCCGACCGCGGCGGTGTCGTCGAGGTGGTCCTCACCGTCGACGAGGAGCCCCGGGTGCTCACCGGGGGCGCCGGGCCGGCCCGGGTGCTCGTACCGGGCTCGGTCACCGCCGTCGTCGGTGGCCCGGCGATGCGCCCGGCCCGGGTCCTGGTCTTCGGGCCCGCCGACGAGTGGGACGCGGTGCTGCCGGGCACCGCGGTCACCCTGCGCGCATCGCCCGGTCGGGCGGAGGACGGCGACGACGTGGTCGCCGTGCTGTCCGCCCGGAGCCCGCCGAGCACCGTGGCGCCCGCCGGGGCGGGGCTCCAGGTCGCGGCGGACCTGCGGCGCGGGCTGGCCGACGCCGGCGCCCGGGTGCTGCCGCCGGCCCCGGCCGGTCTGCTGCCCGGCCTCGTCGTGGGCGACACCTCGGGGATGGACCCCCAGGTCACGGCCGACTTCCGCCGCGCCGGGCTGGGCCACCTGACGGCCGTGTCCGGGGCGAACGTGGCCATCGTGCTGGCCCTCCTGCTGTGGCCACTGCGCCGCAGGCTCGTCGACCGGCGGTGGCAGGCAGTCGTCGGCGCTCTCGGGCTGCTCGGGTACGTGGTGCTGGCCCGGCCGAGCCCCAGCGTGCTGCGGGCCGCCGCGATGGGGGCGGTCACGCTGCTCGCCCTGGCCTCCGGGCGCTCCCGGGTCGCGGTGCCCGCCCTGGGCGCTGCGGTCGTCGTGCTGCTGCTGGTCGACCCGCGGCTGGCCGCCGACCCGGGCTTCGCGCTGTCGGTGGTCGCGACCGCGGGCATCGTGCTGCTCTCGCCGGGCTGGTCCCGGTCGTTGCGGCGGCGGGGCACCCCGGTCCTGCTGGCCGACGCCCTGGCGGTCAGTGCCGCGGCCGGTCTCGTCACCGCGCCGCTGGTCGCGGGCTTCTCCGGACTGGTCAGCGTGGTCTCCCTGCCGGCCAACCTGCTGGTCGCCCCCGCCGTCGCCCCGGCCACCGTGCTGGGCCTGCTCGCCACCCTGGCCGGCCCGGTCAGCCCACCGGTCGCCGACCTGCTGGTCTGGGCGGCCGGCTGGCCCACCCGCTGGCTGGTGCTGGTCGCCGACCGGGCTGCCGCGGTGCCCGACGGTGCCGGCGGGTGGCCGGGAGGCGTGGGTGGTGCGGTGCTGTTGACCGCACTGCTCGGCGTCGCGGCCGTCGTGCTGGTGCGCTGGCCGTGCACCCGCCCGCTGGCGCTGGCAGCCGTGGTCGGGGGTGGTGGTGCTCGGCTGGCCGGTCCGGCAGGTCACCAGCGGGTGGCCGGTGCCCGGCAGCGTGCTCGTGGCCTGCGACGTCGGCCAGGGCGACGCCCTCGTGCTGCCCACGGGGCCGGGCGAGGGCGTGCTCGTCGACGCCGGCCCCGACCCCGGACTCGTCGACGACTGCCTCCGGCGGCTGGGCATCGACCGGCTGCCGCTGGTGCTGCTCTCCCACCTGGATGCCGACCACGTCACCGGGCTGGCGGGGGCGCTGGAGGGCCGTGAGGTCCTCGAGGTGCTCACCGGGCCGCTGGCACCCACCGACGACCGGCTGCCCGCGGTCCGGGGGATCGCGGAACGGGCGGGGGCGGCGGTCGGTGTGCTGGCCGCCGGAGAGTCCCGCACCGTCGGCAGCGCTCTGGTCGAGGCACTCGCGCCCGATCCGTCCGACGCGGTGCCCTCGGCGGACCCGAACGGCCTGTCCCTCGTGGTCCGGGTGACCCAGCACGGCCTGCGGCTGCTCCTCACCGGTGACCTGGGGGAGGAGTCCGAGACCCGGATCCTGCGGCGCGGGTCGACCTGCGCGCCGACGTGCTCAAGGTGCCCCACCACGGCAGCGGGGACGCCGACCCGGACTTCCTCGCCGCCACCGGGGCCCGGGTGGCGCTGGTCTCGGTCGGGGTGGACAACGGCTACGGGCACCCCACCGGCCGGCTGCTCGACTGGCTGGCCGCCGACGGCATGCGGGTGCACCGCACCGACCTCGAGGGCGACCTGGCCGTCGTGGGCTCCGCCGGCTCCTGGGGGGTGGCGGTCCGCGGGCCCGACGAGGTCCAGCGCGCCGTCGCGGCCGGGCCGCCGGACGGCGTGTCCGGGACCGGACGGAGGACCTCCCGGGGCCGTCCCGGCCGGGCGTCGCTGTCGGTCCCCCGTGACACGATGAGGTCGTGCCCGTCGCCGCCCCTCCGCCGCCCACGTCGCGCCTGCGGATCGTGGTCGGGGAGGAAGAGCTGCTCCGCTCCCGCGCGGTCTCCGCCGTCCGCGCCGCCTCGCTGGAGGCCGACCCGGGCACCGAGGAGCACGAGCTGACAGCCCTCGGGCTGCCCCCCGGGCAGCTGGCGGACGTACTGGCGCCCTCGCTGTTCGGCGGGCACCGGCTGGTGGTCGTCTGGGGGGTGCACGAGGCCGCCTCCGGGCTGGTCGACTCGCTGCTCAGCTACGCGAAGGAGCCCGACCCCGAGCTGACGCTGGTGCTCGTGCACCACGGCGGCAAGCGCAACGAGGCCCTGCTGACCGCCTTCCGCAAGGCCGGCGCCGCCGTGGACGAGTGCCCGAAGGTCGCCTCGGCCGGGGAGCGGATCGCCTTCGTGCGCAACGAGGTGCGGCGGGTCGGCGGCCGGATCACCCCCGACGCCGTGACCGCGCTCGTGGAGGCCGTCGGCAACGACCTGCGCGGGCTGTCGGCGGCCGCCAGCCAGCTGGTCAGCGACTTCGGTGGCTCCATCGACGCCGACGCCGTGGCCCGGTACCACCGCGGGCAGGCCGAGGTCACCGGGTTCACCGTGGCCGAGCGGGTCCTGGTCGGGGACCACACCGGGTCCATCGAGATGCTGCGCTGGGCGCTGGACCGCGGGGTCCCGCACGTTGCTGCTCGCCGATGCCATCGCCGACGGGGTGCGCACCGCCGCCCGGGTCGCCTCGCTCAACACCACCAACATCGGCGAGCTCGCGCGCACCCTCCGGCTGCCGCCGTGGAAGGTGAAGAAGGCCCAGGCGCAGGCCCGGGGCTGGACGATCGACGCACTGCAGCAGGCCATCGGGGTGGCTGCCTCGCTCAACGCCGACGTCAAGGGCGTGGCAGCCAGCGCCGACTACGCGCTGGAGCGAGCGGTCCGCCGGATCGTGGCCCTGCGGGTCGAGGCCGGGGCCGGTCGGGGGTCCCGGGTGCCCGCCCGGCGCTGATCACGCCGTGGAACGCGACGAGCCCCCGTCCCCGGTGGGGGAGGGGGCTCGTCGGGAGCGCGCCGCGACCGGGGGCCGCGGACGTCGCGTCAGATGCTGGCGGCCTGCTTGGCCAGCGCCGACTTGCGGTTCGCCGCCTGGTTCTTGTGGATGACGCCCTTGCTCGCGGCCTTGTCGAGCGCCTTCGAGACGGTCAGCAGCGCCGCGTTGGCAGCCTCGGCGTCGCCGGTGCCGGCAGCCTTGTGGAAGCGTCGGACCGACGTCTTCAGGGCGGAACGGACCGCGACGTTGCGCTTGCGCGCGATCTCGTTGGTCTTGATCCGCTTGATCTGGGACTTGATGTTCGCCACGCGTGAGCCTCAGGGTGTTCGGAGGGAGGGGTACTTCTGACAGTGCGTCCGCGGCAGCGCAGGACGCACCACAGGACCGGTCTCACAAGATACCAGGGACCCGGGAGCACCCACCAGGTCGCACCGGGTGCTCCGGCCCACGGCGACACCGGAGGTGAGCGGTCACGTCGTCGTCGGGACGTGGGACCATGGCAGCACTGTGACTGCACCCGCCCGCACCGACCCGACCCGCATCCGGAACTTCTGCATCATCGCCCACATCGACCACGGCAAGTCGACGTTGGCCGATCGGATGCTCGAGGTGACCGGCATCGTCGAGGGGCGCAACATGCGCGCCCAGTACCTCGACCGGATGGACATCGAGCGCGAGCGCGGGATCACCATCAAGAGCCAGAACGTGCGGCTGCCGTGGACCCCGCGCACCGGCGAGCACGTGGGCACCGAGTTCGTGCTCGACATGATCGACACCCCGGGCCACGTGGACTTCACCTACGAGGTGTCCCGCTCGCTGGCTGCCTGCGAGGGGGCCGTGCTGCTGGTCGACGCCGCCCAGGGCATCGAGGCCCAGACGCTGGCCAACCTGTACCTGGCCATCGAGAACAACCTGACGATCATCCCGGTGCTCAACAAGATCGACCTGCCGGCGGCGCAGCCGGAGAAGTTCGCCGCCGAGATCGCGCACATCATCGGCTGCGACCCCGACGACGTGCTGAGGGTCAGCGGCAAGACCGGCGAGGGCGTGCCCGAGCTGCTGGACATGATCGTGGAGAAGATCCCGGCCCCCACCGGCAAGGCCGACGGTCCGGCCCGGGCGCTGATCTTCGACTCCGTCTACGACATCTACCGCGGGGTCATCACCTACGTCCGCGTCGTCGACGGCCGGATCTCCGGCCGCGAGCGGATCAAGATGATGAGCAACAACGTCACCCACGAGCTGCTCGAGATCGGGGTCATCAGCCCTGAGCCCAAGCCGGTGGAGAGCCTCGGCGTCGGCGAGGTGGGGTACTTCATCACCGGGGTGAAGGACGTGCGCCAGTCGCGGGTCGGGGACACCGTGACCCTGCAGCACGCGGCGGCGACCGAGTCCCTCGGCGGTTACCGCGACCCCAACCCGATGGTCTACTCGGGGCTCTACCCGATCGACGGCAGCGAGTACCAGCTGCTGCGTGAGTCCCTGGACAAGCTGCTGCTCAACGACGCCGCGCTGGTCTACGAGCCCGAGACGTCGGCGGCGCTGGGCTTCGGCTTCCGGGTCGGCTTCCTGGGCCTGCTGCACCTGGAGATCGTCCGCGAGCGTCTCGAGCGCGAGAGCGGACTGAGCCTCATCTCGACCGCGCCCAACGTCGTCTACCGGGTGGTGATGGAGGACAGCAGTGAGCGCGTCGTCACCAACCCCAGCGACTGGCCGCACGGGAAGATGGAGAAGATCTACGAGCCGATCGTGAACGCCACGGTGATCGCCCCCAGCGACTACACCGGCACGATCATGGAGCTCTGCCAGGGCCGCCGCGGTTCGCTGACCGGGATGGACTACCTGTCCGAGTCCCGCGTCGAGCTCCGCTACACGCTGCCGCTGGGCGAGATCATCTTCGACTTCTTCGACTCGCTGAAGTCCCGCACCCGCGGCTACGCCAGCCTGGACTACGCCGAGGCCGGCGAGCAGGAGGCCGACCTGGTCAAGGTCGACATCCTGCTGCAGGGCGAGGCCGTCGACGCGTTCTCCGCGATCGTGCACCGGGACAAGTCCTACGGCTACGGCGTGATGATGGCTGGCAAGCTGCGCGAGCTCATCCCGCGCCAGCAGTTCGAGGTGCCCATCCAGGCCGCCATCGGCGCCCGGGTCATCGCCCGCGAGACCGTCCGCGCGATCCGCAAGGACGTGCTGGCCAAGTGCTACGGCGGTGACATCACCCGCAAGCGCAAGCTGCTGGAGAAGCAGAAGGAGGGCAAGAAGCGGATGAAGATGGTCGGCCGCGTCGAGGTCCCCCAGGAGGCCTTCGTGGCCGCGCTCTCCAACGCCGAGCCCGCGAAGAAGTGACCGGCCGGCTCGAGGCGGTCTGCGTGTCCGGCGCGGACCTCCACCCGCTGCCGGGCAAGCGCCCCTCGACGTCGGGCATCCACAAGCGCCCGGTCGACGGCCGGGTCGCCGTCCTCGAGGAGACCCTGGACGGCGACCGGCAGGTCAACCGCAAGCACCACGGCGGCGAGGGCCAGGCGGTCTACGCCTACGCCCAGGCCGACGCCGACTGGTGGCAGACCGAGCTGGACCGGGAGCTCCCGGCCGGTGCGTTCGGGGAGAACCTGCGCACCACCGGCCTGGACCTGACGAACGCCGTCCTCGGCGAGCGGTGGGCCGTCGGCTCGGCGGTGTTCGAGGTGACCGCACCGCGCATCCCGTGCGCGAACTTCGCCCGCTTCTGGGACGTGCCCGACCTGGTCAAGCGGTTCACCGCGCACGGGGCGTCGGGTGCCTACCTGCGGGTGCTGCAGACCGGGGAGATCGGTGCCGGCGACGCCGTCGAGGTGCTCTCCCGTCCCGACCACGGGGTGACCACGGGCCTGCTGTTCCGGGCGCTGACCACCCAGCGCGCCCGCCTGGTGGAGGTCGAGCCCGCGCTTGCCGCCGTCCCGGACAAGGACCGCGCCAAGCTCTCCGCCCGGATCGCGGCCCTGCAGGCCTGAGCCCGCGCTACTGTCCGCCCGGGCCCCAGCGGGGGGCGCGGGGGAGGGACACGTGCGGGTGCGGACGACGGCGGTGCTGCTGCTCAGCGCCCTGGTGACGGCGGCCTGTGGCGGCGGCAGCGACGAGTCGGCCGGCGACCTCCTCGCCCGGGCCAAGACCACCCTGGACGCCGCGTCCAGCGTGCACTTCGTGCTCACCAGCGACGGCGCGCCCAGCGGGGGCACCGCGGTGCTCGGCGGCGAGGGCGACATCGCCCGGCCGGCCTCCTTCGAGGGCACCCTGCAGGTCCAGGCGTTGGGCAGCTCGGTCGACGCGCAGGTCGTGTCGGTCGACGGCACCGTCTACGCCCAGCTCCCCCTCACCAGCGGCTTCAGCGTGGTCGACCCGGCGACCCTCGGCTTCGGCGACCCCGGCGCGCTCATCGACCCCGACGACGGCATCTCCCAGCTGCTGACCGCGGTCGAGTCCCCGGAGCTGGGTGAGGAGTCCCGGGTGGACGGCGAGGTCGTCCGGGAGGTCACCGGGTCGCTGCCCGGTGACCTGGTGGAGTCGCTGCTGACCACCGAGGACCCGTCGCAGCCGGTGGACGCGGTGTTCTCGATCGCGACGGACTCCGGCGAACTGCGCGAGGTGGCGCTGACCGGGCCGTTCTTCACCGCCGACGACGCGGGCGGCTACACGATCGTCCTGTCCGACTTCGGGGCCGATGTCCAGATCACCGCACCCCCCACCGGCTGACGTCCGGGCGCCCGGGCGGGGCACCCTCGCCCTGGCGACCCTCGCCGTCCTGGTCTCGGCCGCCGACACCTACGTCGTCGTCCTGGCCCTGCCCGACATCCTCACCGGCGTCGGGGTGGGACTGGACCAGCTCCAGCGGGCCACCCCGATCGTCGGCGGGTTCCTGCTCGGCTACACCGCCACGCTGCCCCTGCTCGGCCGGCTCGCCGACCTCCGCGGACGGCTGCCGGTGTTGGTCGGCTGCCTGCTGCTGTTCGCACTCGGCTCGCTGCTGACCGCCACCGCGGTCGACCTGGGGCCGGCGGTGCTCGGCCGCGGGCTCCAGGGCGTGGGCGCCGGCGGGCTGGTGCCGGCCACCCTCGCGCTGGTCGCCGACCGGTGGCCGCCGGAGCGCCGGGCGGTGCCGTTGGGCGTGGTCGGTGCGGTGCAGGAGGCCGGCGCCGTCCTCGGGCCGCTGGCCGGGGCCGCCGTGCTGGCCGTCACCGACTGGCGCGGGATCTTCTGGCTCAACCTCGTCCTGGGGGTCGCGCTCGCGGTCGCGCTGCGGGTGACCGGGCCACCCCGGGAGGGCCGGGACGTCGTCGGCACGGCGCTCGCGGTGCTCGCCGCGGCGGCGCTGGCCCTGCAGCTCGGCGAGCCCGACGCGCTGGCCACCGACGTCACCCTCGGGCTGGCCTGGGTGCCGCTGGTCGGTCCGGGCTGGACGACGCCGCTGGTGCTCGTCACTGTGCTCGCGACCGTGGGGGTGCTGGTGCGGTCGGCGACCGCGGCGCACCCCGTGCTCCCGGTCCGCGGGCTGCCGCGGCTGGCTCGCGAGGTGGACCTGCTCGGCGCGGTGCTGGTCGTCGTCGCGCTCGGCAGCCTGGTGTGGGCGTTCGCCGCTGCCGACCCGGCGTCGGAGGTGGTCGCGCACGGGCCATTGCTCCTGCCGCTGGCGGCGGTCGCGGCGGTGGCGTTCGTGCTGCACGAGCGCCGGACGGCGGACCCGCTCGTGCCCCTCGGTGACCTACGGCCGGTCGGCGCGTGGGGGGCGCTGCTGGTGAACCTGCTGGTCGGCGTCGCGCTGGTGGCGGCGCTGGTCGACGTCCCGCTGTTCGCCCGGGCCACCACCGCGACCGATCAGCTGGGCGCCGCGCTGGTGCTGGTGGAGCTGCTCGTCGCCGTCCCGGTCGGCGCGGTGGCCGGTGGCTGGCTGTGCCGGGTCGTCGGCCCGCGGTGGGTGGCCGGTGCCGGGATGGCGCTGGCCACGGTCGCCTTCCTGGCGATGGCCCGCTGGGACGCCACGGCGCTGGACTCCTGGACGTCGACCGCCGCGCTGCTGGTCGCCGGGCTCGGCTTCGGGCTGGCGGTCGCCCCGGTCAGCGCCGTGCTCCTGGCTGTCACCCCGCAGCGGGTGCACGGCAGCGCGAGCGCGCTGGTCGTCGTCTCCCGGACCGTCGGGATGCTCGTCGGGCTGTCGCTGCTGACCGCGATCGCGCTCCGCCGGTTCACCGCCGCGGTGGCCGAGATCCCCAGCCCGCTGGTCACGTGCCCGACCAGCCCCACCGCGTGCCCGGCCTACGAGGCGGCGACCGACGCCGCCGTCCTCACCCAGCTGCACACGGTCTTCGCCGGCGCCGCGATCGCTGCCGCCCTGGCCGCCGTCGCCGCTGTTCTCCTGCTCCGGGCGCCCCTACCGGAGCGTTGATCAGGGTCCTGCACCGACGTGCGTCCTCCCTCGTGGACGTTGGCGCGGGAGGACGCACGTTGATCAGGGACCCTGATCAACGCTCAGGGGTCAGACGGTGAAGACGATCTTCCCGGCGGTGCGGCCCTCGACCATCCGGGCGAAGCCGTCGCGGGCATCGGCCAGCGGCATCTCGACGTCGATGAGCGGGCGGACGCCGGAGGTGGCGCAGAACTGGATCAGGGACTCCAGCTCGGTGCGGGTGCCCATGGTGGAACCGACCACCGAGAGCTGGGTGAAGAAGACCCGGTTGAGCTCGGCGGAGGGGTCGAAGCCGGTCGTGGCACCCGAGACGACGAGGGTGCCACCGGGCTTGAGGGACTTGACGCTGTGCGACCAGGTGGCCTTGCCGACGGTCTCCATGACCGCGTCGACCCGGCCGGGGAGCCGGGCGCCGGTCTCGAAGGCCTGGTCGGCGCCGAGCGCGACGGCTGCGGCGCGCTTGTCCTCGCTGCGCCCGGTCACCCACACCCGGAAGCCGGCGTGCGAGCCGAGCACGATGAGCGCCGTCGCCACGCCGCCGGAGGCGCCCTGCACCAGCACGGTCTGCCCCGGGCGCAGGCCGGACTTCACGAACAGCATCCGGTAGGCGGTCAGCCAGGCGGTGGGCAGGCAGGCGGCCTCCGCGAAGGACAGCTCGGCCGGCTTGGGCAGCACGTTCCCGCGGGGGACGACGACCTGCTGGGCCAGCGTGCCCTGGTGCTTCTCGCTCAGCAGCGAGCGCTTGGGGTCCAGTGTCTCGTCGCCCCGCCAGTCGGGGGAGCTGATGACCGCGTGCACGACGACCTCGTTGCCGTCGGGGTCGGTGCCCGCGGCGTCGCAGCCCAGGATCATCGGCATCTTCTCCGCGGGCAGGCCGACCCCGCGCAGGCTGAAGACGTCGTGGTGGTTGAGCGAGGCGGCCTTGACGTCGATCGTCACCCAGCCGTCGGGGGCCTCGGGGGCCGGGCGTTCGCCGACCTCCAGCACCGAGAGCGGGTCGTCGGGGGACGGGGTGGACACGAAGGCTGCCAGCATGGCCCGACGCTAACGCCCGGCCCGACCTGGTGCGACGTGGGTCACCTGATGACGACGGCGTGCTCCTGGGCGGGCACGAACTCCCCGATCACCGGGGCGCCGGGCACCTCACCGGCCAGCAGCAGCCCGCCGGAGGTCTGCGCGTCGGCGAGCAGCAGCGCGTCGTCCTCGGAGCAGGCGGTGAGGTCGGTGTGCGGGCGCACCCAGTCCAGGTTGCGGCGGGTGCCGCCGGAGACGTACCCGTCGGCGACGGACTGCCGGGCGCCGGCCAGGTAGGGCACGGCGGCAGCGTCCACCACCGCGGTGACCCCGCTGGCCCGGGCCATCTTGTAGAGGTGGCCGAGCAGGCCGAACCCGGTGACGTCGGTGCCGGCCCGGATCCCGGCGGCGACCGCGGCGACCGACGCCTCGGCGTTCAGCCGGGACATCGAGTCGATGGCCTCCGGGGAGGGCTCCCCGGTGGCCTTCATCCGGTTGTTCAGGGTGCCCACGCCGAGGGCCTTGGTCAGCGAGATCGGGGTGCCGGCCACGGCGGCGTCGTTGCGGATCAGCCGTTCCAGGTCGACCAGGCCGGTGACCGCCATGCCGTAGGTGGGCTCGGGGGAGTCGATGGAGTGCCCGCCGCCGACGTGGCAGCCGGCGGCCTGGGCGACCTCCAGCCCGCCGCGGAGCACCTCGGCGGCCAGCTCGACGGGCAGCACGTCACGGGGCCAGCCCAGCAGGTTCACCGCGACCACCGGGGTGCCGCCCATGGCGTAGACGTCGCTCAGCGCGTTGGCCGCGGCGATCCTCCCGAAGGTGTACGCGTCGTCGACCACGGGGGTGAAGAAGTCGGTGGTGAGCACCAGGCCCTGCCCGCCGGCGATGCGCACCACCGCCGCGTCGTCGCCGTCGTCCAGACCGACCACGAGCTCGGCGGAGGGGTCGGTGGGTCCGGTGTGGGTGAGGCCGGCGACGACGGCCTCCAGCTCACCGGGCGGGATCTTGCAGGCGCAGCCCCCGCCGTGGGCGAACTGGGTCAGCCGGATCGCGGTCGCCGTCATGACCCGACCGTACGTACTCTCAGCAGTGGAGGCGTCAGGGTGTCTGGTGACCCCCGCGGCCTCTAAAGCCGACGTGGCCCGGTACCCGGGTCAGGCGGGTTCGATTCCCGTCCGCCTCCGCCACAGCCCACCCCGGGAGAGATGACGACCGACCCCCGCCGCCTCGTGCCGCGCACCGACGCCCTGCTCGCCGAGCCCCGGGTGGCCGCCGCCGCCGACCGGCTCGGCCGCGACCTGGTCAAGGCCGTCGTCCAGGACGTGCAGCAGCGGGTGCGCACCGGTGACCTGCCGCCGGACGACGCCGCCGACGCGGTGCTGGCCGCCCTGCCCGGGACGGCGTCCAGCCTGCACCGGGTGCTCAACGCGACCGGGGTGCTGGTGCACACCAACCTCGGCCGGGCCCCGTGGTCGGCGGCCGCGGTCGAGGCGGTCGTCGCGGCCAGCGGCACCACCGACGTCGAGCTGGACCTCGGCACCGGCCGCCGCGGGCCGCGCGGGGAGGGCGCGATCGGTGCCCTGCTGGCCGCGGTGCCGGCCGCCGAGGCGGCGATCGTGGTCAACAACTGCGCCGCCGCCCTCGCCCTCGTCGCCACCGCGCTCGGCGGTGAGCTGGTCGTGGCCCGCGGTGAGCTGGTGGAGATCGGCGACGGGTTCCGCATCCCGGACCTGCTGGAGTCCACCGGCGCGCGCCTGCGCGAGGTGGGGACGACGAACCGGGTCACCGTCGACGACTACACCGCGGCGGTCGGGCCGCAGACCGGTGCAGTGCTGAAGATCCACCCGTCGAACTTCGTCGTCCGCGGCTTCACCCGGTCGGTCGAGGTCGCCGAGCTGGCCGCCGCCGTCGACGTGCCGGTGGTCGCCGACGTCGGCTCGGGACTGCTGCGTCCGCACCCCGCGCTGCCCGACGAGCCCGACCTGCAGACCACCCTCGCCGACGGCGCGGACCTGGTCCTGTGCAGCGGGGACAAGCTGCTCGGCGGTCCGCAGGCCGGACTGGTCTTGGGCCGGGCCGACCTGGTCCAGCGGCTGCGCCGGCACCCGCTCTACCGGGCACTGCGGGTGGACAAGACGACGCTGGCCGCACTGGAGGCCACGCTGCGCGGCCCGCAGCCACCGGTGCAGCGGATGCTCGTCGTCGACGTGTCCGAGCTGCGCACCCGGGCCGAGGCGGTGGTCGCGGCCCTGAGCGGCGATGCGCTCGTGGTCGAGGCGGGCGCCCGCGTCGGCGGGGGAGGGGCGCCGGAGTTCGAGCTGCCCAGCGTCGCGGTCTCGCTGCCGGCGTCGTTCGCCGAGCCGCTGCGGCACGGCAGCCCGCCGGTCGTCGGCTACACCGCCGAGGGCCGCACCCTGCTCGACCTGCGCAGCCTCGACCCGGCCGACGACGAGGCCCTGGTCGCAGCGGTGCTCGCGTGCAGGTAGTCGCCACCGCCGGGCACGTCGACCACGGCAAGTCGACGCTGGTCCGGGCGCTGACCGGCATGGAGCCCGACCGGTGGGAGGAGGAGCGTCGCCGTGGGCTGACCATCGACCTCGGGTTCGCCTGGACGACGCTGGACTCCGGCCGCACGGTGGCCGTGGTCGACGTCCCCGGCCACGAGAGGTTCGTCGGGAACATGCTCGCCGGGGTCGGCTCGGTGCCCGCCGCGCTGGTCGTGGTCGCCGCCGACGACGGCTGGAGCGCGCAGACCGCCGAGCACGTCGCGGTCCTCGACGCCCTCGGCGTGCGGCACGGGCTGCTGGTGGTCACCAAGGCCGACCTGGGCGACCCCGCGCCGGTGCTCGCCGACGCACGTGCCCGGCTGGCCGAGACCTCGCTCGGGGAGGTGCCCGGCGTCGCGGTCAGCGCCCGCACCGGGGACGGCGTCCCGGCCGTCGCCGCGGCCCTGGAGCAGCTGCTCGCCGGGCTGCCCGCGCCGGACACCACCGCGCCGGTCCGGCTCTGGGTCGACCGGGCGTTCAGCATCCGCGGCGCCGGCACCGTCGTCACCGGCACGCTGGCCGCCGGCACGGTGCGCACCGGCGACCGGCTGGTGCTCGGTGGGCGGGACGTCGCCGTGCGGGGTCTGCACTCCCTGGGCGAGCCGGTCGAGGAGGCGAGCGCGACCGCCCGGGTGGCACTGAACCTGCGCGGGGTCGCCGTGGAGGACCTGTCCCGGGGCGACGCACTGCTCACCCCGGCGGCGTTCCGCGAGACCGACGAGCTCGACGTGACCCTGGTGCACCCGGTCGAGGACCGGCTGCCCGCCCAGCTGGTGGTGCACGTCGGCTCGGCCACCGTGGCCGCCCGGGTCCGGCCGCTGGACGACGCTGCGCTGCGGCTGCGGCTGGTGCACCCCCTGCCGTTGCGGGTCGGTGACCGGCTGATCCTGCGTGACCCCGGTGCCCGCCGGGTGCACGGCGCGGACGTCCGGGACGTCGACCCGCCCGCGCTCCGCCGCCGGGGGGCCGCCGCCGCCCGGGCCGGCGACCTCGCGGCCTCGGACACCGCGGAGGCCGGCGCGCTCGCCGATCTCACCCGCCGACGGGTGGTGGTGCGCGCCGAGTTCGAGGCGATGGGCTGGCCGGTGCCCGAGGGTGCGACGACCGTCGGCCGCTGGCTGCTCGCACCCGGCCTCGCCGACGAGCTGGCCGCCCGGGTGCCCGCCGTCGTCGCCCGGTACCGCCAGCTGCGCCCGTTGGAGCCCGGCCCGCCGACCGCGGTGCTGCGCAGCGCACTGGACCTGCCCGACGCCGAGCTGGTGGCCGGGCTGGTGCGGGCCCCGCTGACCCTGCGCGACGGCCGGGTGGTGGCCGCGGACTCCGGTCTGCCCGAGCCGGTGCAGCGAGCGGTCACGGGGATCCTCGCCCGGCTGGCCGCCGAACCCTTCGCGGCTCCGGACACCGAGGCGCTCGCTGCCGCCGGGCTCGGTGCGCGCGAGCTGGCCGCGGCCGTGCGCGACGGGCAGCTGGTCCGGATCGCCGACGGCGTCTACCTGGCGCCGGGCGTCGAGCAGCGGGCCCGGACGGCGCTGGCTGCCGTGCCCCAGCCCTTCACCCTCAGCCAGGCGAAGCAGGCGTGGGGCACCAGCCGCCGGGTCGCCGTCCCGCTGGCCGAGTGGCTGGATGCCCGCGGGGTCACCGTGCGCCTCGGCGACGCGACCCGGCGGCTGCGCTGAGGACTGTCGTCCGGCTCGGTGCACCTACTGAGGCCGACTCACTGACGCGTGCGATGGCCGCACCGGCTGACGTCTACCCAGCGCACCTCGCCGCTCAGGCCGAGGGCTCCTGTCTGCTGCTGGTCGCCGAGGTCGGCGGGCGGGTCGTGGGCACCGGGCTGCTCCGCTGGGCGCCGCGCGACGCCGTCGTCGCCGAACGGTGGCCCGGGATGCCCGAGCTCAGCAACCTGCAGGTGCACCCCGACGAGCGGGGGAGCGGACACGGCACCGAGCTGGTCGAGGACGCCTGCACGCGCGCCTCCGCAGCCGGACATGCACGCATTGGCATCGGGGTGGGCTCGGACAACCCGGACGCTGCCCGGCTCTACCTCCGGCTGGGGTTCCTCGACACCGGCCTGGCCTACGCCGATGCGTACTCCTACACCGACGCGGACGGCGTGGAACGCGACGCAGTGGACGACGTCCGCTACCTGGTGCGCCGGCTGGACTGAGGCTCAGCCGCCGCTGCCCAGCAGCGTGGTGCGCCAGGCCCGCTCGAGCTCGCCCTCGTCGGGGACCGGGACGGCCGGGGGCGCGGCGGACGTCTCGACCAGCTCCTCGGGGTGCACCGGGCCGGGCAGGGTGCGGAACGCCGCCCGCGGGTCCTCGCTCATGCCCGCAGGGTCCCGCTGCCGCCGCCCCAGGGCAAGGGTCAGTCGGTGGGCACCCAGGACGCCGGGCGCTTCTCCCGGAACGCCGCGATGCCCTCCTGGCCCTCGGCGGAGGCGAAGAACCGGGCCGAGGTCGCCAGCAGCGGCTCGAAGTCCAGCTCGGTGCCCGAGCGCAGCAGCCGCTTGGTCTCGGCCAGCGCGAGCGGGGCGCCGGCCGCCAACGCCTGCACCTGCGCCAAGACGGTGTCGGTCACCGCGTCGTCGGCGACGGCGAGGTCGACGAGGCCGGCCTGCGCGGCGGTGGCCGCGTCGAACACCTCGCCGGTGAGCATCAGCCGGTGCACGGTGTGCGCCGTCATCCGCGGGCGGCACACCGCGGAGATGACGGCGGGGACGACGCCGATCCGCACCTCGGCGAACCCGAACGTGGCCGACGCGCCCGCCACGACGACGTCGCACGCCGCGAGCAGGCCCACCCCACCGGCCCGGGCCGGACCGCGGACGGCGGCGAGCACGGGCTTGGGGGAGTGCCAGAGCGTGGCCAGGAGCTCGGGGAACTCGTTGACCCCCTGGTCGGCGGCCGCTCCGCCGGTGGCCTCGGACAGGTCCATCCCGGAGCAGAAGACCCGGCCGGTGTGGTCGAGCACGACGACCCGGACGGCGTCGTCGGCCAGCGCATCGGCCAGCGCCTGCCGCAGCTGCGCCCGCATGGCCCGGGAGAGGGCATTGCGGTTCGCGGGGGAGTCCAGGGTGAGGGTGGCGACGCCGCGGGACACCTCGACGTGCAGCACTGAGTCGGTCACGCGACCCATCCTGCCGGGGGAGGGGACACTGGGCCCAGCGATGACCACCACCCTGCCCGTCCTGGGCCAGACCCCCGTCCTGCCGCCCGGCCCGGCGATGCTCTCCGACGCCGCCCGCGCGGAGCTGCCGACGACGCCGTTCGGGCTCTACCTGCACGTCCCGTTCTGCGCGACCCGCTGTGGCTACTGCGACTTCAACACCTACACCTCCGACGAGCTGGGCCCGGGCGCCAACCGCAGCGAGTACGCCGCGACCGCCATCGCCGAGGTCGAGCTGGCCGCGCGGGTGCTCGGCCCCACCCCGCCGACGATCAGCACGGTCTTCGTCGGCGGCGGCACCCCGACCCTGCTGCCGGCGGCCGACCTGGTCGCCGTGCTCGACCGGGCCCGGGACCTCTTCCCGGTCGCCGAGGACGTCGAGGTCACCACCGAGGCCAACCCCGAGTCGGTCACCCCGGAGTCCCTCGCGGTGCTGCGCGCCGGTGGCTTCACCCGGATCAGCCTGGGCATGCAGTCCGCCGCACCGCACGTGCTCGCCGTCCTCGACCGCCGGCACACCCCCGGACGCGCCGCCGAGGCCGCGCGCGAGGCCCGCGCCGCCGGCTTCGAGCACGTCAACCTCGACCTCATCTACGGCGCCCCGGGGAGACCGACGCCGACTGGGACCTGTCGTTGCAGGCCGTGTTGGACGCCCCCGTCGACCACGTCAGCGCCTACGCGCTCATCGTCGAGCAGGGCACCAAGCTGGCCCGCCGGGTGGCCCGGGGCGAGCTGCCGATGCCCGACGACGACGTGCTCGCCGACCGGTACGAGCAGGCCGACCGGGTGCTCCGCGGCGCCGGGCTGGACTGGTACGAGGTGTCGAACTGGGCCCGCGGGGACGCCGCGCGCTGCCGGCACAACGAGCTGTACTGGGCCAACGCGCACTGGTGGGGCATCGGGCCGGGTGCGCACAGCCACGTCGGCGGGCTCCGTTGGTGGAACGTCAAGCACCCCGCGGCCTACGCCGGGCGGCTGGCCGCCGGTGAACACCCGGCGGCGGACGCCGAACAGCTGACGGCCGCCGACCGTGCGCTGGAGCGGGTGATGCTCGGTCTCCGGCTGCGCGACGGCCTGCCGCTGGACGCGCTGTCCGACGTCGGTCGGGCCCGCGCCGCGGGCGCAGTGGCGCAGGGTCTCCTGGAGGGGGGCCCGCACGCCGAGGGCCGCGCCGTCCTCACCGACCGCGGCCGGCTGCTGGCCGACGCCGTCGTCCGCGACCTGACCGACTAACCCCGCAGGGCCTCCAGCAACTGGTCGCCGTACTTCTCCAGCTTGGCCGCACCCACCCCGCTGATCGTGCCCAGGGCGGCGACGTCGGCCGGCTCGTCGGTGGCGATCTGGCGCAGCGTCGCGTCGTGGAAGACCACGTAGGCCGGCACGCCCTGCTCCTTGGCGGTGGCCGCCCGCCAGGCGCGCAGCCGCTCGAACGCCGGGGCCGCCGCGGCCGGCAGGTCCACCGCGGCCTTGGTCGAGCGGGAGGACCGCGACCGCACCGGGCGGTCGGGCTCGCGGCGCATCAGGACGGTCTGCTCGCGGCGCAGCACCGGCCCGCTGGCCTCGTTGAGCGCCAGGGTGCCGTACTCGCCCTGCACCGCCAGCAGCCCCTGGGCGAGCAGCTGCCGGACGACGCCGCGCCACTGCCCCTCGGCCAGGTCGGTGCCGATGCCGAAGACGGTCAGCTCGTCGTGGGAGTTCGCGGTGACCTTCTCGGTGCGCTTGCCCAGCAGGATGTCGATCGACTGCCCGGCGCCGAAGGACTGGCCGCGCTCGCGCTGCAGCCGCAGCACCGTCGACAACAGCATCTGCGCCGGGACGGTCGCGTCCCAGGACTCCGGCGGGACCAGGCAGGTGTCGCAGTTGCCGCACGGCTCGCTCTGCTGCCCGAAGTGGGCCAGCAGCCGCACCCGTCGGCACTCCACCGTCTCGCAGAGCGCGAGCATCGCGTCCAGCTGCGCGGAGAGCACCCGGCGGTGGGCGAGGTCGCCGTCCGAGCCCTCGATCATCTTGCGCTGTTGGACGACGTCGGCCAGCCCGTAGGCCAGCCACGCGGTCGAGGGCAGCCCGTCGCGGCCGGCCCGGCCCGTTTCCTGGTAGTAGCCCTCCACCGACTTGGGCAGGTCCAGGTGGGCGACGAAGCGGACGTCGGGCTTGTCGATGCCCATGCCGAAGGCGATGGTCGCGACCATCACCAGGCCGTCCTCGCGGAGGAACCGGGACTGGTTCTGCGCCCGCACCCGCTGGTCCAGCCCGGCGTGGTACGGCAGGGCGGCGATCCCGTTCTTGACCAGGAAGTCCGCCGTGGTCTCCACCGAGGAGCGGGACAGGCAGTAGACGATCCCCGCGTCGCCGGGGTGCTCGGTGCGCAGCAGGTCCAGCAGCTGCTTGCGCGGCTCGTTCTTCGGCGCGATCCGGTACTGGATGTTCGGCCGGTCGAACCCGGCGACCACGTGCAGGGCGTCGTCCAGCTGCAGCCGGGTGCTGATCTCGGCGTGCGTGCGCGGGGTGGCCGTCGCGGTGAGCGCGATGCGGGGGACGTCGGGCCACTTCTCGTGCAGCATCGACAGCGCCAGGTAGTCCGGGCGGAAGTCGTGGCCCCACTGGGCGACGCAGTGCGCCTCGTCGATGGCGAACAGCGCGATCGTGCCGCGCTCCAGCAGCCGGGAGGTGGGGGAGTTGCCGCCACCGAGGGACTCCGGGGCCACGTAGAGCAGGTCGAGCTCGTTCGCGAGGAAGGCCTGCTCGACGGTCCTGCGCTCGTCCCGGTCCTGGCTGGAGTTCAGGAACCCCGCCCGGACGCCGAGGGCCTGCAGGGTGTCGACCTGGTCCTGCATCAGCGCGATCAGCGGGGAGACGACGACGCCCACGCCCTCGCGCAGCAGCGCCGGGACCTGGTAGCAGAGCGACTTGCCGCCGCCGGTGGGCATCAGCACCAGGGCGTCCCCGCCGGCGACCACGTGCTCGACCACCTGCTGCTGCGGGCCACGGAAGGCGTCGTAGCCGAAGACCCGGCTCAACACCTCGAGGGCAGGGTCCGTCGCCAGGGTCACGAGCCGAGGGTAGGGGGACGGTCTGACATCCGTCAGAGGGTGTGGACGACGTCTCGCACTGTCGCCGGGGCACCCCACCCGGCCAGGCTCGGGGCATGCCCGAGACACCCGCCCTGGAGATCCGGGGCCTCACCGTGACCTACGGCGCCACGACCGCCGTGCACGCCCTGGACCTGCAGATCCCCCGCGGGGAGACCGTGGCGCTGCTGGGCCCCAACGGCGCCGGCAAGTCCTCGGCGGTCAACGCCGCGCTGGGGCTGTTCCGGCCCACCGCGGGCACCGTGCAGCTGCTGGGCCGCGACCCGCAGGATGCCGTCCGCACCGGGTCGGTCGGCGCGATGCTGCAGCACGGCGGGCTGCCCAGCGAGGCGCGCGTGGGGGAGGTGCTGCGGCTGGTCGCCGGCCGGTACGCCGACCCCTGGCCGCTCGCGGACCTGGTGGCCACCACCGGCATCGACGGTCTGCTCGACCGGCGCACCGAGGCGCTGTCCGGCGGTCAACGGCAGCGGGTGCTGCTCGCCCTGGCCCTCGCGGGCACACCGCCCCTGCTGGTCCTGGACGAGCCCACGAGCGCGATGGACGTCGAGGGCCGCCGAGCCTTCTGGACGACGATGCGCTCGCTGGCCGAGCGCGGGCACACCGTCGTCTTCGCCACCCACCACCTCGACGAGGCCGACGCGGTGGCCGACCGGGTGGTGGTCGTCGACGGCGGCCGCATCGTGGCCGACGGGACCTCCGCGCAGGTCAAGTCCGGGATCGCCGGGCGCACCGTGCGCTTCTCCTGCCCCGACCGCGCCGGGCTCGACCGCCTGCCCGGGGTGACCGCCGTGGGCGGCAGCGGCGGGGTCGTCGAGCTCGCGACCACCGACGCCGAGGCCACCCTGCGCGCACTGCTGGCCACCCGCGACCGGCTGCCCGACCTGGAGGTCCGGGGCGCCAGCCTCGAGCAGGCCTTCCTCACCCTCACCGGAGGCACCCGATGACCGACCTGTTCCTCTTCCAGCTGCGCCGGGTCACCCGCTCCTGGCAGTACCTGTTCTTCACCGTCCTGCTGCCGGCGCTGTTCACCGTCTTCTTCACCAAGGTCTTCGGCGGGCAGGCCGTCAGCGCCGCGGAGTACCAGGACTACGCGCGCGACTACATGGTCTCGATGATGTGTTACGGCGGGCTGGGTGCGGCGCTGGGCGCCACCATCCGGCTCTCCTTCGACCGGGCCTCGGGCTGGCTGCGCCAGCTTCGGGTGCTGCCGATCCCCGGCCGGACCGTGGTGGCCGTCGACGTCGCCGTCGGGATGGTGCTGGTGCTCCCCAGCCTCGTCGTCGTCGCGCTGGTCGGCCGGTTCGTCAACGACGTCCAGCTGGGGCTGGGCACCTGGCTGGGTCTGCTCGGGGTGCTGTGGCTGGGCTCGGCTGCCTTCGTGGCGCTGGGCATGCTGCTGGGCCTGGCGCTGGAGGAGAAGGCCGCCGGGGCCGCCATCGGGATCCTCTCGGTGGTGCTGGCGGCGCTGGGCGGGCTGTGGATCCCGGTCTGGCTCTTCCCCGCCGGCCTGGAGCTGGTGGCCCACGCGACCCCCTCCTACTGGTACGGCGAGCTGGGTCGCGACGTGGTGGTCGGTGGCCAGCCGCTGCTGGCCGCGGTGGTGCTCGCCGGGTTCACCGCGCTGTTCGCCGTGGCCGCGCTCGCGGTGGCCTCGCGCCGTCCGCTGCACGCCGTCGCCGGCTGAGCGGGACACTGACCCCCGTGGAGCCCCTCGAGGACGTCCGGCCGCCCCTGTGGCGGCGGTTGGCCTGGTCGGTGCCGTGGCTGGTCTTCCAGGTCTTCCCGGTGCTCGACCTGGTGGGCACGCCCCGTCCGCTGGCCGCCCGGCTGGTGATCGCGGTGGCGCTGATCGCCTTCACCGGTGCCTACCTGAGCGTGCTGGGCCGCTTCGCCCGCCCGACCGGGGTGCGGCCGGACTTCGTCGTGGTCGTCGTCCTGGCGCTGGCGTTGTCCGCCGGCCTGGGCACCAGCTACGCGGGGCTGTGGATCTACGTCTCGGCGGCAGCCGCGGCCTCGCTGCCGCACCGGCTGGTCTGGCCGGTGACCGGCGCGGCGACGCTGGCCTCGCTGGTGGTCATCGTGTCCTGGCAGGACTGGACGTCGCTGTTCCTGCCGGTGCTCTGCCCGCTGACCGCGGCGACCCTGTGGGGCACCCGGCACCTGATCGTGGTCAACGCCGAGCTCCGCGAGGCCCGCGAGGAGCTCGCCCGCAACGCCGTCGCCGAGGAGCGGCTGCGCTTCGCCCGCGACCTGCACGACCTGCTCGGCCACTCCTTGTCGCTGATCGCGCTCAAGAGCGAGCTGGCCCGGCGGCTGGCCGGCGCCGACCCGGTGCGCGCGGCGGCCGAGATGGCCGACGTCGAGACCGCCGCGCGGCGCGCTCTGGCCGAGGTCCGCGACGCCGTCAGCGGCTACCGCCAGGTGAACTGCGCACAGGCGCTGGCCGAGGCGCGCGCTGCGCTGTCGGGGGCCGGCATCTCCTTCCGCGGCCCCGAGCGGGTCCCGGTGCTGCCCGGCCCGGTCGACGCGACGCTGGGCTGGGTGGTCCGCGAGGCCACGACGAACGTGCTGCGGCACAGCGGCGCCCGCCGGGTGGTGGTCACGCTCACCGAGGACGGCGTGAGCGCCACGCTGACCGTCACCGACGACGGCCGCGGCCCGGCCGAGGACACCGCGCCCGGGTCGGGGCTGCTCGGCCTGCGGGAGCGGACGACCGCCGTCGACGGCACTCTCGTCGGCGGCGCGGCCGACGGCGGCGGCTACCGGCTCGCCGCCACGGTCCCGCTGGTGCCCGCGCAGGTGACCGCGTGATCCGGGTGCTGCTCGCCGAGGACCAGCAGCTGGTCCGCGGGGCCCTGCGCGCCCTGCTGGAGCTGGAGCCCGACATCACCGTGGTCGCCGAGGTCGGTCGGGGCGACCTCGTGCTCGACGCCGCCCGGCAGCACACCCCGGACGTGGCGCTGCTGGACATCGAGATGCCCGGCAAGGACGGCATCGAGGCCGCCCGCGACCTGGCCGCCGAGCTGCCCTCGGTCAAGGCGGTCGTGCTCACCACGTTCGGCCGGCCGGGCTTCCTGCGCCGGGCGATGGAGGTCGGTGCCCAGGGCTTCCTGGTCAAGGACTCACCCGTCGCCGAGCTGGCCGCCGCCATCCGGTCGGTGGTGGCGGGGGAGCGGGTGATCGACCGGGACCTCGCCGCCGCCGCGCTCGCCCTGGGCGCCACGCCGCTCTCGGCCCGGGAGGCCGACGTCCTGCGCGCCGCCGCCGACGGCGCCACGGTCGCCGACATCGCCGGCCGGCTGTTCCTGTCCGAGGGCACGGTGCGCAACTACCTGAGCAACGCGATCGGCAAGACCGGCGCCCGTACGCGCGTCGAGGCCGCGCGCGTCGCCGCGGACAAGGGCTGGCTCTGACCCGCGTGCGTTGCCAGGCCGCTCTCGGCCCTCGGAGAACGGCCTGGGACAGCACGGACGTCGTGGGGGCGCAAGGGGCGCCGGTGGTCTGTGGACGGGGTCGCCTGGTGGGGACGACGCGGTACGCGTGCCGCCCGGAGCCGCGAACGTCGCCGGCATGCCTCGAGTCCCCCGCGTCGTCCCCGAGCTGGGGTCGGTCCCCTTCCGGGGGACCGCCGCCACCGCCGCCGGCCTGCTGACCCGGCACGAACTGGCGGGACCGGGCTGGGTGCGGCTCTTCCGGGACGTCTACGTGGCGGCCGGCACGCCGGTCGACCTGCCGGTCCGCGCCCGGGCCGCCCTCGTGCTCCTGCCCGGAGCGGTCGTCAGCGGCCGCACCGCTGCCCGGGTCTGCGGGGTGGACCTCGGACCGGACACCGGTGAGCCCGTCGAGGTGACCGTGCCGCGCGGTCGCGGGGGGGTGCGCTCCGGTCGGGGTACGCGTGCGCCGGCGCGACCTGCCCCGCCGAGCCGTCAGCTGGTGGAACGGGATCCGGGTCACTGCTCCATCGACGACGGCCTGCGACCTCGCCGGGGAGCTCCCGCATGCCGCCGCCGTCGAGGTGCTCGACCAGTTCGTCGCGGCCGGTCTCACCGGCCTCCGGGCGATCCGTGCCGAGTCGGCTGAGCGGACGGGCCGGGGATCCGCTCGCGTGCGGGCAGCTGCCGACGCCGCCGACGGGCTGGCCGCGTCGCCACCGGAGACCAGAGTGCGGTTGTTGCTGCTGGCCAGTGGGCTGCCGGCGCCGACCGCCCAGCACGAGGTGTTCGACCAGCGGGGCCGCTTCGTCGCGCGGGTCGACTTCGGCTGGCCCGGGCTCCGGTTTGCCGTCGAGTACGACGGCGCCGGACACGTGCACCGGCTGGCCCGGGACCGTCGACGGCTCAACGCCCTGCAAGCCGCAGGGTGGCGGGTCTTCTTCGTCACCGCCACCGACCTGCACGACCCGCAGCGGCTGCTGCTCCGCATCGCCGCGGCGATGGCGCAGGCCGCAGCGGTGTGACGAGTGCTGCCGGGCGCGGCCTTCGCGCCGCGGAGACCGGCCTGCGGACGCACTCGCGCCCGGGCCTACTGGGGTGCGGGGGCGCCCGGCATGAGGCTGTCCAGGTCGAGGACACGGACGTGGATCACGTTGCGCTGCTGCAGGGCCGCGCGCAGGGCGCGGTGCAGGCCGTCCTCCAGGAACAGCTCGCGGTGCCACTGGACGGCGTGCGGGAACAGGTCCCCGTAGAACGTCGAGTCGTCGGCCAGCAGGGCGTCGAGCTCGAGGGTCCGCTTGGTCGTGACCAGGGTGTCCAGCCGGATCTGCCGGGGCGGGATCATCGCCCAGTCCCGGGTGGAGAAGCCGTGGTCGGGGTAGGGACGTCCGTCGCGCACCGCCTTGAAGATCAGTGCCCGACTCCTCCCGACGCGGCTCCGTGACCCGGAGCACTCGACCGCCGACCACCTTAGTGCGCCCGGTCCGGCACTCCCGGGAGCGCCTCGGGTGCACCGGCGGTGTCGTCGCCCGGTCGTATGCTGAGCGCTGGCACTCAGCGTCGGGGAGTGCCAGTCCGGCAGCGAGGGAGGGGTTCGACGTGGCGCACGACGAACGCCGCCTGCAGGTGCTGCGGGCGATCGTCCAGGACTACGTGTCGACCAACGACCCGGTCGGCTCCAAGGCCCTGGCGGCCCGGTACGACCTGGGGGTCTCCCCGGCCACGATCCGCAACGACATGGCCGTGCTGGAGGAGGAGGGGTACATCACCCAGCCGCACACCAGCGCCGGCCGGGTGCCCACCGACAAGGGCTACCGGTTCTTCGTCGACCGGCTCTCGGCGGTCAAGCCGCTGTCGGCGGCGGAGAAGCGCGCGGTCGAGCGGTTCCTGGACGGCGCGCTGGACCTCGACGACGTGCTGGGCCGCACGGTCCGGCTGCTGGCCCAGCTCACCCGGAACGTCGCGGTGATCCAGTACCCGACGCTGGCCCGCTCCGCCGTCCGGCACCTGGAGGTCGTGCAGCTGGCCAGCACCCGGCTGCTGGTGGTGCTCATCACCGACACCGGCCGGGTGGAGCAGCGCTCCATCGAGGTCCCGCCGGTGCTCGACGCCCCGGCCGGGTCCGACCCGGTCGCCGAGCTGCGCACCCTGCTCAACGGGGCCTTCGTCGGCGCCAAGCTCGCCGAGGCCTCGCTGAAGGTGGCCGACCTGCTCGACACCGCCCCGCCGCACCTGCGCGGGCTGGTGGCGGCGGTCAGTGCCACCCTGGTGGAGACCCTCGTCGAGCCGGGCGAGGACCGGCTGCTCGTCGGGGGCACGGCGAACCTCGCCCGCGGGGGCGCGCTGGACTTCCCGGGCAGCCTGCGTCCGCTGCTCGAGGCGCTGGAGGAGCAGGTCGTCGTCCTCCGGTTGATGGGCGAGGTCGCGCCGAGCACCGTGCTGGTGAGCATCGGCGAGGAGAACGAGCACGAGGGGCTGACGGGCGCGTCCGTGGTCTCGGTGGGTTACGGGTCGGTCGGTGGCACCGGCGACCTGGCGCTCGGCGGGCTGGGGATCGTCGGGCCCACCCGGATGGACTACCCGGGGAACATGGCCGCGGTACGAGCCGTGGCCCGCTACGTCGGCCAACTGCTGGCCGAGAGCTGAGGACTGAGAAGAAGCATGGCAACGGACTACTACGGCGTGCTGGACCTCTCCGCGGGGGCCAGCGACGCGGACATCAAGCGCGCGTACCGCCGCAAGGCCCGCGACCTGCACCCCGACGTCAACCCCAGCCCCGGGGCCAAGGAGGAGTTCCAGCAGGTCAGCCGGGCCTACGAGGCGCTCACCGACCCGGAGAAGCGGCGCATCGTCGACCTCGGCGGTGACCCCTTCGAGACCGGTGGCGGCGGCGGGGGCAACCCGTTCGGCGGCGGGGCCGGCTTCGGCGGTCTCGGCGACATCATGGACGCCTTCTTCGGGGGTGGTGGCGCCACCCGCGGGCCGCGCAGCCGCACCCGGGCCGGCGGCGACGCGCTCATCCGGGTCGACCTCGACCTCGACGAGACCGTCTTCGGCACCACCACCGACATCACCGTGGACACCGCGGTGCTGTGCACCACCTGCACCGGGGCCGGCACCGCGCCGGGCACCCACCCGCGCACCTGCGACACCTGCGCCGGGCGCGGTGAGGTGCAGAGCGTGCAGCGCTCCTTCCTCGGCCAGGTCGTGGCCTCTCGGCCCTGCCCCACCTGCGCCGGCACCGGCCAGGTCATCCCCGAGCCCTGCCCCCAGTGCGCCGGCGACGGCCGGGTCCGGGCCCGTCGCACCATCCCGGTGAAGATCCCCGCCGGGGTCGAGGACGGCATGCGGATCCGGCTCTCCGGGCACGGCGAGGTCGGCCCCGGTGGCGGTCCTGCCGGCGACCTCTACGTCGAGGTGCACGAGCGCCCGCACGACGTCTTCACCCGGGACGGCGAGGACCTGCACTGCCGGGTCACCCTGCCGATGACCGCGGCCGCCCTGGGCACCACCCTGACGCTGAAGACGTTGGACGGCGACGAGCCGCTGACCGTCAAGTCCGGCACCCAGTCGGGCTCGGTGCTCACGCTGCGCGCGCACGGCGCCCCCCGGCTGCGTGCCACCGGCCGCGGCAACCTGATGGTGCACATCGACGTGCAGACGCCGACCCGGCTCGACGACGAGCAGGAGGAGCTCCTCCGCAAGCTCGCCGCCGTCCGCGGGGAGGACCACCCCGAGGCCAGCCGCGCCCAGCACAACGGGCTGTTCTCCCGGGTGCGCGACGCGTTCAACGGTCGCTGAGCATGAGCGAGGTCGTCACCGACACCGCCGTACCGCCGCTGGACGGCACCCCGCTGTTCCTGCTCGACGCCCTGCCCGAGACGCCCGAGGTGCTGGTCGACGGCGGCGAGGGCCGGCACGCCGTCGAGGTGCTCCGGCTGGTCGCCGGTGAGCGGGTCCGGGTCGGGGACGGCGAGGGCACCCTGGTCGAGGGCGTCGTGGTCGCAGCCGGGCCGGCCGGTCTGCGGGTCGAGGTCACCGCCCGCCACGAGGTGCCCGCACCGCAGCCGGAGCTGGTGCTGGTGCAGGCGCTGCCCAAGGGCGACCGCGGCCCGCTGGCCGTGGAGCTGGCCACCGAGCTGGGGGTCGACCGGATCGTGCCGTGGTCGGCGTCCCGGTGTGTGACGAAGTGGCGGGAGGACCGGGTCGACAAGGGCCTGGCCAAGTGGCGCTCGGCGGCCCGGATGGCCAGCAAGCAGGCCCGCCGTCCGCGGGTGCCGGTGGTCACCGACCCGATGACCACCCGCCAGGTCTGCGGCCTGCTCGGTGACGTCGACCTGTCGCTGGTGCTGCACGAGCAGGCCACCCGGCGGTTCTCCGCCATCGACGTCCCCAGCACCGGGGCGGTCGCGGTGATCGTGGGCCCCGAGGGGGGCATCTCCGACGGCGAGGCGGTGGCCTTCCGGGCCTCCGGCGCGGTGGTCGTCCGGCTCGGGGACGAGGTGCTGCGCACCTCGACCGCCGGGGCCGCCGCGCTGGCCGCGCTGGCAGCCCGCACCCGCTGGAGCTAGCGGACCGCCCTTCGGGTACGCGCGCTTCGGGTGCTCATCGCCGGGACTCGGAGGTCAACCACCCTCGCAGATGGGCGTTCCGTCGGGGAGGACGTCACACGAGATGACCGGGTAGTCGGGCTCGGTGGCCTCCGGCTCGTACTCGGTCTCGTTGACGTCGGCCACGCCGTTGTCGTTCAGGTCGGAGCCTGGGCCGAAGCACTCCTCGATGGAAGCTGTGCCCTGAGCACAGGCGCTCTCCAGGCCGTCGGTGACGTACCCGTCGTCGAAGTCACCCTCGTCGTCGGACGAAGACGCGGCGGCCTCTTCGGCCGCAGCCTGCTCTTCAGCCTCGGCTCGGGCGGCTGCTTCGTCGGCCAGGCGCTGGCTCTCGGCGGCCGCAGCGTCGGCGGCAGCCTGAACCGCAGCCGCTTCCTGGAGGTCCACAGCCTGACCCGAACTGATCTCCTCCTCGACTGCCATCCCGGACGGGCCCACGAAGACAGGGGTCACGGCAGGTGGCGAAGCCGCCTCGATGGACGCCGCCGGTTGACCGGAGCAAGCCGAGAGCACAACAGCTGTTCCGGCCACGGCAAGCGAGTAGATGGTCTTGCGCACAGTGCTGCCCCGTGTTCACCAGTGGATGTCGGCGTCACTGTGTGCTGCTGCGCGGCGCGGGTCAAGTACTGCAGTGTCTCGATACTCAGATGGGTGACCGGCTCTCTCAACCGCGTGTCGCACGCCCCTGAGGTAGCTGGAGCTAGCGGACCGCCTCCCGCGCGCGGGCACTGACCAGGTCGACGGCCCAGGTCAGCAGCACCATCGCGGCCAGCACGGTGGCCACGGCCGGCCAGTCGAACGAGGAGATCTCGGCCGACAGCAGGACCCCGATGCCGCCGGCGCCGAGGAGCCCGACCAGGGTCGCGTCGCGGATGGCGACCTCCCACCGGTAGAGCGCGAACGCCAGCACCGGACCGACCGCCCGGGGGGCGGTGCCCACCAGCCACGCCCCGGCGGGCCGGGCGCCCAGCGCGGTGAGCGCGGCCCGGGGGCGCGGGTCGAGGGACTCGGTGGCCTCGGCGGTCAGCCGGCCCAGCACGCCCAGGGTGTAGACGCCCAGCGCCAGGGCCCCGGGCAGCACGCCGGGCAGGAACACGAACAGCAGCACCAGCGCCCAGACCGGCGGCGGCACCGCGCGCAGCAGCACCAGCGCGAGCCGGACGACGACCCCGGCCGCCCGCCGGCCGATCCCCGCCTCGGGGCCGGGGTGGGCGGCGAGCCCGGCCAGCGCGACCGACCCGACCAGGGCCACCGCGATCGCGACCACCGACATCTGCACGGTGTCCACCGAGAGCACCAGCACCCGCCGCAGCAGGTCGCCGTCGGTGGCGGGCGGCCACGCGGCACCCAGCACGTAGCCCAGCTGCTCTCGGGCCCGCGGGCCGACGAGGGTGGCCGCGTCCAGGGCCAGGTACCAGGCCGACCAGCCGATGAGGGCGACCGTGCCCAGCACCGCCCCGGTGACCACCGGGTCGCGGCGGAGCACCCCGGCCGCGGCGGGCACGGGGGAGGCCACCCGGCGGCGCACCGACCGGCCGGCCACGTCGGCCAGCAGGCAGAGCCCCGCGATCGCGTAGACCGCCGTCCACACCTGGGGCCAGCGCAACGAGGAGAACGACAGCAGCAGCTCGTAGCCCAGCCCGCCGGCCCCGATGAGCCCCAGGACGACGGCCGAGCGCACCGCGCACTCCACCCGGTAGAAGGCGTAGGACAGCAGCCCGCCCGACGCCGCGGGCAGCAGCCCGTAGACCACCGCGGTCGTGCGGGTGGCACCCGCGGCACGCAGCGCGTCGTGGCTGCCGCGGGGCACCTCGTCGACCAGGTCGGCGAACACCCTGGCGGTCACGGCGCCGTACGGGATGCCGATGGCCAGCACGCCCACCCAGGGGTCCAGCCCCAGCACGTTCACCAGCAGCAGGCCCCAGACGGCCTCGTGCAGCCCGCGGGGCACGGCCAGCGCGCCACGGGTGAGCGTCCACCCCAGGCGCCGTCGTCCCCACGTGGTGCGGGCGACGGCCACGGCACCGAGCGCGCCCAGCGCGAGAGCCAGCCCGGCGCCGAGTGCGGCGTAGGCGACGGTGACCAGCGCGGCCCGGGCGAGCACGACCAGCAGGTCGGCGTCCAGCGCGGGGTGGAGGGCGCCGACGGCGAACCGGCCGAACTGGGCCAGGCCGGCCGGGTTGAGCACCTCGCCGGAGAAGACACCCGCCCCAGCGAGCGACCAGGCCAGCACGACCAGCGCACCGACCCCCCACGTCCACCGCCGCCGGTCCCGGCGCAGTGCCGGAGCGGTCACCGGGTCACGCCGTAGAACGCCTCCAGGGCGGGCAGGGTCAGCTCGGTCGCGGGGGCGTCGAGCACCACCCGGCCGGCGGCCAGCCCGACCACCCGGTCGCAGTGCCGCAGCGCCAGCGCCGGGTCGTGCAGGCAGACCACCAGCGCACCCCCGGTGTCGGCGGCGAGCTCACCCAGCAGCTCCAGCGCGGTGTCGGCCAGCGCGGGGTCCAGGGCGGAGGCCGGCTCGTCGGCGAGCACCAGCTCCGGGCGCTGCACCAGCACCCGGGCCAGTGCCACCCGCTGCTGCTGCCCCCCGGACAGCCGCTCGGTGCGGTCGTAGACCCGGTCGGCCAGCCCCACCCGGTCCAGGGCGGCGACCACCTCCCCGACCCCCTGCGGTCGGACCAGCGACCAGGCCGCACGGCCGGCCGACCAGCGGCCCAACCGGCCGGCGTTGACGTTGTGCACGACCCGCAGCGGTCCGACCAGCTCCAGGTGCTGGTGCACCGTGCCGACCCGGGCGCGCAGCCGGCGCAGCGCGGCACTGGTCAGCCCGGCGGGGTCGGTGCCGAGCACCTGCACCCCCCCGGCCGTGGGGACGACGCTGCCGTTGGCGACGGCGAGCAGCGTGGACTTGCCGGCCCCGGACGCCCCCACCACCGCCACCCGCTCACCGGCGCGGACCGTGAGGTCCACACCGGCGAGCGCGGTGGTGCGGCCGAGGGTGACCGTGACCTCGTCCAGCTGCAGGACGGCGGTCAGTTCACCAGCCCCAGGTCGCGGCCGATCTCCTCGATCTGGTCGTAGTTCGCGGCCTCGGTCGGGATGAACGACCCGGCGCCGAACAGCTCGAGCACCTCGTCGTCGACGGGCAGCCCGGTGAGCCAGTCGAGCACCCGGTCGGGGAGGTCGTCCCCGACCCGGTCGACCGCCTGCGGGCCGAGCAGCCAGTGGTAGTCGTGGTAGCCGGGGCTGCGGGCGTACAGCACGACGGCGGGGTCGACGGTGCCCTCGGCCTGCCGGGAGGTCCAGACCTGCTCGTTGAGCACGCCGGCCTGGTAGCTGCCGGAGGCGACCAGGGCCAGCGTCGCGTCGTGCGAGCCGGAGAAGCCGGGTCCACCCGGGAAGCCCTGCGGGTCGACCCCGGCCTCCTGCAGGTAGTACGCGGGCATCAGCCGACCCGACGTCGAGGTCTCGCTGCCGTAGGTGAACCGCAGCGGCGCCAGCGGGGCGAGGTCGTCGGACGGCGCCAGCCCGGTCGCGGCGTTGACCACGAAGACGGAGTGGAAGTCCTCGTCGATGTCGCGCTGGGCGACCGGGACGGCGCCAGGGGTCTGCAGCCGGGCCTGCACGCCGGTCAGGCCGCCGAACCACACCAGGTCGAGGTCGCCGGTGCGGAAGAGCGAGACGGCCGCGGCGTAGTCGGTGACCGGCTCGTAGGCGACGTCGAGGTCCAGGGCGGCCGAGGCGGAGTCGGCGACGGCGCCGTAGAGGCGGGCGAGCACCTCGGGGTCCTGGTCGGGGATCGCGCTGATGGTCAGCGACCCGCGGGAGCTGCTGGAGACGGGGGACTCGCGCCCTCCGCAGGCCGCGAGGGCGGCGGTGAGGGCGAGGCCGGTGCCGGCGAGGAAGGAGCGACGGTTCACGAGAGCGGGACCACCCGACCGGGCGGCGCGGTGCACGGTCACTACGACCGACCGGTGGGACGTGGGGGAGCGGGCGTGGTCACGGTGCCTCCTGCGGGGGTGGGGGTGTGGGTCCCATCCTCCGGGCTGGCGCCGTCCGCTGCCCGGTCCCTAGGGTCCGGGCCTGTGACCGACTGCCTGTTCTGCCGCATGGTCGCCGGGGAGATCCCCGCCGACGTCGTCCACGAGACCGACCGGACGTTCGCCTTCCGGGACATCAACCCGCAGGCGCCCACCCACGTGCTGGTGATCCCGAAGGACCACCACGCCACCGCGGGCCTGCTGGTCGGCGCCGACCCGGGCCTGCTGGCCGAGGTGGTCGCCGCCGCGCACGCCGTCGCCGTGCAGGAGGGGCTGGCCACCGCGGACGGCGCGGAACCCGGCTACCGGCTGGTCGCCAACACCGGCCCCGCCGCCGGGCAGAGCGTGCACCACGTGCACCTGCACGTCCTGGGCGGCCGCGACCTGGCCTGGCCCCCCGGCTGAGCACCCCGGGCGGGTGTCACGATGCGCGGGTGACCGAGAGCAGCGCAGCCCCCGCCACCCCGTCCACCCCGTCGCCCGGTGTCCGGATCGAGCGGGACGGCGACGTCGCCGTCCTCGTGCTGGACGACCCGCCGCTGAACCTCTTCCACGACTCCACGTTCGACGCGCTGGAGACCTGCGTGGACGAGCTGGCCGAGCTCACCGCGCCGGGACGGGCCGACCGGGCGCGGGCGGTGCTCGTGCGTGCCGAGGGGAAGATCGTCTCCGGCGGGGTGGACGTGCAGCTGTTCTCCGACATCGCGAACGGCCCCGACCCCACGGCCGTCGGCGGCTGGCTGTGGAAGCGGCTGCTGCGCACCGTGCAGACGCTGGAGGACCTCCCCGTCCCCACCGTGTTCGCCGCGCACGGGCTCACGCTGACCGCGGCGTTCGAGCTGGCGCTGGCCTGCGACGTGCTGCTGGCCACTGAGAAGGCGTCCTTCGGGCTGGTCGAGATCGTCGTGGGGCTGACCCCCTCGATGGGCGGGCCGCAGCGGCTGGCCGAGCGGGCCGGCACCGCCCGGGCCAAGGAGCTGGTGTTCACCGGCGACCGGTACGACGCCGCGACCCTGCAGACCTGGGGCGTGGTCAACCGGGTGCTGCCGGTGGAGGGCTTCGCCGAGGCCGCGCGGGACTTCACCCGCCGGGTCGCCGCCGGCCCGACCGTGGCGCACGCGGCCACCAAGACCCTGGTCGCGACGGCGGCCCGGGAGGGCGTGCGGGCCGCCGACGCCGTCGTCCCCGCGGTGTCCGGTGCGCTCTTCGGGACCGCGGACCTGCGCGGTGCGGTCGCCTCCTTCCTGACCGACGGTCCCGGGAAGGCCACCCACCAGGGCCGGTGAGTGGCGGAAGTGGGGAGCCCCGGACCCGTCGCGCGGGTACGCTCGCTGCGTTCCCACCCCCGTCGCAGGAAGGCAGGGTCGAGCGTTCTTGCCCGACACCTCACCGAGCGCCCCGCAGCCCGGTGCCAGCGCGTCCCGAGAGGCCTCGGCGCGCGCCGCAGGTCACGGTGACGCCGGTACCGCACCTGCCACGGCAGCCGCAGAGCCCGTCCGCACCTCCATCACCGTCCCCGAGTCGATCTCCATGGTCGGCCTGCTGGGCTCGGCCGACGAGCTCCTCCGACTGGTCGAGAGCGAGTTGGCCGCCGACGTCCACGTCCGCGGCAACGAGATCTCGCTGACCGGGCAGCCCGCCGACAACGCCTTCGCCGTCCGCGTCTTCGACGAGCTCATCGCCCTGCTGCAGACCGGTCAGGCACTGCGCCCGGACTCCGTGCGCCGGGTCGTCGGGATGCTGCGCAGCGGGGAGAGCGCCCGGCCCGCCGAGGTGCTCAGCCTGGACATCATCAACCGGCGTGGTCGCACGATCCGGCCCAAGACGCTGAACCAGAAGCACTACGTGGACGCCATCGACGCGAACACCGTGGTCTTCGGGATCGGCCCGGCCGGCACCGGCAAGACCTACCTGGCGATGGCCAAGGCCGTGCAGGCCCTGCAGACCAAGCAGGTCGACCGGATCATCCTCACCCGCCCCGCGGTCGAGGCCGGCGAGCGGCTGGGCTTCCTGCCCGGCACGCTCAGCGAGAAGATCGACCCCTACCTGCGGCCGCTCTACGACGCGCTGCACGACATGGTCGACCCCGAGTCGATCCCGCGGCTGATGGCCTCCGGGACGATCGAGGTCGCCCCGCTGGCCTACATGCGCGGGCGCACGCTGAACTCGGCGTTCGTGATCCTCGACGAGGCGCAGAACACCACCGCCGAGCAGATGAAGATGTTCCTCACCCGGCTCGGGTTCGGCTCCAAGATGGTCGTCACCGGCGACGTCACCCAGGTCGACCTGCCCGGTGGTGCGCCGTCCGGGCTGCGGGTCGTGCGGGAGATCCTCACCGGCATCGACGACGTGCACTTCTCCCTGCTCACCAGCTCCGACGTCGTCCGGCACCGGCTGGTCGGGGACATCGTCGACGCCTACGAGCGCTGGGACACCGTCCAGGCCACCCGCCCCGACCCGGTGCGCAGCCCCGGCCCGCGCCGGCAGAAGGGGAGCTGACCGTGGCCGTCGAGGTCGCCAACGAGTCCGAGATCGCCGTCGACGAGACGTCGCTGACCGGCGTCTGCCGCTACGTGCTGGGCGAGCTGGACGTCAGCCCGCTGGCCGAGCTGTCGGTGCTGTGCGTGGACGTGGACCACATGGCCAGCCTGCACGAGCGGTGGATGGGCGAGAAGGGCCCGACCGACGTGCTGGCCTTCCCCATGGACGAGCTGGACACCGCCCGGCCCGACGACCCCGAGGCCGGCCCCGAGCTGCTCGGCGACGTCGTGCTGTGCCCCGCGGTCGCCATCCGCCAGGCCCGCGCGGCCGGGCACACCATGGACGACGAGCTGCTGCTGCTGGCCACGCACGGCGTGCTGCACCTGCTCGGCTACGACCACATGGAGCCCGACGAGGAGAAGGAGATGTTCGGTCTCCAGTCCTCCCTCCTCGAGGGGTTCCGGTCCGCTCCCCGGCACCAGGTCACGGGCGAAGCCCTCCCCGAGCGATGAGCGCCACCGCGGTCACCCTCCTGGTGATCGCCGTCCTGCTGGTCCCGGTCGCGGGGCTGTTCGCTGCCGTCGACTCCGCCCTGGCCCGGGTCTCCCGGGCCCGGGTGGAGGAGATGCGCCGCGAGGGCGTCGCCCGGGCCGGGGTGCTGCTGGAGGTCGTCGACGACCGGCCGCGGCACGTCTCGCTGCTGCTCCTGCTGCGGATCGCCTGCGAGATGACCGCCGCCGTGCTGATCGCGGTGATCCTGTTCGTCGTCTTCGACGGTGTCGGGGCCGGTGTGGTCACCGCGGCCGCGGTCATGACGGTGGTCAGCTACGTGCTGATCGGCGTCGGCCCGCGCACCCTGGGCCGCCAGCACGCCTACCCGGTCGCGCTGCGCGCCGCCGGGCTCACCCGGCTGCTGGGCAGGGTCCTCGGGCCGGTCTCCACCCTGCTGATCCTGCTGGGCAACGCGATCACCCCCGGTCGCGGCTACCGGGACGGCCCGTTCAGCACCGAGGTCGAGCTGCGCGAGCTGGTCGACATGGCCGAGGAACGCGGCGTCGTCGAGTCCGGCGAGCGCAACATGATCCACTCGGTCTTCGAGCTCGGGGACACCATCGCCCGTGAGGTCATGGTGCCCCGCCCCGACGTGGTCTGGATCGAGCAGACCAAGACGCTGCGGCAGGCCCTGGCGCTCGCGCTGCGCAGCGGGTTCAGCCGGCTGCCGGTCATCGGGGAGAACGTCGACGACGTGGTCGGCGTCGTCTACCTCAAGGACCTGGTCAAGCGCACCCAGGGCAGTGGGGACGGCGGGAAGCAGCGCGTCGAGGACGTCATGCGACCGGCCTCCTTCGTCCCGGAGTCCAAGCCCGTCGACGTCCTGCTGCGCGACATGCAGGCCCGCCGCATCCACATGGCCGTGGTCGTCGACGAGTACGGCGGCTCGGCCGGACTGCTCACGATCGAGGACATCCTCGAGGAGATCGTCGGGGAGATCCAGGACGAGCACGACACGGTCCAGCGGCCGCCGATCGAGGAGCTGCCCGACGGCTCCTACCGGGTCATCGCCCGGCTGCCGGTCGAGGACCTCGCCGACCTGTTCCGGGTCGAGCTGCCCGACGACGACGACGTCGAGACCATCGGCGGCCTGCTGGCCCGGGAGATCGGCCGGGTGCCCATCGAGGGCTCCGAGGCCGTCGTCGGCGGCCTGCGGCTGGTCGCCGAGAGCACCGGCGGACGGCGCAACCAGATCGACACCATGCTCGTCTGCCGCGTCACCGACGACGACCCGGCCGAGTCCACCGAGCCCGCCCGCGCCGAGCCGCCGCTCGTCGTGGAAGGCTGACCGCCCGTGAGCGCACCCGCACTGCAGCCCGAGGACGCCAAGCTCGTCACCCTCGCCCGGTCGGCCCGCGGCCGCACCGGTGCGCCGGAGGGGGCCGCCGTCCGGGACACCGACGGCCGCACCTACCTGGCCGCCACCGTGTCCCTGCCCTCGCTGCAGCTGTCGGCGCTGCAGGGCGCCGTCGCGGCCGCGGTGAGCAGCGGCGTCGAGGGCCTGGAGGCCGCGGCCGTGGTCAGCGCCGCCGGCGAGGTGGAGCCGGCCGGGCTGGCCGCCGTGCACGACCTCACCGCCGCCGCGCCGGTCCACCTCGCCGCCCCCGACGGCACCCTCGTCGCCACCTCCTGACGAGGAGCGCCCTCCTCGTCAGAGGGGGCGGTCGACGGCCTCGGCGAAGGCCTCGGGGTCGCGCACCCAGACGGTGAACGCCTTGTCCGCGACGCCGTCGGAGTCCAGGTGCCGGACGACGACCCGGGTGCGGCCGGGCCACCAGCCCCCGCGGCGCCTGGCCCTGGGCCAGTCCGCCGGGGCCGGGGCGAGGACCACGTCGTCCAGCAGCACCAGCGGGACGACGCCGAAGGACGACGTCTGCCGGAGCCCGGCGATGTCGGTGGACAGCGCGTGGTCGGAGACGGTGAACCGGCTGGTGGCCAGCACGAGCACCAGCAGGCCCAGCCCGATCGCCAGCGGCGCCTCGTCCCCTGCGTCGGCCCACCCGCTGATCAGCCCCAGGGCGACCAGCCACACGACGACGGCGGAGACCGTGGCCAGCGCGACGCCGGGGCTGACCGGGTTGTACTGCCAGTACCGCAACGGCCGGGGGACCACGGTGACCGACCGCTTGGGCCCGCGCCGGGCGAGGAAGCCGTAGCTGGTCACCTGGCTGACGTGCCGCTCCCGGTCCCGGGCGGCGCGGACCGCCGGCGGCTCGTCGTTCTCTCGTCGCTGTCGGCGGGCCATGACCCCATCGTCCCAGGGCCGGTGGACCGGGACTGTCGGTGGCCGGTGGGAGACTGACCCGGTGAGCACCCCCGCACCTCCGCACCGCAGTGGCTTCGTCGCCCTGGTCGGCCGCCCGAACGCGGGCAAGACCACGCTCACCAACGCCCTGGTGGGGGAGAAGGTCGGGATCGTCAGCAACCGGCCGCAGACCACCCGGCACGCCATCCGCGGGGTGGTGCACCGCCCCGCCGGGCAGATCGTGCTGGTCGACACCCCCGGGCTGCACAAGCCCAAGAGCCTGCTGGGCCAGCGGCTCAACGACGTCGTGCGGGACACCCTGGCCGACGTCGACGTGATCGTGTTCTGCATCCCGGCCGACCAGCCGGTGGGTGCCGGGGACGCGTTCATCGCCCGCCAGCTGAAGAACGTCACCACCCCCGTCGTCCTGGTGGTCACCAAGACCGACGCGGCGCCGAAGAAGGAGATCACCGCCCAGCTGATCGCCGCCAGCGGCCTGGTCGAGGCCCGCGAGGTGGTGCCGGTGAGCGCGGTGGCCGGTGACCAGGTCGAGCTGCTGGCCGACCTGCTGATCGGGATGCTGCCCGAGGGGCCGCTGCTCTACCCCGAGGACCAGACCACCGACGGCGACGTCGAACGGCAGATCGCCGAGCTCGTCCGCGAGGCCGCCCTGGAGAAGGTCCGCCAGGAGGTGCCGCACTCCCTGGCGGTCAGCGTCGAGGAGATCATCCGCAAGCCCGACCCGCGGGACGCCTCCGCGGTGTTCACCGAGCTGCACGTGCTGCTGCACGTCGAGCGGGCCAGCCAGAAGCCGATGCTGTTGGGCAAGGGCGGGTCGACGATCAAGGCGATCGGCAGCGAGGCGCGGGTCGGCCTGGAGACGCTGCTGGGCGGCCGGGTGCACCTGGACCTGCACGTCACGGTGCTCGGGGAGTGGCAGGACGACCCGAAGAAGCTGAACCGGCTGGGCTACTGAGTGTCCGCGCACACCCCGCAGGCGCTCTACCGCGACGAGGGCGTGGTGCTCCGGGTGCAGAAGCTCGGTGAGGCCGACCGGATCATCACCGTGCTCACCCGGCGCACCGGCAAGGTGCGCGCGGTCGCCAAGGGCGTGCGGCGCACCAAGAGCAAGTTCGGCGCCCGGCTGGAGCCGTTCAGCCACGTGGACCTGCAGCTCTACACCGGCCGCAACCTCGACATCGTCAGCCAGGCGGAGTCACTGCGCTCCTACGGCCCGGCGATCGTGGGCGACTACCCCTGCTACACCGCCGGCACCGCCGTGCTGGAGACCGCCGACCGGCTGACCGCGGAGGAGAAGGAGCCCTCGCTGCGGCTGTTCCTGCTGGTCATCGGGGCGCTGCGGTCGCTGTCGGAGCGGAGCCACCCGCCGGGCCTGGTGCTCGACGCGTTCCTGCTGCGGGCGATGTCGGTGGCCGGCTGGGAGCCCGCGCTGTCGGACTGCGCCCGCTGCGGGGAGCCCGGCCCGCACCGGCACTTCTCCGTCCCCGGCGGCGGCATGGTCTGCCCGGCCTGCCGGCCCACCGGGTCCACGATGCCCAGCCCGGTCACCATCGGGCTCCTGGAGTCGCTGCTCACCGGTGACTGGCAGGCCGCCGAGGCCAGCCAGGGGATCAACCGGCGCGAGGGCAGCGGCCTGGTGGCGGCGCTGCTGCAGTGGCACCTCGAGCGCGGCCTGCGCTCGCTGTCCCTGGTCGAACGCACGTGAGGGAGCACCGGTGAAGCGCGAGGTCAGGCAGCCCACACCGCACCCGTCGGGGGCCCGGCCCCCGGAGATCCCGGCCGACAAGGTGCCGCACCACGTCGCCGTGGTGATGGACGGCAACGGCCGGTGGGCCAAGGAGCGCGGGCTGCCGCGCACCAAGGGCCACGAGGCGGGGGAGTCCAGCCTGTTCGACTGCGTCGAGGGCGCCATCGAGCTCGGGGTGCGGGCGATCAGCGCCTACGCCTTCTCCACCGAGAACTGGAAGCGCAGCCCCGACGAGGTCCGCTTCCTGATGGGCTTCAACCGCGACGTCATCCGGCGCCGGCGCGACGAGATGCACGAGCTGGGGGTGCGGGTCCGCTGGGCCGGTCGTCGTCCCCGGTTGTGGCGCAGCGTCATCGACGAGCTGCAGGTCGCCGAGGAGCTGACGAAGGACAACGACGTGCTCACGCTGACCATGTGCGTGAACTACGGCGGCCGGGCCGAGATCGCCGACGCCGCGGCCGCCATCGCCCGCGAGGTGGCGGCGGGGCGGATCAAGCCGGACAAGGTGGACGAGAAGACCGTCGCCCGGTTCCTCGACGAGCCCGACATGCCCGACGTCGACCTGTTCCTGCGCAGCTCGGGGGAGAACCGCACCAGCAACTTCCTGCTCTGGCAGTCGGCCTACGCCGAGCTGGTGTTCCAGGACGTGCTGTGGCCGGACTTCGACCGCCGCGACCTGTGGCGGGCCTGCGAGGAGTACGCCTCCCGGCAGCGGCGGTTCGGCTCGGCCTGACCGCAGGTCAGTCGGTGAACCGGCTGTTGTCGGCCTCGGACCACCAGTCGTAGAGGTCGTCGAGGCCGTCCGGTCCGCCGCCGGGCACGGTCAGCACGGTGACGGTGCTCGAGGCCTCCTCGGTCCAGAACAGGACGGCGTCCTGCCGGGTCGTCAGGTAGCAGCCGATCCGCCCCGACGTCTGGCCCTCGTAGGTGTAGTACTTGTAGCCGAGGTCCCCGGGACAGTCCTGGTCCGAGCTCAGCGGCTCGAGCTCCTGGTCGTCGACCACGGACAGGAACTGCGCATCGGCGTCCTGCTCGTCCCCGTACTGCCGGACGTCGGCCTCCTGCGGGCCGGGCTGGACCGAGCTGGGTCCGCAGCTCAGTGCGGCGACCTGGCCGCTGTCGGTGGACGGCGCCGGGGCACAGTCGGCCAGCCCACCCGGCAGCAGCGCGATGAGCGCGGCCTGCTCCGGGGACGTGGACGGCGCGGTCGAGCTGCTGGTGGGGGTCGGCGACGTGGGCTCGTCGCCGCCCCGGGTGACGACGACGGCGACCACCCCGGCGACCGCGACCGCGGCCACCGCGGCCGCGGCGACCGGGACCCACCGGCGGGACTGCTGCCGCGGCGGTGGGGGTGGGGGTGGCTGCCAGCCGGGCTGGCGCGGGCCGGCGGGAGGCAGCGGGGTGCCCGGGCGGGACGGGCCACCCCAGACCCCGGCCGGACCGGGGTCGGAGAACCCGACCGCCTGGGGGCGCGGCAGCGGCTGCGAGGGGCCGGGCGGACGGGAGGCCTCGGCCTGCGGCGCGACCCCGCCGGAGGTCAACGCGGCGCGGGCGGCCTGGGCGAGCGCACCGGCCGAGGACCACCGCTGGTCGGGGTCCTTGGCCAGCCCGCGGGCCAGCACGTCGTCCAGCGCCGGCGGCAGGCCACCGCGCAGGGACGAGGCCCGGGGCGGGGCGGTGTTGAGGTGGGCGTACATCATCTTGGCCAGGCCGTCGCCCACGAAGGGCCGCCGACCGGTGAGGCACTCGAAGAGCACGCAGGTCAGCGCGTAGACGTCGGTGCGGGCGTCGACCGGCCGCTCGAGGAACCGCTCGGGGGCCATGTAGTCGAAGGAGCCCAGCGCCGAGCCCGTCGCGGTGAGCGACGGGCCCTCGGTGGAGTCCGCGGACCACGCGATGCCGAAGTCGACCAGGTAGACGAACTCGTCGTCCCCGCTGCCGGTGACCAGCACGTTGGAGGGCTTGACGTCGCGGTGCACCAGGCCCTCGGCGTGTGCCGCGTCCAGCGCGCGGGCCACCTGTCCGACCACGGCGACGGCCCGGGCGGGGTCCATCGCGCCGTCGCGGTGCAGCAGGTCGCCGAGGTCGGTGCCGTCGACCAGGCGCATGTCCAGGAAGAGCCGGCCGTCGACCTCGCCGTAGCGGTGGATGGGCACGACGTGCGGTTCGGACAGCCGGGCGGCGGCGTGCGCCTCGCGGCGGAAGCGCTCGCGGTAGGCGGTGTCGCCGGCCAGACCGGCCGACAGCACCTTGAGGGCCACGGTGCGCCGGTGCTCGGTGTCGTAGGCGCGGTACACCTCGCCCATGCCGCCACGGCCCAGGAGACCCTCGATGCGGTAGGCGCCGAACTGACCCTCCACCGCGACCTGCCCCCGTCCCCGGCCCCGGCCGGTCCGGTACCGGGGCCGAGCTTAGGTGGCGGACGGGGGCCGGACCGGCATCCCGGCCGGTCCACCCCCCGTCAGGGGGTCTGGAAGTCGCTCAGGTCGGCGTCGTTCCACCAGGCCCAGAGGGTCGCGATGTCCTCCTGGTCGCCCGACACCTGGACGAAGCCCTCGGCCCGGGCGTCGAGCTGGGTCCACAGCACGACGGCCTGGTCCTGGATGACCGCGCAGCCGACCTGGCCGGCCAGCTCGCCTCCGGCGGTCCAGTCCCGGTAGCCCAGCGTCCCGGCCTCGTCCGGGCAGTCCGAGCCGCTGGTCAGCTCGACCAGCCCCTGCGATCCGGCGTCGGAGGCGAACACGTCGGTCAGGGTGTCCTCGTCGGGGTAGAGGTAGAAGGCGGACTGCTCCGGCCCGCTCCCCGACACCGACCCACCGCAGTCCAACGCCGCGATGGCCCCGTCGGCGGGCAGCGCCCGCGACTCGCAGGCGTCGGCGTCGAAGTCCGCGGGCAGGATCGCCCGCAGCTCGTCCTCGGGGCTGGCGGCGGGCGGGTCGGTGGGCGTCGACGTGGTCGTCTCCTGGGTGGTCGTGGGGGACGGCGGGACGTCCGTCGTGGGGTCCGCGGCCACCGAGCTGCCACCCCCACGGGTCAGCGCCACGGTGACCACCACGACCAGCGCGAGGACGACGACCGCCGCGAGGGCGACCACCAGGACCGGGTTGGTGCCGCTCCCCGCCGGCGTCGGGGGCGGTGGTGGCGCGCCCCAGCCGGGGCCGGTCGGCGGCGGGCCGGTGACGACGGGGGCCGGCGGCCAGGACGGCGGGGACTGACCGCCACCCGAGGGCCCCGTGAAGCCCAGCGTCTGCACCCGCAGCGGCGGGCCGGGCGCCGGTCCGGGCGCGGGGACCACCGGTCGGGGCCGTAGACCACCGGACCGCAGGGCCTCGCGGGCGGCCCGGGCCATGTCCCCTGCGGTGGCGAACCGGTCGGCCGGGTCCTTGGCCAGGCCGCGGGCGACCACCGCGTCCAGCTCGACGGGCACGTCGGTACGCAGCGTGGACGGTGCCGCGGGGACGGTGTTGAGGTGGGCCCACATGACCGCGGGCAGGCCCGTCCCGGTGAACGGACGGCGGCCGGTCAGGCACTCGTGGAGCACGCAGGCCAGGCCGTAGACGTCCACCCGGCCGTCGACCGGGCGGTCGAGGAACCGCTCGGGGGCCATGTAGTCGAAGGAGCCCAGCGCGGCCCCGGTCTGGGTCAGCCCGCCGGCGTCGGCGACCGAGCGGGCGATGCCGAAGTCGACCAGGTAGGCGAACTCGTCCTCACCGGTGCCGGTGAGCAGCACGTTGGAGGGCTTGACGTCCCGGTGCACCAGTCCCTCGGCGTGCGCGGCGTCCAGCGCCTGGGCGACCTGGCCGACGATCGACACGGCCCGCTCGGGGGAGAGGGGCTCGCGGTGCAGGACGTCGGCCAGGTCGTCGCCGCGGACCAGCCGCATGTCCAGGAACAGCCGGCCGTCGATCTCGCCGTAGCGGTGGATCGGCACGACGTGCGGCTCGGCCAGGCGGGCCGCGGCGTGCGCCTCGCGGCGGAACCGCTCGCGGTACTCGGCGTCCTCGGCCAGGTGCGGGCTCAGCAGCTTCAGCGCCACCGTGCGCTCGTGCTCGGTGTCCCAGGCGCGGTGGACCTCGCCCATGCCGCCCCGGCCGATGAGCTCCTCGAGCCGGTAGGGGCCGAACCGATCCGCTGCCACGACCTGACCTCCTGGGGCCGGTGGGCCCGGCTGGCGGGGAGTCTAGGGCCGGGGGGCGTCGGATCCCGGGCGCGCGGCGGTGGCTCGGCAGTCCGCGCAGGTGCCGAAGATCTCCAGCGTGTGGCTGACGTCGGCGAAGCCGTGCTCGTCGGCGACCCGGTCGGCCCAGCGCTCGACGGCGGGGCCGGCCACCTCGACCGTGCGGCCGCAGCCCCGGCAGACCAGGTGGTGGTGGTGCTGGGTGCTGCAGCGCCGGTACAGCGCCTCACCGGAGTCGGTGCGGATCGAGTCCAGCTCGCCGTCGTCGGCCAGGGCCTGCACGGCGCGGTAGACCGTCGACAGGCCCACCGAGTCACCGTCGGCCCGCAGCCGGGCGTGCACCTCCTGGGCGCTGTGGAAGCCCTCGAGGTCGTCGAAGACCGCCGCGACGGCGGTGCGCTGACGGGTGGTGCGGACCATCAGGCGATGGTGGCACGCGCGGTGCCGGCGGTCTCGTGGTGCTCGGCGTCCGGACCCTGGTCCAGGGTGGGGTCCGCGGCCGGGACGGCGGAGTGCGCGGCGTGCTCGATCGCGTCGCGCACGATGTGCCCGACGTGGGAGTCGGTGAGCCGGTAGTGCACCTCGCGGTGCTGACGGTCCCCGACGACCAGGCGCGCAGCGCGCAGCACCCGCAGGTGCTGGGAGACCAGCGGCTGGGGGACGCCGAGGGCGTCGACGAGCTCGTGCACGCAGCGGGTGCCGTGCTCGTCGAGCAGGGCCACGATGGACAGCCGGAGCGGGGCGGCGAGGGCCGACAACAGCTCGCTGGCCGCCACGACGTCGTCCGGGAGCCTGCGGGTGGAGGGGAGCGCGGCGGACATCGCCCCATCGTCCGCGCATGTGAGAACCGTTGTCAACTGGAGGTGTCCGTGTTCGTCGTGACCAGGTTCCGGGTCGACCCCGCCGTCCGCGCCGAGGTGGCCGGGCACGGCGCCGCGTTGCTCGCTGTCCTCGAGACGCTGCCCGGCTTCCGGTCCGGGGAGCTGGGTGCGGCCGCCGACGACGAGGGGCTGCTCGCACTGCTCACCACCTGGGACGGCGTCGGCGCCTACCGCCGGGCGCTCGGCCAGGCCCAGGTCAAGATCGTCGGTGCGCCGCTGTGGGTGCACGCGGTCGACGAGCCCGGGGTCTACGTGTCGGGGGAGTGACCGGCGGCGACTACCGTCGACGGGTCAACCGCCGACCGCCAGCCGGATGGAGCCCACCCCGTGGCCACCGAGAACGACAGCACCCCCCGCAGCGACGTCCGCCGAGCCGACCCCGCCCGCCTGGACAAGGTGGTCAACCTCTGCAAGCGCCGGGGCTTCGTGTTCCCCGCCGGGGAGATCTACGGCGGCACGCGCTCCGCCTGGGACTACGGGCCGCTGGGCACCGAGCTCAAGGAGAACATCAAGAAGCAGTGGTGGCGCACGGTCGTGCAGAGCCGCGACGACATCGTCGGCCTGGACTCCTCGGTCATCCTGCCGCGCCAGACCTGGGTCGCCTCGGGCCACGTCGGGGTCTTCACCGACCCGCTGACCGAGTGCCAGAACTGCCACAAGCGGTTCCGCGCCGACCACCTCGAGGAGGCGTTCGAGGCCAAGAAGGGCCGCGCGCCCGAGGGCCTGACCGAGATCACCTGCCCCAACTGCGGGGTGACCGGCTCGTGGACCGAGCCGCGGGACTTCAACATGATGCTGAAGACGTACCTGGGCCCGGTCGAGGACGAGTCGGGGCTGCACTACCTGCGCCCGGAGACCGCCCAGGGCATCTTCGTGAACTTCGCCAACGTGATGGGCGCCGCCCGCAAGAAGCCGCCGTTCGGCATCGGCCAGATCGGCAAGAGCTTCCGCAACGAGATCACCCCCGGGAACTTCATCTTCCGCACCCGGGAGTTCGAGCAGATGGAGATGGAGTTCTTCGTCAAGCCCGGCGAGGACGAGCAGTGGCACGAGTACTGGATCGAGCAGCGGAAGAACTGGTACACCGACCTCGGCATCGACGAGGACAACCTGCGGCTCTTCGAGCACCCCGCCGAGAAGCTGTCGCACTACTCCAAGCGCACCGTGGACATCGAGTACCGCTTCGGCTTCCAGGGCTCGGAGTGGGGCGAGCTCGAGGGCATCGCCAACCGCACCGACTTCGACCTGAAGACCCACACCGAGCACTCGGGCACCGACCTGTCCTACTTCGACCAGACGACGAACGAGCGCTGGACGCCCTACGTCATCGAGCCCGCAGCCGGCCTGACCCGCTCGCTGATGGCCTTCCTGGTCGAGGCCTACCGCGAGGACGAGGCGCCCAACGCCAAGGGCGGCGTCGACACCCGCACGCTGCTGGCGCTGGACCCGCGGCTGGCCCCGGTCAAGGCCGCCGTCCTCCCGCTCTCGCGCAACGCCGACCTCTCGCCCAAGGCGCGTGACCTGGCGGCGGCGCTGCGGAAGAACTGGAACGTCGAGTTCGACGACGCCGGCGCCATCGGCCGCCGCTACCGCCGCCAGGACGAGATCGGGACGCCGTTCTGCCTCACCGTCGACTTCGACACCCTCGAGGACGACGCGGTGACCGTGCGCGAGCGGGACACGATGACCCAGGAGCGCGTGGGCCTGGACTCCGTCGTGGGCTACCTGGCGCAGCGCCTGCCCGGCTGCTGACGCCGGGGGTGAGCCGCCCTGCCGTGGGGTGAGCCGCCGTTGAACGCGGCTCATCCCACACGGCCGCGGCCGGGCCCCGAAGCAGGTCCGCCCAGCTGGGGGAGGGGCCGCGGTAGACCGCGGACTTCCCCCCAGCTGCGCGGACCCACCTGCAGCGGAGCGCCGATGACAGGTGTCACGGTGGGGTCGTGATGCTCGGCCCAGGGACGAACTCCCCAGTCGGGCCACGGTGGGTCCATGACCGAGACCACCGTGGCACTGGGGACGGCGCCGACAGCACCTGCCGCGGGTCCGCCCGCCGTCCGGCTCGCCGGGCTGACCAAGCGCTTCGGAGCCGTGACCGCCGTCGACGGTCTGGACCTCACCGTCCAGGCCGGTGAGATCGTCGCCTTCCTGGGCCCGAACGGCGCCGGGAAGACCAGCACCATCGACCTGCTGCTGGGGCTCAGCCGACCCGATGCCGGCTCCGTCGAGGTGCACGGGATGCCCCCGCGCACCGCCGTCGCCCACGGCCTGGTCGCCGCCGTCATGCAGTCCGGTGGCCTGCTGAAGGACCTCACCGTCGAGGAGACCGCGCGGCTGACCGCCGGCCTCTTCGCGCACAGTCGACCGGTCGCCGAGGTGCTCGAGCGGGCCGGGATCGCCGACATCGCCGACCGCCGGGTCGGCAAGTGCTCTGGCGGCCAGCAGCAGCGGCTCCGCTTCGCGATGGCCCTGCTGCCCGAGCCCGAGCTGCTGGTGCTCGACGAGCCCACCACCGGTATGGACGTCGAAGGCCGGCGGGACTTCTGGACGGCGATCCGCGCCGATGCCGGGCGCGGCCGCACCGTGCTGTTCGCCACCCACTACCTGGAGGAGGCCGACGCCTACGCCGACCGGATCGTGCTGGTCGCCGGTGGGCGGGTCGTCGCCGACGGCACGGCCGCGGAGATCCGGGCGCTGTCGGCCGGCCGGCTGGTCACCGCCACCCTCCCGGACGGCGCGGACGAGCTGGACCGGCTGCGTGCACTGCCCGGCGTCGAGGACGTCGAGCTGCGCGGGCAGACCGTGCACGTGCACAGCGCCGACTCCGACGTCGTCGCCCGGCACCTGCTCACCGCCACCGCCGCGCACGACGTGCAGATCAGCTCGCGCGGCCTCGAGGACGCCTTCATCGCGCTGACCGGCCGTCACCAGGGAGAGACCCGATGACCACCGCCGCCGCCACCACCGTCCCCGTCCGGCGCGCCCCGGCGGCCGGCGGCTTCTCCCTGGGCTTCCTCCGCCTGGAGGTCCGTCGGCTGCTGCGCAACAGGCGGACCCTGGTGTTCACCGTCGTCCTGCCACCGGCCTTCTACTTCCTGTTCGGCGGGGCGGGCTACTCAGGGGAGACCGCCGGGCGGGGCAACGTGTCGGCGTACGTGATGATCAGCCTGGCGGTGTACGGCGCGATGATCGCCACCACGTCGGCCGGGGCGTCGGTGTCGGTGGAACGGGCGGTCGGCTGGTCGCGGCAGCTGCGGCTGACCCCGTTGCGCCCGGTCGCCTACGTCGTCACCAAGCTGCTGGCCGCCATGGTGATGGGCGCGCTCGCCGTCGCGGTGGTCTTCCTGGCCGCCGGGGTGTTCGGCGGGGCCCGGATGGACCTCTGGGTCTGGGTCGTCTCCGGGCTGGTGGCCTGGCTCGGCGCCCTGGTGTTCGCCGCCCTGGGGTTGTTCGCCGGGTACCTGCTGCCCTCGGAGAACGTCATGCAGCTGATGGGCCCGTTGCTGGCGGTGCTGGCCTTCCTCGGTGGGCTGTTCGTGCCGCTGGACGTGCTGGGCGAGACCTTTCGGACCCTGGCCGAGTACACCCCCGCCTACGGGGTGGGCGCGCTGGCCCGGATGCCACTGACCGATGAGGGCTCGCTGCTGACGGCGGTGCTGAACGTCGTCGCCTGGACGGTGGTCTTCGTCGCCGGCGCGGCCTTCCGGTTCCGTCGCGACACCGCGCGCGTGTGACCAGCACTGACACCGACCTCCGGGGGCCAGACTGGCCCTCGGAGGTGGTCGTGGTGCAGCAGGTCGAGGACGTGCTGGGTCGGCCCCGGCTGGGGCGTTGGGGGTCGGTCTTCGCCGTCGCCTGGCTGGTCTACCTCCTGCAACCGCTGCACGCAGCCCTCGGGGAGCCCGACCTCGTCCTCCGGGTCCTGGGCCTGGCCGCCCTGATGCTCTTCGCGGCCGGGTTCGCGGTCTTCTTCGGCTGGCTGCGGGCCCGCCGGATCGCGGCCCGCCCGGTGGCCGAGCCCGTCGTCCTCGCGTCGCTGGCGACCGGGGGCCTGCTGCTCGGGATCGCCGCCCCGGCCACCGGGCAGGACGTGCTGGTCGGCGTCGTCTACCTCGGGGTGGCCTCGGTGATGGCACTGCCGCTGCGCCGGGCCCTGGTCGTGGTCGCCGTGCTGGTCGTGAGCACCGTGGGGCTGCCCCGGGTGGTGCCGGGGTGGGAGGGCACCTGGGACGTCCTCCCCGAGCTGCTGCTGGCCTGCTTCGCTGCCTACGGCGTCGGCCAGGTCGTGCTGCGCAACGGCGAGCTGGCCCGGGCGCGCGAGCAGATCACCGAGCTGGCGGTCAGCCGGGAGCGGGAACGGCTGGCCCGCGACGTGCACGACATCCTCGGGCACTCCCTGACCGTCATCACGGTCAAGAGCGAACTGGTCGGACGGCTGCTGGAGGGCACCGAGCACGACCGTGCCCGCCGCGAGGTCGCCGAGCTCGAGCAGCTGGCCCGCGGAGCGCTGGCCGACGTCCGCTCCACCGTCGCCGGGACCCGGGAGGTGTCGCTGGCCGGTGAGCTGGCAGCGGCCCGCCGTGCCCTGGACGCCGCGGGCATCGACGCCGACCTGCCGGGCTCGGTGGAGCTAGCCCCGCCCGCCCACCGCGAGCTGTTCGCCTGGGCGCTGCGCGAGGGAGTCACCAACGTCGTCCGGCACTCGGCGGCCCGGCGGTGCGTCGTGACGCTGGACGGCCGCGCACTGGAGGTCTGCGACGACGGCCGCGGGGTCGGTGTCGCCGGGGGCGGGGGCACCGGGCTGGACGGCCTGCGGGCCCGGGCCGAGGCCACCGGGGCGACGCTGCACTGCGGGCCCACCCGGCCCGGCTTCCTGCTGCGGGTGGAGGTCCCGTGATCCGGGTGCTGCTCGCCGACGACCAGGCGCTGGTCCGTGGTGCCCTGGCCGCGCTGCTGGACCTGGAGGCCGATCTCGAGGTGGTCGCCGAGGTGGGGCGCGGTGACGAGGTGGTCGATGCCGTCCGCGAGAACCGGGCTGACGTGGCGCTGCTCGACGTCCAGATGCCCGGGCTGGACGGGATCGCCGCCACCGCCGCGCTGCGCGACGCCGTCCCCGGCTGCCGGGTGCTGGTGGTGACCACGTTCGGCCGGCCCGGTTACCTGCGCCGGGCGATGGACGCCGGGGCGGCCGGCTTCGTGGTCAAGGACACCCCGGCCCGGCAGCTGGCCGACGCCGTCCGCCGGGTGCACGGCGGCCTGCGGGTGGTGGACCCGGCGCTGGCCGCCGAGACCCTCACCGCGGGGGACAGTCCGCTCTCGGCGCGGGAGACCGAGGTGCTCGGTGCGGCGCGGGACGGCGGCACGGTCGCCGACCTGGCGAAGGCGCTGCACCTGGCCCCGGGAACGGTGCGCAACCACCTGTCCGCAGCGATCGGCAAGACCGGTGCGCGGACCCGGGCCGAGGCGGTCCGGTTGGCCGATGGGAACGGCTGGCTGACCTGAGCACCGGCCCGCCTACCCTCGAGGGGTGACCGCCGTCCTCGAACGCCCCACCGGCGTGCCCGCGCCGCTGCGGCTGGGCGCGCTGACCGTGGACCCCGCCGTCGTCCTCGCCCCGATGGCCGGGATCACCAACCCGGCCTTCCGCACGCTGTGCCGTGAGTTCGGGGCCGGGCTCTACGTCTGCGAGATGATCACCACCCGTGCGCTGGTCGAGCGCAACGAGAAGACGCTGCGGATGGTGCGCGCGACCACCGAGGAGGCCGACGCCTTCTCGGTGCAGCTGTACGGCGTCGACCCGGCGACCGTCGAGCGCGCGGTGCAGCTGCTGGTCGACGAGTGCGTCGCCGGCACGCGCCCGGCGCACATCGACCTCAACTTCGGCTGCCCGGTCCCCAAGGTCACCCGCAAGGGCGGCGGCTCGGCCCTGCCCTGGCGCCGGCGGCTGTTCGGCGACATCGTCTCCCGCGCGGTCCGGGCCGCCGGGGACGTCCCGGTCACGGTGAAGACCCGGGTGGGCATCGACCCTGCGCACCACACCTACCTCGACGCCGGCCGGATCGCCCAGGACGCCGGCGCCGCCGCGATCACCCTGCACGGGCGCACCGCCGACCAGCTCTACAGCGGGACGGCGGACTGGTCGCACATCGCCCGGCTCGTGGAGACCGTCGACATCCCGGTGCTCGGCAACGGCGACGTCTGGGAGGCCGACGACGCGCTGCGGATGGTGGCCGAGACCGGTTGCGCCGGCGTCGTCGTGGGCCGCGGGTGCCTGGGCCGGCCGTGGCTGTTCGGCGACCTCGCCGCGGCGTTCGCCGGCTCCCCGCAGCGGGCGCTGCCGACGATGCGCGAGGTGGCCGCGGTGATGCACCGGCACGCCACCCTGCTGGCCGCCGAGCACGGTGAGCAGCACGGCTGCTCGGACTTCCGCAAGCACGTGGCCTGGTACACCAAGGGCTTCTCGGTCGGCTCGGACACCCGCCGGGCGCTGGCGATGGTGAGCTCCCTGGACGAGCTCGCCGAGCTGCTGGCCGGCATCGAGGACCAGCCCTATCCGACCGCCGTGCTCGGCGCGCCCCGTGGGCGCACCACCCCGCCGCGGCCGGTCGCCCTCCCCGAGGGCTGGCTCGAGGGCGACCGGGACGACCCCCGGCCCCCGCGCGGTGCCGAGCTGGAGGTCAGCGGCGGATGAGCGAGCCCTACCTGTACGACGACGACCCGCAGCCGCTGCACGCCGGTGCCGGCCGCTCCCGCAAGGGCCTGCTGCTGGCCATCGGCGGCGGCACCGTGGTGGTCGCCGTCGCCGCGGTGTTCAGCCTCAACGCCCTGCAGGGCTCCCCGGAGGAGCAGGTCGAGCAGGTCGCCGACGTGTTCACCCGGGCGCTCGTCGCCGGGGACGAGGAGACCGCGTGGGGCCTGCTCTGCGACGCCGAGCAGGACCGGATCGACGCCAGCCAGGTCGCCACGGACTACCTGCGGGCCGGCACCCCGCAGGTCGGGACGGCGACGGAGGCCGAGCTGGACGGCGTCCAGGCCCGCACGGTGACCGTCCGCTGGGACGACGACGGCGTGGTGACCACCAGCGAGCTGACCCTCGTCGCCGAGGACGGTCCGAAGGTCTGCGCGGGGAGCTGACCTCCCCGGGACCGTCAGGGTCGCGTGGTACCCATGACCCGTGATCGGTGGCTTCGTCTCGCGCACGGTGGGCGCCCTCGTGCTCGCCGCGGGCCTGGTCGTCGTCTCCACCGCCACCGCGATCTGGTGGACGGCGCGGCAGGACTCCCAGCCCACCTCCGACGCGATCGTCGTGCTGGGCACCGCGCAGTACAACGGCGTGCCCAGCTCGATCTTCGAGGCCCGGCTGGAGCACGCGCTGGCGTTGTGGGAGCAGGGCGTCGCCCCGGTCGTGGTGACCGTGGGCGGCCGGGCCGAGGGCGACGTGTTCAGCGAGGCCGAGGCCGGCCGGGACTACCTCGCCGCGGCCGGGGTCCCCGACGACGGGCTGCTCGCCGTCCCCGAGGGCGTGGACACCCTGGAGAGCATGCGCGAGGTCGCTTCCGCCTTCGACGAGCGCGGCTGGTCCACCGCGGTGCTGGTCACCGACCCCTGGCACGCGATGCGCGCGGAGCGGATGGCCGAGGACTCCGGCATGGAGGCCAGCAGCTCCCCGACCCGGCAGGGCCCGGCCGTGCAGACCCGCGCCGTGCAGTTCCGCTACATCCTGCGCGAGACGGCGGCCTACCTGCTGTACCGGGCGACCGGGGAGAGCGTGGCCGGGGCACCGGGCATCTCGTGACGCTCTACACGCTCACCGGCGCCGGGCACCGCGGGATGGAGGCCGGCGTGCGTGCCGTCGTCGCCGGCGGGGACGGAGACAAGGCGGCGACCGGGGGAGTGGTGGTCGCGACCCTGGAGCAGGGGTTCTGGCGGGAACGCGCCCGGGCCCTGGTCGGTGGTCAGGAGTGGGTGTTCGGCAAGGAGACCGGGGACCTCGGGGCGCGGCTGTCGGCCGACCCGGAGCACACCACGCGGATGCGCGCCGTCCGCACCTCGTTCTGGACCTCCCGCCACGAGGTCGACCTGGAGGGCGTGCTCGTCCAGGTCCAGGGCGGGGCCCGCAACCGGGTGTGGACCGTGGACGGCCAGCAGATCGGCACCAGCGGGCGGATCGGCTTCTGGAGCCCCACGCCCACCCTGACGCTGCGCGAGGACGTCCCGCTGCACCACGCGGTGTTCCTGGTCTGGCTCGACTTCACCTTCACCCGGCGCAACAACCAGGCGGCGGCTGCTGCTGCCACCTGACCGGTGTGGACACCGCCGTGACGTCGTCGTCCCCGCGCGGGATGATGGGGACGGCGACCCGGGTCGGGCCGTCCGGGAGGGGGAACGGTGCTCGAGCTGAGCAGGGCCGCAGCGCACGGGACGGACGTCTGATGGCCGGTGAACGCCGCGGCCGCATCCGCGCCGCCGACATCGCCACCGTGCGCGAGCGCAGCAAGATCGACGAGATCGTCGGGGAGCACCTGCAGCTCAAGCGCGCCGGCGGTGGATCGCTGAAGGGCCTGTGTCCCTTCCACGACGAGAAGTCCCCGTCCTTCCAGGTCACCCCGACGAGAAACCTCTTCCACTGCCTGGCGGGCGAGACCGGGGTGCTGACGGAGGACGGCACCGTTCCTATCCGGGAACTGGCCGGGAAGACCGTCCGGGTGCTCAACGGGAACGGCGGCTGGGTCGAGGCCCCCTTCCGTTCCTACGGCGAGCAGCGCCTGATGAGGGTGACGGTGACCCGGAACGGACGGGTGAAAGAGCTGTTCGCCACCGACGAGCACCGGTGGTTCGTGCCCTCGGGGGCTCTCCGGCAGAACCGCCGGGAGAAGCTGACGACTGACCTCCGGCCGGGCGACCGCCTCTCGCACTCGTTCCCCATGAGCAGGGTGCTCAACCCGGCCACCCGCCCCTCGCCCTTCGGCATCGCACGTGGCCTGGTCTACGGCGACGGCACCCGGGCAGGGGCCGGTTCGATCGCCGTCCTCTACGGGGAGAAGGACGCCGAACTCGCGCCTTACTTCGACGGGTGTCGATCGTGGTCCGAGGAGCGGGGCACCCGCTACTACGGCCTGCCTGCCTACTTCAAGGAGCAACGGCCGGCCCTGGACGAGGACGCCTCGTACCTCCTGGGGTGGCTGGCCGGCTACTTCGCCGCCGACGGGTGCGTCGCTGACGACGGGGACGCCGTCCTGAACTCGGCCGACCCCGCGAACCTGGAGTACGTCCGCACGCTGTGCACCCGCCTGGGCATCGGCACCTTCGGTGTCGCCAAGCAGACCCGGCTGGGCATCGACGGCGTGATGAGCGACATCTACAACGTCCGCTTCATGACCAAGGGCCTGCCCGAGTCCTTCTTCCTGCTCCGCCAGCACCGGGAGCGGCACATCGGGCGGACCAAGAAGTACGAGCGCAAGAACTGGGTCGTCCGGTCGGTGGAGTGGTCCGACCGGGTGGAAGAGGTCTTCTGCGCCGAGGTCCCCGGCACCCATGCGTTCACGCTCGAGGACAACATCCTCACCGGGAACTGCTTCGGTTGTGGAGAAGGCGGCGACGTCATCTCCTTCGTGCAGAAGATCGACCACCTGACCTTCAGCGAGGCCGTCGAGCTGCTGGCCGGCCGGACCGGCGTCCAGCTGCAGTACGAGGACGACGGCGGGCGCCCCACCGGGGCGCCCAACCGGGCAGCGGCCGGACAGCGCGCCCGGCTGGTGGCGGCCAACACCGCGGCCGCGGACTTCTACCAGTCCCAGCTGGCCACCCCGGACGCCTCGATCGCCCGCACCTTCCTGGCCCAGCGCGGGTTCACCCGGGAGATGGCCGCGGACTTCGGCTGCGGCTTCGCCCCCGCCGGCTGGGACACCCTGACCAAGCACCTGCGGCAGGCCGGGTTCAGCCAGGAGGAACTGGAGCTGGCGGGGCTGAGCAAGCAGTCCAGCCGGGGCTCCTACATCGACCGGTTCCACCGCCGGCTGCTGTGGCCGATCCGGGACATCACCGGTGACGTCATCGGGTTCGGCGCCCGCAAGCTCGCCGACGACGACCCGGGCCCCAAGTACCTCAACACCCCGGAGACCCCGCTCTACAAGAAGTCCACCGTGCTCTACGGGGTCGACCGGGCCAAGCGCGACATCGCCCGCCGGCACCAGGCCGTGGTGGTCGAGGGCTACACCGACGTGATGGCCTGCCACATCGCCGGCGTCACGACCGCGGTCGCCTCCTGCGGCACCGCGTTCGGCGCCGAGCACATCAACGTGCTGCGCCGGCTGCTGATGGACCAGGACGAGTTCCGCGGGGAGGTCGTCTACTGCTTCGACGGCGACGCCGCCGGCCAGGCCGCGGCGATGAAGACCTTCGCCGAGGACCAGCGCTTCGTCGGCCAGACCTTCGTCACCGTGGAGCAGGAGGGCATGGACCCCTGCGAGCTGCGCCAGGCGCACGGTGACACCGCCGTGCGCGACCTGGTCGCCCGCCGGGTGCCGCTGATCGCCTTCGTGCTGAAGACGACGCTGGCCGGCTACGACCTGGACACCGTCGAGGGCCGGGTGCAGGCGCTGGAGAAGGCCGTGCCGATGGTCGCCGGGATCAAGGACCACGCGCTGCGCCCGGCCTACGCCCGCCAGCTCGCCGGGATGCTGGGCAACACCGACGAGGCCGAGGTGTTGGCCCGGGTGCGTGCGGCGACGGGGGAGGACAAGCCGACGGCGGGCCCCCGTCCGCGGCAGAAGGCGCCCACCCGGTCCGCCGACGACGCCGCGTTCTTCATCGAGCGCGAGGCCGTCAAGGCCGCCCTGCAGTCGCCGGAACTGGCCGGGCCGGCGTTCGACGCCGTCCCCGAGGCGGCCTGGACGCACCCGGACTACGCCGCGATCGCCGCCGCGGTCACCGCCACCGGGGGCGCCGCGGCCGCGACGATCACCGGCATGGCGTGGCTGGACGTCGTCCGCGAGCACTGCGACCGGGACAGCGCCCAGGCGCTGCTCACCGAGCTCGCCGTCGAGCCGATGATGGCTCCCGGCGAGGAGGTGGACAGCGGCTACGTGCAGGCCGTCGTCGCCCGGCTGCTGGAGATGCACGCCGTCCGCCGGGTGGCCGTGGCCAAGGGCAAGCTGCAGCGGATGAACCCGGTCGAGGCCCCCGAGGAGTACACCCGGGTGTTCGGCCAGCTCGTCGCGTTGGAGCAGGAGGCCCGGTCGTTGCGCGAGCGGGCCATGGGCGGCGTGGTCGGGTGAACCCGCTGGCCCGGCTGAGACAGCGCTTCGGGCGACCGCCCGAGCAGGTCGCCGCGGCCGCGGGTGCCGAGGACGTGCTGGCCTGGGGCGTGCGGTCGGCCGGGGGCTGGCTGGCCGCCACGTCGGCCGGCCTGCGCGCGGTGCCGGCCGGACCCGACGACGGCGCACCGGACCTGCTGCCGTGGCACCTGGTCGGGCACGCCCGCTGGGCGGCCGCGGCCACCGGGGGGACGTTCGCCGTCACCCCGCTGGTCGAGGTGGAGCCCGGGGTGCAGGCCCGCGGCGCGGTGATCCGGCACGTGCTCAGCGACGCGGGGGAGCTGCCCGCGGTGGTGCGCCGTCGGGTGGACCAGACCGTCGTGGCCAGCCAGCGGCACCCGCTGCCCGCCGGGGGCGGTGTGGTGCTGGTCGCCCGTCGGGTGCCCGGTCAGGCCGCCCGGGAGTGGAGCGTGGTGTTCGACGACGACGCCGACCGGGACGACCCTGCCGCCCGGCAGGTCGCCCGGGAGCGGCTGGCCGCCGCCGTGGACTCCGACGACGCCAGCCGCTGACGCCTCAGGGCCGCTCGGACCCACCCCGTCGTCCGACGAGGGAGCTGACGGCCGCCTGGGCCTGGGCCTGCGCGACGCCGGCGGCCGACTGCAGCCGCGGGTCGTCCTTGGCGTGGTCGTAGGCGCGGCGGATCTGGTCGTACCGGCCGCGGCCGGCCTTGGCACCCAGCACGTAGCCGGCACCGAAGCCGGCGAGGAAGGACAGCTTGGCCACGAGGGACCTCCTGGGTGGGGGCTGGGAAACCGCCGACGCTACCGGCCCGACACCCGCGGGGGCCCCTCCCGGGGAGGCGGCTGCCGTGGGGTAATCTCGTCCCGCGCACGACGCCTTCCCCCGTAGCTCAATTGGCAGAGCATTCGACTGTTAATCGAACGGTTTCTGGTTCGAGTCCAGACGGGGGAGCAGCAGAGCCTGGTCAGACCCCGGTCTGACCAGGCTCGTCCTGTTCCTGGGCCGGTCCCCGCTGCGCGGTCACCGGTCGAGGAGGCCGCAGAGGGCGCTGCCCCGGGCCGTGCGCACCACCCACGTCTGCTTGGCGTGGGACACGGTCTCCACCAACCCGGCGTCGCGGAGACGGCTGCAGTGGTGGCTGACGGTGCTCGGCGCCTTGTCCAGCGTCCGGGCGAGGGCCCCGACCGTCCTCGGCCGGTCCAGGGCGCGCAGCAGCTGGGCGCGGGCGGCGCCCATGACGATCACCAGGGGGTCGCGGCGGGGCAGGTACGTCTCCTGGCTGACGGCCGGCAGGGCCCCCCGGACGGCGTAGCCCAGGCACAGGCAGTCCGCGTCGTCCGGTGTGACGCTCCAGGCGTCGGGCCCGCTCAGCATGGGCGCCAGGCGCAGCCGCCGCGGCGGCGCGAACGGCCGCACGTCCCGGAGGTAGGGCATCCGCAGTTCACCGTCCCGGACGGTGACGTGCCGGGACAGCGATCCCAGCACGACCGGGAAGGCCGACTCCCGGAGCGCGGCGGCGATCAACGGCCCCTCGACGTCGAGCCGGGCGCGGGCGCGGTCCCAGGCGACCGACAGCACGGGGGAGGCGGCCGTGAGGGTGCCGGCCACGGCACCGAGCCAGGCTCGAGGGTCCTCGGCGGCGGCCGACCACCGCGCGGGCGGTCGGCCCGCGTACTGGTCGTGGATGCGCTCGGCGACCGCATCGGGATCGGCGTCGGCCACGGCGGCGGCCATCTCCTGGACCCAGTGGGACGTGTCGGCGACGACCGGGGCCATCGCCTCGGGGAAGAACGGGTCCGCGCTGAGCCGCAGGGGGGCGTACGCCGTCAGCAGCTCGCGGCCCACCAGGGAGGTGATGCCGTGCCGGATGCCGGTGGGCACGCTGCTGTCCTGCAGCCACATGCGGCGCAGCAGCGAGTGCGCGGTGAGCCCCGGCCGGTGGATGATCTCCGGAGCGGCCTCGAGCTCGGTCATGTCGACGATGACCGCCATCTGACCTCCCAGGTCGTGGGATCGACACCTGCAGACCGCTCATCATGACCGGCGACCGCGCCGGGGGAGAACCCTTCGACCGTCGTCGAAGCGTCTCGGCCGCACCGACCGGCGCCTCCGCCCGGACGGCGCCGGAGGTCGGCGCCGCGGCGGTCACCGGGGACCCGTCGACCGGCGTCGAAGGGATCGTCGGCCGGGAGAGCACCCGCCACGGTGGGGAGGTGATGACCCGCGACGCCGTCGACGACCGGTGAGCCCCCTGCAGGGCCCCGCCGACGCGGCCGCCCCGCCCCCGGGCTGCGGGAGGGAGGTGGCCACCGGGCGCCGGCGGGGGCGACCGCGGAGCCCGGAGCTGACCGAGCGGTTCCTGGTGGCGGTCGAGGAGCTGCTGGCCCGTCGCGGCCTGCGGGCCCTGTCCTCGGACGGACTGGCCACCGACGTGGGGGCCGGGAAGGCGGCCTTCTACCGGCGGTGGCCCGACGTGGTCGCCGCGGCCGCGGAGGTCGTGTCCAGGACCCGGCTCCTGGCCTGCCCGGCCGACCAGGGGTCCATGACCGCGGACGTGGCCCAGCTGTCGGTGTTCCTGACCCGACCGCTGTCGACGCCCGAGCGGGCGGTCGGCGCGCTGGTGGGCGTGCCCGACGACCGGGTCCGCTCCGCCTTCCGGGACGCGCTGGACGGCCCGGCGGAGCAGGTCCTGCGCGAGCTGCTCGGCCGCGCGGGCGACCGGGGCGAGACGGTGGGTGGCACGGAGCCGACCGCGGTGGCGGTCTTCTTCCTCCGGTCGCTGGTCCTGAGCCGGCTGGCCTCCGGGCCCGTGGAGGAGGAGACGGCTGCCGGCGCCGCCAGCGTCCTGCGCAGGCTCCTGGCCGGACCCGTGGTGCCGTCCGACCCGGGCCCTCGCTGACCCGACCGCCCGCCTCCCGAGGCGTCGGTCCCCGGTCGGGGCGACGTCCGCAAGTCGAGGCTTTCGCACGACAAGCACCAGGCTTTCGTGATGCTTTCGTTGTTTGACGTTCGCTTTCGGTCACTCGTAGATTGCGCCCTGGGTCACAGAGACCCAGCTCACGCAGCCCCCCGGCCGAGAGGACCCCCGCACCGTGGTCGCACTGGACGAGTTCGCCCGCTCGGAGGTGATCCTCAACGAGCTGGAGAGCCGGGGACGCGTCCAGGTGACCGACCTCGCGACCCAGCTGGGCGTCTCCACGGTGACCATCCGCAAGGACCTCGAGGCCCTCGAGCAGCGGGCCGCGCTGCGCCGGGTGCGGGGCGGCGCCGTCTCCACCCGGACCGCCGACGAGGGCGCCTTCGAGACCCGGCTGCGGCACCGGCAGGCGGCCAAGACGGCCATCGCCGAAGTAGTCGCGCCGCTGGTCCGCGACGGCGACGTCATCGCCCTGGACTCCTCCACCACGTGCTGGTACCTCGCCGCGCAGCTCGTCGACCGGCGCGGCCTCGTCGTCGTCACCACCAGCCTGCCCACCGCGACGCTGCTCAGCGAGCGCACCGACGCCACGATCGTCATGCCCGGCGGGGTCGTGCGGCGCTCGGCCCGCTCGCTGGTCGGCCACGTCGGCGACGTGCTGGCCGGACGCGGCCGGATCGACCGCGGCTTCCTCGGCGGGCACGGCATCTCCGCCGAGCGCGGCCTGCTCGACCTGGCCGGCGAGGAGGCCGCCGCCAAGGCCCAGCTCGCCGAGGCGTGCGACGAGGTCTACGGCCTGCTCGACGCCAGCAAGTTCGGCAGCTTCTCCATCCACACCTGCGTCCCGGTCGAGCGGCTCACCGCCGTCTACACCGACTCCGGCGTCGACCCCGCGGCCGCCGCCGCGGTCAAGGACGCCGGCGTGCCCGTGCACGCCGTAGAGCTCGAGGCCCTCCGATGACCGCGGGGAGGACCGTTGCCGCCGTCGACCTCGGGGCCGAGAGCGGTCGGGTCGTCGCCGCCACGTTCGACGGTGCGAGGCTGCACCTGGACGTCGAGGGCCGCTTCGCCAACGGCGCCACGGTGGCCGCGGACGGCCTGCTGCGCTGGGACGTGGACACCCTCTGGACGCACGTGGCGGACCTGCTGGCGGCCCTCGCCGCACACACCCCGGTCGCCTCGGTCGGGGTGGACACCTGGGGCGTCGACTACGGCCTGCTCGCCGCCGACGGGTCGCTGGTCGACCAGCCCACCTGCTACCGCGACCCCCGCCAGGCCCGGGCCATGCGCGAGGCGGTCGCCCGGATCGGCGCCGACCGGCTCTACGGCGCCGCCGGGATCCAGACCATGGAGATCAACACGGTCTTCGCGCTCATGGACGACGCCGCGCACACCGACCGGCTGGACCGGGCGCAGACGCTGCTGATGATCCCGGACGTCTTCCACCACCTGCTCTCGGGCACCCGCGTCACCGAGTCGACCGCGGCGTCGACCTCAGGGCTCTACCGCAGCGACACCCGGGCCTGGGCCACCGACGTCGCCGAGTCGCTCGGCATCCCGGCCCGGCTCTTCCCCGAGGTCGTGGACCCCGGCACGGACCTGGGCCCGGTCACCGGGGCCCTGGCCGACCGCGGGCTGGCCGGTACCCGGGTCATCACGCCCACCGGCCACGACACCGCCGCGGCCGTCGTCGGCACCCCGTTCGCGACCCCCGGTGGGCTCTTCATCTCCTCGGGCACCTGGTCGCTGATGGGCGTCGAGCGCGACACCCCGCTGATCACGCCGGGGACCCTGGCGGCGAACCTGACCAACGAGGGCGGGTACGCCGACACCACCCGGCTGCTGCGCAACGTGATGGGCCTCTGGGTGCTGCAGGAGTGCCGACGGCAGTGGGCCGCCGAGGGACCCGACCTGGACTACGCCGAGATCGCCGAGCTCGCCGCGGCCGAGCCGGCGCTGCGCAGCATCGTCAACGTCAACGCCCAGGACTTCCTGGCCCCCGGTGACATGCCGGCCCGGATCCGCGCCTACTGCGCCCGGCACGGCGACCCGGTGCCCGAGGGGGTCGGTGCGGTCGCCCGCTGCGTCGTGGACAGCCTCGCACTGGCCTACCGGCTCACCGCCGAGGACGTCGCCACCGTGACCGGGCAGGCGCCCGCCTCGGTGAACGTCACCGGCGGCGGGGCCAACCACCGGCTGCTGGCCCAGGCCACCGCCGACGCCACCGGGCTCCCGGTGCACTGCGGGCCGGTCGAGGCCACCGCGCTGGGCAACGCCGGGGTCCAGCTCATCTCCCTGGGCGAGCTCGCCGACCTGGCCGACCTGCGCCGCGTCGTCGCCGCCTCGACCGAGCTGCGCACCCACGAACCACGTCCCGACGACCGCTGGGACGCAGCCGCCGCGCGGCTGCGCGACCTGGTGGAGCGCGACGACCACGCCCGGGGACTCCGCAGTCCCTGACCCAGACCACCCGGGGAGCCAGTGCCCGGGAGACCCACCCGCCAGCCCACAGGTGGCGGCCCCTCAGCGGGGACACCCCGCTTTCACGATGGAGTGATCATGAAGGCAGTGCACTACAAGAGCCTGGTGGCCGGGATCGGCCTGTCCCTGGCCCTCACCGCCTGCGGGCAGGGCGACGGCGGTTCGGCCGGCGGCGACAGCGGCTCCGGCGGCGGCGACGCCAGCGGCCCCACGGTCGCCTACGTCCCCAAGCTGCAGGGCATCCCCTACTTCGAGGCCATGAACGCCGGCGGCGAGGCCGCCTGCGAGGAGCTCGGCTGCACCTGGCTGTACCAGGGCCCGGTCGAGGCCGACGCCGCCGCGCAGGCCGACATCGTCCGCTCGTTCATCCAGCAGGGCGTCGACGTCCTCTTCGTCGCCCCCAACGACCCCGACTCGATGGCCCCGCTGCTCCAGGAGGCGCGCGACGCCGGGATCGCCGTCGGCACCACCGACACCGACGCCCCCAACTCGGTGCGCGAGGTCTTCGTCAACCAGGCGACCGCCCAGGGCATCGGCGAGACCCTCACCGACCAGATCGTCGAGGCCATGGGCGGCAGCGGCCGCTACGCCATCGTCTCCTGCGGTGAGACGGCCGAGAACCTCAACAGCTGGATCGAGGTGCAGCGGGAGTACACCGCCTCGGAGTACCCCGACGTGGAGCTGACCGACGTCGTCTACGCCGGTGAGGACCAGGCCGCGGCCACCCAGATCGCGACCGACCTGCTCAACGCCGACCCGACCCTGACCGGCCTCGTCGGCGAGTGCACCTCGGCCGCCCCGGGCGTCGCGCAGGCCGTGCAGGACGCCGGCCGCGTCGGCCAGGTCTCGACCGTCGGCCTGGGCACGCCCATGTCGATGGCCGACTACCTGGAGGACGGCTCCTCCTCGGCCAGCGTGCTGTGGGACGTGCAGAACCTGGGCTACCTGACCGCCTGGGCCGGCACCCAGCTCGCCGAGGGCACCGCCTTCGAGGCCACCAACGACGTCAACTCCGACCTCTCCGGGATCGAGTACGACGAGGCCACGAAGACCCTCCTGCTCGGCCCGCCGCTGGTCATCACCTCGGACAACGTCGGCGACTTCGACTACTGAGCACCACCCGTCGTGGGCGGGCCGACCGGCCCGCCCACGACGGGGCACCACCCACCCCAGAGACCACCCCCGGAGGACCCCCGGACATGACCGCAGACCCCGCTCCCGCGACGCCCGCCCGGCTCGAGGTCGCCGGCGTCGCCAAGCGCTTCGGCGCGGTGCGCGCCATCCGCAACGCCGACATGCGGGTCGAGGCCGGCAGCGTGCACGCCCTGGTCGGGGAGAACGGCGCCGGCAAGTCCACGCTGATCAAGATCCTGTCCGGCGCCGAGACGGCGGACACCGGCACGATCGAGTTCGACGGCGCCCCGGCCAGCATCGCCACCACCGGCGACGCGATGGCCCTGGGCATCGCCACCGTCTACCAGGAGCCGCAGCTCTTCGCCGAGCTCACCGTCTCCGAGAACGTCTTCACCGGCCGCGAGCTCACCCGCGGCGGCCGGATCGACTGGGCCGCGCAGAACGCGAAGGTCGTCGACCTGCTCGAGCTGATCGGGTTGCCCGGGCGCTACGCCACGGTCGCCGTCGGACAGCTCTCGATCGCCGAGCAGCAGCAGGTCTCCATCGCCAAGGCCCTCGCCGGGGACGCCCGGGTGCTGATCCTCGACGAGCCGTCGGCGATCCTCACCGACACCGAGGTCGAGGTGCTCTTCGGCGTCGTCCGTCGGCTGGCCGCCTCCGGCGTCTCGATCATCTACATCTCGCACCGGCTCGACGAGCTGTTCACCATCGCCGACACCGTCACCGTCATGCGCGACGGGCAGACCATCGGCACCCACCCGATCGGCGAGCTGACCGTCCGGAAGATCGTCGAGCTGATGGTCGGCGGCATCCTGGACGACGCCCGCCACGAGCGCACCGTGCCCGAGGGCGAGCCGCGGCTGGAGCTGCGCGGCCTGGGCCTGGCGGGCCGGTTCCACGACGTCGACGTGACGATCCGGCCGGGGGAGATCGTCGGCCTGTACGGCCTGGTCGGCTCCGGCGTGGCCGAGATCGGCGCGACGGTCTACGGGATGAGCCGGGCGACGTCGGGCTCGATCGTCATCGACGGCCGCGAGGTCAGCCCGCGCTCCCCGCGGCAGGCCCAGAAGCTGGGCATCGCGCTGCTGCCGGCCAACCGCAAGCAGCAGGGCCTGTTCGGCTTCCAGCCCATCTCCTTCAACATCTCCGCCGGCCACCTGCCGCTGCTGTCCCGGCTGGGCTGGCTGGACCGCCGCAAGGAGCGCGAGGTCGCCCGCTCCTCGATCACCCGGCTGTCGGTCAAGACGCCGAACGAGAAGCAGGCCGTCTCGATGCTCTCCGGCGGCAACGCCCAGAAGGTCGTGCTGGCCCGCCAGCTCGTCGAACGCCCCCGTCTCCTGGTCCTCGCCGAGCCCACCCAGGGCGTCGACGTGGGGGCCAAGGAGGAGATCCACCGCATCATCACCCAACTCGCCGACGACGGGACCGCCGTGCTGATCGTCACCTCCGACCTCGCCGAGGCCATCCGCATCTCCGACCGGCTGCAGGTCGTCCGGGCCGGGACCACCACCGTCGAGTTCGGCCCGGGCGCCACCCAGGTCGACGTGCTGGCCGCCGCCGCCGGCGCCGTGGACGAGGCGGGGGTGCCGGCATGAGCGCCCCCACCGCCACCCCACCCGCCGGCCCGGTCGGCGAGGTGACGCACGAGGCGAAGGCCCGCGGTCGGGTGCTGCCCAGCCCGGTCACCGGCCAGGAGGTCGTGCTGATCGTGGTGATCTCGGCGCTGTGGCTGGCGCTGAGCCTGGCCACCCCGGCGTTCTTCACCAGCGGCTCGATCATCCCGCTGCTGGTCTCGATGAGCCCGATCGCGCTGATCGGCGTCGGCATGACCATCGTGATCATCACCGGCGGCATCGACGTGTCGGTCGGCAGCGTGGTGATGGTGTCCTCGGTGGTCACCGCCCAGGCGCTGGTCGGCAACGGCCTGTCGCTCCCGCTGGCCGTGCTGCTCTCCGTCGTCGTCGGCGGGGTGCTCGGCCTGGTCAACGGCGTGCTCATCGCCTACGGCCGGGTGCAGGCCATCATCATCACGTTCGGCACGCTGAACCTCTTCAAGTTCCTCGGCCTGCAGTTCTTCGGCTCCTCCACCGTCGAGGGCATCCCCGCCACGCTGGCCTTCTTCGGCCGCGGCGAGGCCGGCCGCACCCTCGGCGTCCCGCACAGCTTCCTGATCATGCTGGTGATCGCCGCGGCCGCCTGGTGGTACCTGCGGCACACCGCCGGCGGGCGGCACTTCTACGCCATCGGCGGGGACGCCGTCGCTGCCCGGCTCGCCGGGGTGCAGGTCCGTCGCCGGGTGCTGCTGGCCTACGTGCTCACCGGCCTGCTGTCCGGGCTGGCCGCCTGCTTCGTGATCGCCCAGGGCACCTCGAGCCTGGCCGCGTCGGTGGGGGCGGGCACCGAGCTCGCCGTCATCGCCGCCGTGGTCATCGGCGGCACCTCGATCACCGGCGGTCGCGGGTCGGTGCTGGGCACCGTGCTCGGCGCGCTGCTGGTCCAGACCGTCAGCACCGGCGTCACGCAGCTCGGCTGGCAGTCCCAGCTGTCCGACCTGTTCGTCGGGATCTTCATCGTCATCGCCGTCGGCGCCGACATCGTCCGCCAGCGGACCCGGAGGACCTCATGAGCACCATCGCTCCCGCTCCCGTCACCGAGAAGGCCGCGCCCGGCGGGCCCTCGCTCGGTGCCCGGCTGCTGAAGATCGCGCTGACCCAGCGGATCGCCCTGCTCGTGCTGCTGCTGGTCGCCGTCGTGCTCACCATGACGACGCTCAGCCAGAACAACTACCTCAGCGCCCCGTACAGCCCGTCGTACATGGCCTCCACGCTGATCAACCTCGTGCCGCTGGTGCTGCTGGGCCTGGCCCAGCTGCTGGTCATCACCTCCGGCCGCGGCGGCATCGACCTGTCGGTCGGCGCGATCGTCTCGCTGACCGGCATGGTGTTCGGCTTCGCCTACGGCGAGTGGGGCTGGTCGCTGTTCCCGGCGCTGCTGCTGGCGGTCGCCTTCGGTGCGCTCTGCGGCGCCCTGAACGGCGTCCTCGTGGCCTACGTCGGCTTCCCGGCACTGATCACCACGCTGGCCACGTACTACGCCTTCCGGTCCCTGGCCCTGGTGATCAACGACCAGCAGCCGATCAGCACCCAGCCGATCCAGGACCTCTACTCCACGGCCGCGACCGTGCAGCTGCCGTTCCTGCCCGAGTCCTTCCCCCGGGTGCCGCTGGGCATCTTCACCTTCCTGATCCCGACGGTGATCGTGGTGTGGCTGGTGCTGGCCCGCACCACCTGGGGTCGCCGGCTCTACGCGGTGGGCACCAACGACGTGGCCGCCGAGTGGACCGGCATCGACGTCCGCCGCACCCGGTTCACCGCCTACGTCGCCGCGGGCGCCATCTCCGGCCTCGTCGCGGTGGTCACCGTCGCCCAGTTCGCCTCCGCCCGGCCCGACGCCGGGGTCTCCGGCACGGGCATGGCGCTGCCCGCGATCACCATCGCCGTCCTGGGCGGCGTCGCCATCACCGGCGGCATCGGCCGGGTCGCCGGCGTCGTGCTCGCCGCCCTGCTCATCGTCTGGCTGAACGCCGGGATCCTGCTCGCCGTCCCGGGCAACACCGGCAGCCAGCTCCAGCTCCTGGCGCTCGGCGCCGTCCTCGTCTTCGCCGCGCTCCTCAACGGCATCACCAACCGCCGCTACGGAGGCACCCAGTGACCGCGACGTGGGACCCCTCACTCGTCAGCCCCGAACTCGTCCAGCTCACCCGTGACCTCGGCGAACCCGCCCGCGACCTGGTGATCCTGGCCGAGGGCAACACCTCCCAGCTGCTCGCCGACGGCCGGGTGGTCGTCAAGGCCTCCGGGTCGAACATGCGGACGTCGACGGCCGAGGACTTCGTCGTCGTCGACGTGCAGCCGCTGGTCGACCTGATGCGCGACCCCCGCTCGACCCAGGCCGACCTGACCGCCGCCCTGGACGCCGGGGAGCACGAGGGCCGCCGCCGCCGCGCCTCGATCGAGACGCTGGTGCACGTCGCGGCCCAGGCGTTCGCCCCCACCGCGTTCGTCGGGCACACCCACCCCACCCCGGTGGTGGCGCTGCTGGCCAGCGTGCACGCCGCCACCGCCTACGACCGGTTCGTCTACTCCGACGAGGCCGTGGTCATCGGCCGCCCGCTGTTCGTGCCCTACGCCCAGCCCGGTGTGAAGCTCGGCCGGGTCTACCTGGAGGGCCTGACCCGGCACTGGGAGACCCACGGCGAGCTGCCGCAGCTGGTGCTGCTGGGCAATCACGGGATCGTCGCGCACGCGCCGACCCCGGCCGGCATCGAGGGCGTCTCGCAGATGGCGGTCAAGGGCGCCCAGGTGCGGACGGCGGCCTACGCGGCCGGCGGTGTGGCCCCGCTGCCCACCGACTCCGTCGAGGAGTTCTTCGCCCGCGACGACATCGAGGAGCGCCGGCGGAACCTCGCCGGGGGCGTGCTGTGACCCTGCCCGCCGAGCTGCGGGCGGTGTTCCTCGACGTCGGGGGGCCCGTCTACGACGACGAGAACTTCGTGGCCGCCGTGCTCACCGCCCTCGACGAGATGCGCGCCGCCGCCGGGCAGCCCGCGGTGGAGCGGGCCGCGTTCCGCGCCGTCTACGACCGGATCCGGGCCGCGCAGGGCGGGTCGCTGCGCACCGCGCTGGCCACCGAGCTGCTGGGCGACCCCGCGGCCCGCGGCGAGCTGCACGAGCGCACCCGGGAGCACTGGCTGCACCCGGCGGGCACCGCCTACGACGACGTGCTGCCGTTCCTGGAGTCACTCCCCGACGACGTGGTGGTCGGGGTCCTGGCCAACCAGGAGGCCACCGTCGTCGACGCGCTCACCCGCGACGGCGTCGCCGAGCACGTCGACGTCTGGGGCGTCTCGGCGATCGTCGGGCACGAGAAGCCCAGCCCCGAGCTCTTCCGGTGGGCGCTGGCGCAGGCCGGCACCGACCCCGCGCACGCGGTGCACGTCGGCAACCGGCTGGACACCGACGTCCGGCCCGCCGCCGCCCTCGGCCTGGGCACCGTGTGGGTGCTGCGCGGCGAGGCCCCCGACCACCCCACCCCCGAGCAGCTGGCCGAGCCCGACCTCGCCGTCCGCGGGCTGACCGGGCTGGCCGACCTGCTGCTGCACCCCGCGGGGGTCTGAGGTGTCTGCAGCCGGCCCCGTCGTCCTCGGGGTGGACCTGGCCACCGCCGCCGTGCGGGTGGTCGCCGTCGACGCCTCGGACGGCAGGGTGCTCGCCCGGGCCACCGGCCCGCTCGGCGCCCCGCGCACCCCGCGACCGGGCTGGGTGGAGCAGGACCCCGGGCACGCGGCCGGCGCCCTCATGGCGCTGTCCCAGGTCGTCCGGGACCTCGGTCCCCGGGCCGCGGCGGTCGCTGCGCTCTCGGTGACCGGCACCTCGGGCAGCGTGGTCGCCATCGACGACACCGGCCGTCCCGTCGGTCCGGCGCTGCTCTACTCCGACGACCGGGGCCGGGGGCTGGCCGAGGCCGCCCTGGGCGGTCCGGCCGGGTCCTCGTCCACCATCGGCCGGCTGCTCTGGCTGCTGGGGCAGCCGGGCACGGCCCCGGCCCCGGGACGCCGCTACCTGCACGTGCCCGACCTGGTGGTCGCCGCGCTGACCGGGGAGCTGGTCACCGACACCTCGCACGCGCTGAAGGCAGGCATCGACGCGGCTGCCGGCAGCTGGCCCGACGTCCTCACCGCCGCGGGGGTACCGGCCTCCTGCCTGCCCCCGCTGGTGCGGCCGGGCACGCCCGTGGGCACCGTGCTGCCGGCGGTGGCCACCGGGCTGGGGCTGCCGCCGGGGGTGGTCGTCGTCGCCGGGATGACCGACGGCTGCACCGCGCAGATCGCCGCCGGCGCCGTCCTGCCCGGCCAGACGATCGGCGTGCTGGGCACCACCCTGGTGCTCAAGGGGGTCAGCGACCACGAGGTCGCCACCGCCGGCGTCTACTCCCACCTCGCGCCCGACGGCAGCTGGTGGCCCGGGGGCGCCTCGAACACCGGGGCCGGCACGCTCACCGCCGACGACGACCTCGCCGGCCTGGACGCCGCGGCGCTGGCCGCCGGTCCGTCCCCGCTCACCTGTTACCCGCTGCCCGCTCCGCCCCGGCGCGGCGAGCGCTTCCCCCTCACCGACCCGGACGTGACCGCGTTCCTGGTCGGCCCCGGCGCGGACACCGCGGACCCGGTCGCCCGGCACCGTGCCGAGCTGGACGGCGTCGCGTTCGTCGAGCGGCTCGGGCTCGAGCGGCTGGCCGCCCTCGGCGTGGCCAGCACCGACCACCGGGTGGTCGGCGGCGGAAGCGGATCCCGCGAGTGGCTGGTCGTCCGGGCCAGCGTGCTCGGTCGGCCGGTCACCCGGCCCGCCGAGCCCAGCAGCGGGTCCGGGGCCGCCCTGCTCGCCGCGACCGCGCTGGAACCCGTCGCCGGGCGTGCCCTGGGTGACGTCACCTCCCGCGCGGTGCGTCCGGAGCTGGTGGTCGACCCCGACCCCGCCCAGGTCGCCGGGCTGGAGGAGGGCTACCAGCGCCTCCTCGCCGAGCTGCGCTCCCGCGGGCTGCTCGACCCCCACCTCCTCCCGCCTGCGGTGCCCGCGTGAGCACCGCCCACCCCCAGACCCCCACAGGCGGCCCCGCCGCCAGGACGGAGCACGACACGATGACCTCCCTGCCCGAGGGCGTCCAGGAACTCCTGGCCCGGTCCCACCGCTACGGCAGCGACCCCACCGTCACCAACTACGGCGGCGGCAACACCTCGGTGAAGGTGACCGTGACCAGCCCGGCCACCGGCCAGGACGTCGAACTGGTCTACGTGAAGGGCTCCGGGGGCGACCTGGGCACCCTGCGCGCCGAGGGGCTGGCCGTGCTGCGCCGCGAGCCGTTCCTCGCCCTGGACGACGTGTACCGCGGGGTCGAGCACGAGGACGAGATGGTCGGGCTCTTCCCGCACGCCGCCTTCGGCGCCGGCGGTGCGACGCCGTCCATCGACACCCCGATGCACGGTCTGGTCGACTGCCCGCACGTCGACCACCTGCACCCCGACTCGGTCACCGCGCTGGCCTGCGCCGCCGACGGCCCGGCCCTGGTGGCCGAGCTGTGGGGCGGGAAGGTCGCCTGGGTCGACTGGAAGCGCCCGGGCTGGGAGCTGGGCCGGCAGGTGTCCGCGCTGGCCCAGGACCCCGAGGTCATCGGGGCCGTGCTCGGCGGGCACGGCCTGACCAGCTGGGGCGCCACCTCCGCGGAGGCCCAGGAGCGCGCGCTGGGCATCATCGACCAGGCCGCGGAGTTCCTCGCCGCCCGCTCGGTGGCCGAGCCGTTCGGCCCCGTCGTCGCCGGCCGCGAGGCCCAGCCCACCGAGGTGCGGCGCACCCGGGCCGCCGAGCTGTTCCCGCTGCTGCGCCGGGTCGCCTCGGCCAGCAGCCGGCAGGTCGGCCACCTGACCGACTCCGACGTGGTGCTGGACTTCATGTCCCGGGAGAAGCTCGACCACCTGGTCTCGCTCGGCACCTCCTGCCCGGACCACTTCCTGCGCACCAAGATCCGCCCGATGGTGCTCGACACCGCCGTCGACGCCCCGCTGGCCGACGTCGAGGCCCGCCTCGTCGAGCTGCTCGCCGAGTACCAGGCCGAGTACAGCGCCTACTACGAGCGGCACGCGAAGCCGGAGTCCCCGGCGATGCGCGGCTCGGCCCCGGCGATCGTGCTGGTGCCCGGCATCGGGATGTTCTCCTTCGGCGCCGACCACCAGACGGCCCGGGTCGCGGGGGAGTACTACGTCAACGCGATCAACGTGATGCGCGGCGCCGAGGGCGTCAGCAGCTACGCCCCGATCAGCGAGGCGGAGAAGTTCGCCGTGGAGTACTGGCAGCTGGAGGAGGACAAGCTCGCCCGCCGGCCCAAGCCCAAGGCCCTCTCCGGCCGGATCGCGCTGGTCACCGGGGCGGCGTCGGGCATCGGCCTGGCCACCGCCCGGCTGCTCGCCGAGCACGGCGCCGACATCGTCGTCGCCGACCTGGACCTGGCCAAGAGCGAGGAGGTCGTGGCCGAGCTCGGGGGCCCCGACCGTGCCGTCGCCGTCCGGATGGACGTCTCGGACCCGGCGGCCGTCGCCGCCGGTGTGCAGCAGGCGGTGCTCGCCCTGGGCGGGATCGACATCGTGGTGAACAACGCCGGGTTCGTGAAGCCCGGGTCGCTGGCCGACACGGAGTTGAAGGACTGGGACGCCCAGTTCGCCGTCATGACCCGGGGCAGCTTCGTGGTCACCCAGGCCGCCGCGGTCGTCCTGCGCGGGCAGGGCCTGGGCGGCGACGTGATCAACATCTGCTCGAAGAACGCGGTGTTCGCCGGTCCGAACAACCTGGCCTACTCCTCGGCCAAGGCCGCCCAGGCGCACATGGTGCGGCTGCTGGCCACCGAGCTGGGCGAGGACGGCATCCGGGTCAACGGGATCAACCCCGACGGCGTCGTCCGCGGCTCGGGGATCTTCTCCGGCGGCTGGGGCGCCTCCCGGGCGGCCACCTACGGCGTGCAGGAGGACGACCTGGGCAAGTACTACGCCTCGCGCACCGTGCTCAAGGAGGAGGTCCTCCCCGAGCACGTCGCCGGGGCGGTGCTCGCGCTGACCAACGGCACCCTCGCCGTCACCACCGGGCTGCTGGTCCCGGTCGACTCCGGGGTGGCGGCGGCCTTCCTGCGCTGACCCACGGAACGCAGACGGCCCCGTCTCCCATCGGGAGGCGGGGCCGTCCGGCCTCCTGCAGGGTCCCGCCGCGGCCGGAGGCCGTGGTGGGGGGCAGGAGGTCCTTCTTCATGCGCCCCAGCCGGCCTGCTCACCGCCGACGCGCTCGGCCGCGACCTGCTCGAAGTACCCGGAGCGGGCGTAGGCGGCCGAGGGGTCGGGGTCCAGCCCCAGGTCCTCGCGCAGGTCGCCCAGCAGCGGCCGGACGTCGGTGTCGTAGGCGTCCTTGACGATCGAGTACGCCGCCAGCACGTCGCCCGAGCGCTGGGCCGCGGTGAGCGCCTCGGTGTCGACCAGCAGGGCCTTGGCGGTGGCCTCCTGGACGTTGGTGACCGAGCGGATCATCGCCGCGACCTTGGGCTCGATGTTGTGGCACTGGTCGAGGAAGAAGGAGATCGGCTGGCCCGTCGAGGACCCGGTGGCCGGCACCCCGGACACCGCGTCGGCCTGCACCAGCTCGTGCATGATCCGGAAGAGCTGGAACGGGTCGGCGGCGCCGGCCATGAGGTCGTCGTCGGCGTAGAACCGCGAGTTGAAGTCGAAGGCACCCAGCCGCCCGTGCCGCAGCAGGGTGGCGACGATGAACTCGATGTTGGTGCCGGGGGCGTGGTGCCCGGTGTCCAGCACGACCTGGGCCTGCGGGCCGAGGGCGACGCAGTGCGCGAACGAGGTGCCCCAGTCGGGCACGTCGGTGGTGTAGACGGCCGGCTCGAAGAACTTGTACTCCAGCAGCAGCCGCTGCTCCCCGGTCAGCCGGGCGTAGGTCTCGGCGAGGGCCTCGGCGAGCCGGTCCTGGCGCTCCCGGATGGAGTCCTGACCGGGGTAGTTGGTGCCGTCGGCGAACCACAGCTTGAGGTCGTCGGAGCCGGTGGCGTCCATGATGTCGATGCACTCGAGCAGGTGGTCGGTGGCCTTGCGGCGCACCGCCGGGTCGGGGTTGCAGACGCTGCCGAGCCGGTAGGCGTCGTCCTGGAAGACGTTGGCGTTGATCGCGCCGAGCTGCACGCCGCGCTCCTGGGCGTGCGCGGCCAGGGCGGCGTAGTCCTCGACCCGGTCCCACGGGATGTGCAGGGAGACCAGCGGGGCGACGCCGGTGAAGCGGTGCACGGTGGCCGCGTCGTCGATCTTCTCCTCCGGCGTGCGGGGCACCCCGGCCTGGGCGAAGACCTTGAAGCGGGTGCCGGAGTTGCCGTAGCCCCACGAGGGGGTCTCGATGCGCTGCTCGCGCAGCACCTGCTTGGCGTGCTCGCGGCGGTCGGGGCTGGTCACGGGGTCTCCTCGGGGGTCGGGGTGGTGTCGAGCTGGGCGTCCAGGTCGAAGACGAGCTCCAGGGGCGCCTTGTCGCTGCCGTCGCCGGTGCCGGGCACGAAGAGCGGGCCCATGGCGGCCTCCCAGCGGGCGCTGACCTCCGTGGCGCCGACGGCGGCCTGGGCGGCGTCGAGGTCGTCCACGTCGGCGGTGCCGACGAGCAGACCGTCGGCCCGCAGGAAGAGCTGGTAGTCCCGCCACCCGGCGTCGCGCAGGGCCTGGAGCATCTCGGGCCAGACCGCGGCGTGCGCGGCCCGGTAGTCGGCCAGCCGCTCGGGGCGTACCTGGAGGGTGAAGCACACGCGGGGCAACAGACGTCCTCTGAATCGTTTCACAAGTGGTGTGCCGCACACTAGGATCGACACTGGTCCGGGGTCAACCGGTCCCCGCCACGGCCTTCGAGGAGTCCCGCTGACCGCCAGCATCCGCGACGTCGCCCGCCGGGCCGGGGTCTCGCTGGGCACGGTCAGCAACGTGCTCAACCGGCCCGACCAGGTGAGCGCCGGCAGCCGCGAGCGGGTGCTGGCCGCGATCGCCGAGCTGGGCTTCGTGCGCAACGAGTCGGCCCGCCAGCTGCGAGCCGGGCGGAGCCGGACGATCGGACTGGTCGTGCTGGACATCGCCAACCCCTTCTTCACCGACGTCGCCCGCGGCGTCGAGGACGTCGCCAACGAGGCCGGCCTGTCGGTCATCCTGTGCAACTCCGACGACCTGCCGGGCAAGGAGGCCGCCTACCTGGACCTGCTCGCCGAGCAGCGGGTGCAGGGCGTGCTCATCACCCCGACCGCCGAGCTGTCCCCGCACCTGGCCGCGCTGCGCCGGCGGGGCACCCCGGTGGTGCTGCTGGACCGCCGGGCATCCGGGCCCGGCCAGTGCACGGTCGCGGTGGACGACGTCCTGGGTGGCCGGCTGGCCGCCGACCACCTGCTGGAGCGCGGGCACCGGCGGATCGCCTTCGTCGGGGGTGCCTCCGGGCTGCCCCAGGTCGAGGAACGGCACGCCGGGGTGGTGGCCGCCGTGCGCGAGGCCCGGGGGAGCGAGGACGCGCTCATCGTGTTCTCCCCGTCCCGTCTCACCGTCGAGGCCGGCCGGGAGGCCGCCGCCTCGATCAACGCCATGCCCGCCGACGTCCGGCCCACCGCGGCGGTCTGCGCCAACGACCTCCTGGCGCTGGGCATGCTGCAGGAGCTGCACCGGCACGGCGTGGCCGTGCCCGCGGAGTTCGCCCTGGTCGGCTACGACGACATCGACTTCGCCGCGGCGGCCGCCGTGCCGCTGACGTCGGTCCGCAAGCCCCGACGGGAGCTGGGCCGGCGCGCCGCCCAGCTGCTGCTGGACGAGGCCACCCGGGGCACGGACCACGTCCACGAACAGCTCGTCTTCGAGCCGGTGCTCGTGGTCCGGGAGTCCTCGACGGGCCGGGCACCGCCCGTGCGCCCGCTCCCCGGAACCGAGCACGTCCCCCGTCCCGACCACCCCGAGGTCCCGTGATGACACGCACCCGCCGTCAGGCCCCCCGTCCGGCCGAGCTCCTGGAGCTCGTGAAGTTCAAGAAGCCCGAGCTCAACGGCAAGCGCCGCCGCTTGGACGCCGCGCTGACCATCGCCGACCTGCGCACGATCGCGAAGCGGCGCACCCCGCGGGCGGCGTTCGACTACACCGACGGCGCCGCCGAGGGCGAGCTGTCCCTGGCCCGGGCGCGGCAGGCCTTCGCCGACGTCGAATTCCACCCCGACGTGCTGCGGCCCGCCGTCGACGTCGACACCTCGGTCCAGGTCCTGGGCGGGCCCAGCGCGCTGCCCTTCGGCATCGCGCCCACCGGGTTCACCCGGCTCATGCAGACCGAGGGCGAGAGCGCCGGGGCCGGCGCCGCGGCCGCCGCGGGGATCCCGTTCACGCTGTCCACGCTGGGCACCACGACGATCGAGGACGTGAAGGCGGCCAACCCGCACGGCCGCAACTGGTTCCAGCTCTACGTGATGCGCGACCGGTCGATCTCCTACGGGCTGGTCGAGCGGGCCGCGGCTGCCGGGTTCGACACCCTGCACTTCACCGTGGACACCCCGATCGCCGGGGCTCGGCTGCGGGACAAGCGCAACGGGTTCTCCATCCCGCCGCAGCTGACCGCCGGCACGGTGCTCAACGCCGCCGTGCGGCCCTGGTGGTGGTGGGACTTCCTGACCACGCCCAAGCTGGAGTTCGCCTCGCTGTCGAGCACCGGCGGCACGGTCGCGGAGATGCTGGACTGGGCGATGGACCCGACCATCAGCTACGAGGACCTCGACGTCGTCCGGGGCATGTGGCCGGGCAAGCTCGTGGTCAAGGGCGTGCAGTCGGTGGCCGACGCCGCGAAGCTGTTCGACGCCGGGGTCGACGGGATCGTGCTGTCCAACCACGGCGGGCGGCAGCTGGACCGGGCCCCGGTGCCGTTCCACCTGCTGCCGGCGGTGCGCAAGGAGGTCGGGGACGACGCCTGCGTCATGGTCGACACCGGGATCATGAACGGCGCCGACGTCGTGGCTGCCTGCGCGCTGGGCGCCTCCTTCTCCCTCATCGGCCGGGCGTACCTGTACGGCCTGATGGCCGGCGGCCGGGAGGGCGTGGACCGCGCCATCGAGATCCTCCGCACGGAGATCGTGCGCACGATGCGGCTGCTGGGCGTCAGCTCGATCGCCGAGCTCGAGCCCCGGCACGTCACCCAGCTGCACCGCCTGCTGCCCCGCGACTGACCGTGCCGGGGACAGCAGGGCAGCCGGTGGTGGTCCGCAGCGGTGCGGGCGAGCTGCTCGACGTCGGGGGCATCCGGCACCTGTTCGCCCTCACCGCCGAGCACACGGAGGGGCGTCTGGGCCTGGAGGAGTTCGTGCTCCCGCCCGGCACGCTCGGTGCGCGGCCGCACGTGCACGGTGCGCACGACGAGTACTTCGTCGTCCTGTCCGGGGAGCTGACGCTGAGCACCGCCGGGGACGACGTCGTCCTCGGCCCCGGGGACGTCGCGGCCGCCCTGCGGGGCACCGCACACGGCTACCGCAACGACAGCGGCACGGAGCCGGCGCGGGCGTTGTGCCTGTACACCCCTGCCGGGTACGAGCAGTACTTCCGGGACGTGCACGCCGCCGTCGCGGCCGGCGCCGAGCCCACCGACGACCTGCTGGCGCTGCTGCGGTCGCGCTACGACACCACGACGAGCTGATCCCCTCGGCGACTCGTCAGCCCAGCTGCCTCTCGAACGCGTACAGCCGGTCGAGCACCGGCAACGCCCGCAGCTCCTCGACGTCGGTGGGTCGCAGGGAGTCGAACAGCGGCGTCCACCCGGCCCGGGTGTACAGCTCGCGCGCCTCGGGCTGCAGCGGGCCGGTGGTCAGGTACATCCGGGAGTAACCGGCCGCCGCCGCGTGCTCCTCCAGCTCGGCCAGCACCCGGCGGGCCAGGCCGCGGCGGCGGTGGTCCCGGTGGGTCCACATCCGCTTGACCTCGGCGGTCCCGGCGTCATCGTGCGGGCGGTAGGCGCCGCCGGCGACGGGCGCGTCGTCCTCGAGCAGCAGCAGGAAGGCCCCGGTGGGCGGCAGGAAGTCACTGGCCGGGTACAGCGACATCTCGTCGGCGGCGCTGCCGAAGAGGTCGCCGTACCGGGCGTCGTACTCCCGGAGCAGGTCGTCCAGGAGCGGGCGGGCCCGCGGGTCGTCGGGGTGCACGCGCACGGTGACGATCCGGTCGCGGTGGGGGTCGGCAGCCACGGGACACGACGGTAGGCCGTCCCCGGGGCCGACGATCCGGTGGCAGGCGGTTGTGATCGGGGGCACACTGGGGACGTGGACAGCTACGCCGTCGGGTTCTCCCGACCAGACCGCTGGTCGCAGTCGCGACCGGTCCAGACCACCAGCACCTGGCACGCCGTCGAGGCGCACCGCCCGCCGGGCGAGCTCGACGGGGAGGTCGAGCTCGCCGCGTGCGGGGCGATCGTGCAGGTGTGGGGATCCCAGCGCTGGGAGCGGGTGGGCGCCTCGCGCACCGCGTGCGCCGAGTGCCAGTCGATCGCCGACCGGGAGCTCAGCCGCGCCGGCTAGTCCCGCTTCGGGCGGCGGCCGGTGATGGCCGACAACCCGGTGACCTCCCGGCCGACGATGAGCGCCTGCACGTGGTCGGTGCCCTCGAAGGTGTAGATCGCCTCGATGTCGGCGTGGTGCCGGGCGATGTGGTGCTCGAGCAGGATCCCGTCGCCGCCGAACAGGTCGCGGGCGTCGGCGATGATCGTGCGGGCCTTCTTGCAGCAGTTCATCTTCGCCAGCGAGGCCATCGCCGCGGTCATCCGGCCCTGGTCGGCCAGCGTCGACAACCGCCAGCACATCAGCTGCATGGTGGTGATCTCGGCCAGCATCCGGGCGAGCTTCTCCTGCACCAGCTGGTAGCCCGCGATCGGCTGACCGAACTGCTCGCGCTGCAGGGTGTGCGCCAGCGCCAGCTCGTAGGCCGACTGCGCGACCCCGAGCGCCCGCCAGGCGACGGTGTACCGGGTGCGGTCGAGCACCTGGGACACGTCCTTGAAGTTCCGGCAGTTCTCCAGCTTGTTCTCCGCGCCGACCCGGCAGTTCTCCAGGGTGATCTCGGCCTGCCAGACCGCCCGCAGCGCCGTCTTGCCCGTCATCACCGTGGCGGTGAAGCCCGGCGTGCCCTTCTCCACGACGTACCCGCCGACGTTCCCGTCCTCGTCGCGGGCCCAGATCAGCACGATGTCGGCGATCGAGCCGTTGCCGATCCACTTCTTCGCCCCGTTGAGCACGAAGCCGTCGCCGTCCCGGGTGGCCGTCGTCCCCAACGCGACGGCGTCGGAGCCGTGGTCGGGCTCGGTGAGGCCGAACGCGCCGATGGTCTCCATCCGGGCCATGCCCGGCAGCCAGCGCTCCTTCTGCTCCTCGCTGCCCAGCAGGTCGATCGACTGCATGGCCAGGAAGGAGTGCACGCCGTGGAAGGTGCCCATCGAGCCGTCGGCCCGGGCCCACTCCGCGGCGACCAGGCCGGCCGCCACGGCGCTCATGCCGGCCGAGCCGTGGCCCTGCACGGTCCCGCCGGCGATGCCGAGGTCGGCGAGCATCGGCACCAGGTGCGCGGGGAACTCCGCGCGCTCCCAGTAGTCGTTGATGATCGGGGTGACCTCGCGGGCGCAGAAGTCACGCACCCGGTCGCGGATCTCGAGGTCACCGGGGTCGATGAGGTCGTCGACGGCGTAGAAGTCGGTGGCGGGGGCGAGGGGGTCAGCGGCGGTGCTCACGTCGTCGGACGGTAGGCCGGAGTCGGGCATGCTGCCCGTCGTGCGCATCGTCATCGCCCCGGACAAGTTCAAGGGCACGCTGGACGCCGACGGCGTGGCCGACGCGGTGGCCGCGGGCATCGCCCGGGTGCGGCCCGACGCCGAGGTCCTGCTGCGTCCGATCGCCGACGGTGGCGACGGCACCGTGGCCGCGGCCCTGCGCGCCGGGTGGCGCGCCGTGACCGCGACCGTGTCCGGTCCGGACGGCGCTCCGGTGACTGCGGTGTTCGCCGTCGACGGCGACACCGCCCTGGTCGAGCTGGCCACCGCGGCCGGGCTGCACCTCGCGCCGCCGGCGCCGCACACCGCGACCACCCGGGGTGTGGGCGAGCTGCTGGTGCGGGCCCTGGACGAGGGCTGCCGGCGGTTGGTCGTGGGCATCGGCGGCAGCGCCACCACCGACGCCGGCACCGGCATGCTCGCCGCGCTGGGCGTCCGGTTCACCGACGCCGACGGCGTCGACCTGCCCCCGGGCGGCGCGGCGCTGGCCCGGCTGGACCGGATCGACCCCACCGGGCTGGACCCCCGGCTGGCCGGCGTCGAGCTGTTGATCGCCACCGACGTGGACGCCCCGCTCACCGGCCCCCGCGGCGCCGCCCACGTGTTCGGCCCGCAGAAGGGCGCCGACCCCGGTCAGGTCGCCGACCTCGACGCCGCCCTGGCCCGCTTCGCCCTCGTGGTGCTGCGCGACCTGGACCTCGACGTCGTCGACGTGCCCGGCGCCGGGGGAGCGGGCGGCACCGCGGCCGGGGCGCTGGCCGTGCTCGGCGCCCGGATCACGTCCGGCGCGGACCTGGTCTGCGACCTGGTCGGACTGGACGAGGCGCTGGTCGGTGCCGACCTCTGCGTGACCGGCGAGGGTGCGCTGGACGCGCAGACGCTCACCGGCAAGGGCCCGGCCGTCGTCGCCCGTCGCGCCGCGGCCGCCGGGGTGCCGTGTCTCGGGCTGGCCGGTGTCGTCCGGCTGGCGCCCGAGGAGCTGGCGATCGCCGGGTTCACCGCCGCGCACGGGCTGACCGAGGTGGAGCCGGACGTGACGACCTGCCTGGCCGAGCCGGCCAGGCTGCTCACCGAGCTGACGGTCCGCGCCCTCAGCTGACCGGCTGGCGCAGGATCGTCCGGCGCTTCTCGGGGGCGGTGCGGCGGGGGTCGGTCAGGTAGACCTCGTGGTGCTTCCCCGAGGGTCGGAACCCGGCGCCGGGCAGGACCTCGCGGTGCAGCCGGTGCAGCACCGGGCCCTCGTCGTCGAACGGGCCGACGTGCAGGGTCTGCATGCACAGTCCCTCCGCCAGCGGTTCGAGCCGGACGTCGTCCAGCCGGGCCGGCGCCTTGGCGCGGGTGCGGTCGACCGCAGTCTCGACGTCGGCGGCACCGAGCCAGTCGGGCACCAGGAGGAGCAGGGTCCACTCCCAGACGGCCTTGTCCCGGCGGCGGGTGAAGGTGTCCATGTCCTCGGCCCACCACAGCCCCTCCAGCGGCGGGACCACGTAGTCGCGGCCGGCGTCCTTGCTCGCGAACTTCAGTGCGTAGGCCACCGGGTAGAGCGCCTGGACCGCGACGCTGAAGACCTCGGTGTCCGGGTCGCCGTGCCCGTCGATCGCCAGGTAGGTCCGGTCGGGCACCTGGAGCATGCGGAACTCGCCGCGGTGGGCCCGGTAGACGTCGTCGTCCTCCAGATCGGTCGTCAGGTCACCAGCCCCCGCACGTAGGCGGCCTGCCCGGCGTGCTGCAGGTCGTCGGTGACCACGCTGACCAGTCGGACCCCGAGGGTCACCGGCGGGTCCCACTGCTCGTCGACCACGCGGTCGAGGTCGCCGTCGGACAGCGTGCGCAGGTAGGTGGCCGTCGCAGCGTGCACCGCGCGGTGGTAGTCGAGGAGGGTGACGGCCTCGGCGCGGAGCCGGGCGACGTCCTCGACGTCCATGCTGTAGCCGGTCTCCCGGTCGTCGAAGGGGAGCGCGAACCGCTGTGCGAAGCCCTGCGCGGTGTAGACCTGCTCGGTGCCGGCGACCTCGGCGACGTGGTCGTCCTGGACCCGGGTGAGGTGCCAGACCAGCCAGCCGATCGTGTTGGCCCCCGGCGCCGGGGCCTGGGCGAGCTGGTCGACGGTCAGGCCGTCGACGGCCCGGGTGACCACGCCCTCGATGTTGTCTAAGGCGGCTGCGAGCAGTTCGTCGGTGCGCATGCGCGGTGGCCTACCCGGTGGTGGACGCCGGTCAACCGTTGAGCAGCTCGCCGCCCTCGACGAGCAGCCACCAGCCGCCCGCGACGAGGGCGATGGCGACCAGCACCAGGAGGATCGTGGGCACGACCACCCAGCGGCGCTTGAACCGGAACCGCGGCTTGGGCGGGGGCGGAGCCTGCTGTGTGGTCGGGGCCGTGAGCTGCTCGGACAGCGAGCGGAGCTTCTCCTTGGCCCGGTGGGCGCGGCGGCGCAGGTCCTGGGGGTCGAAGCGCTGCACCTCGCCGCCGGCGTCGGCCCGGGGGGCCGGTTGCGGGGGAGTGGGGGCCTGGACCGGGGGCGGCGGTGGGGCTGCGGCCTGCGTCGCCGACTGCAGGGCGACCCGGGCCTGCCCCGGGGTGGCGCGCTGCTGCGGGTCGCGGGCCAGCATCGCCGTCAGCACCGGCTGCAGGGCCCCGGACCGGACCATCGGCGCGGGGTGGTCGGAGACGACCGCGAGCAGGGTGGCCATCGGCTCGCCCCGGTCGAAGGGCGGTCGGCCCTCCACCGCGGTGTAGAGCGTGGCGCCGAGTGACCACAGGTCGTCCTGCGGCTGGGGGTCGTGCCCCGTGGCGCGCTCGGGGGACATGTAGGCGGGGGAGCCCAGCACCGTGCCGGTCGAGGTCAGCGTGCTGTCCCCGGTGGTGGTGGCGATGCCGAAGTCGGTGAGGTGCGCGCGCCCGGCATCGTCGACCAGCACGTTGGCGGGCTTCACGTCGCGGTGCACGATCCCGGCCTGGTGCGCGGCGGTGATCGCGTCGAGCAGGTCCAGCCCGATCCGGGCGACCAGGTCCACCCGCAGCGGGCCGTACTCCTCGACCAGCTGGAGCAGGGTGCGGGACCGCACGTGCTCCATGACCAGCCAGGGCTTGCCGTCCTCCTCGAAGACGTCGTGCACCGTGGTGACGGCGGGGTGGTCGAGCCGGGCGGCGGCGCGGGCCTCGCGGAAGGTGCGCTCGCGCAGGACGGCGCGCTCCTCGGCGGTCACGTCGACGCCGAAGGTGACCTCCTTGACCGCGACCTCGCGGCCCAGCATCCGGTCCTCGGCGAGCCAGACGACGCCCATCCCGCCGCGGCCGATCTCCTCGCGCAGCAGGTAGCGACCGGCCACGACGCGCTCGCCGGTGCCGGAGGGGTCCACGGGGCAGAAGTTACGCGGTGCGGGCGGTGGCCACCCGCCGGACGGGACCGCCTCGGATGGCCGGCGGCGGTGACCGGCGGGTGCCGGTCACCGCCGGAGCGGTCACTCCTGCTCGGGCTCGCTCTGCTCCTCGAGGGAGGCTGCCTGCTCCTCGGTCTCCTGCTCCAGGGCGATGTCGCGGGGCTGCGGCTCGCCGGATTCCATCTCGTCAGGGTGCGGTGTCGACATGCCGCCCACCCTGCGCCCGGACCTCGTCGTCCGCACCCCGGGTGTGTGAGGCTCGCCGCATGCCGCTGTTCTCCTTCGAAGGCAAGCACCCCCAGGTGCACCCCGACGCGTGGATCGCCCCCACCGCGACGCTGGTGGGCGACGTGACGGTCGAGTCCGGTGCCTCGGTCTGGTACGGCGTGGTGGTCCGGGCGGACTTCGGCGCCATCGTGATCCGAGCCGGGGCCAACGTGCAGGACAACTCGGTGCTGCACGGCGGCGACGACCCGGTCACCGAGGTCGGCCCCGGGGCGACCATCGGCCACCTGTGCGTGGTGCACGGCTGCGTGATCGGGGCCGAAGCGCTGATCGGCAACGGGTCGACCGTGCAGGACGGCGCCCGGATCGGCCGGCGCGCCCTCATCGGCGCGGGCTCCCTCGTCCCGCCCGGGATGGTCGTGCCCGACGAGGTGCTCGCCCTGGGCTCCCCGGCCAAGGTGCGCGGGCCGCTCACTGCCGGCGCCGCGCAGTGGGTGGACGGCAACCCCTCGATCTACCAGGAGCTGGCTCGCCGGCACGCCGCCGGCGTCGAGCGGCTGGACTGACGCCGAGCCGTCGTGCGGACCGTATGGTCTCGGTCTCAGCCGGTGACGAGGGGGCGGGCGTGCGCAGAGCGGTCTTCGGGGTGCTGACGGTGGCGCTGTTCGTGTGGATGGTGCTGCTCTTCGCAGGGTCGCCGGGCACCCGGGACTTCGAGTACGACGGGGACGAGCCCGGGACAGCGACCGTGACCTGCGGGTCGACCGCCGCCGTGGGGTGGCCCTTCCGGACCCAGCCCGAGAGCGCCCGGTCCGAGGCCGGTGGGCCGCTCTCCGACGACTACGTCGACGGTGGGGTGCTCCCCGGCGACGTCACCCAGCAGTCGATCCTCGACCAGTGCCAGGACCTGCGCGCCACCCGGCTGGGCTTCATGACGCTGCTGGCCGTGCCCACCGCGCTGTGCGGGGTCGGCGCGCTCCTGCCGGGCCGCCGATCAGGCCAGCCGGCGCTGTAGCGACTCGGCCTCCTTGCGGAGCACGACCACCGCGAGCTGGTCGACCGCGCCCTCGGCCTTGCGGCCCACGAACGGCGCGTCGACCTTCGAGGTGCCGGTGCTGTCGATCTGGCTGCCCGCTCCTGCGGCGGTGACCCGGCGCTCGCCCTCGAGGCGGACGTCGCGGCCGAACAGCTTCGAGGTGACGACGACGGTGCCGGTCGCGCCGTCGCCGGTCGCCGTCCAGGTGCGGACGTCGAGGAGCTCGACCCGGTCGCCGACGAACTTCGCGAACGCCTCGGGGATGCCCTGCGTCGGGACGGTGTACCGCGCGGTCGTCGTCGTGCCCTCGACGGACACCTCGCGCACCTCGGCGCCGAGCGCGGCCAGTGCCTCGCGGACGAAGGACTCGTCGGTGAGCGTGGCGATCAACTGGGCGGGCGGGGCGGGGACGGTGACGTCGTGGGTGAAGGACACCCGCTCATGATCGTCGCGGTGCGCCGGGGCCGCTGGCCAGGGGAGTGGGGCGGGTGGGGCTCGAACCCACGACCCAGGGATGTGAGTCGCCGGGTGGGCAGTGCAGCGTCATTCCACCTTGTGCGCCTGCCCTGCTCAGATGAGGGTTGGGACCCAAGCGGCGTCCCACACCGTCCGACCGCGTGTGACCCCGCTGCTACCGCTGGCAGTCCTCGGTGCCGGTCGGCCCAGACTTGTCCGGACGGTCTCCAACCCCGCGTCGTCGCCAACGTCGGGCCCGCACGATGAGGACCAACAGCAGCAGGAGGTACCCGCCGAGGATCAGGAGGATCCACAACTCCGGAGGAGGCGCTCCGCCGATCAGGGGTGAGAGGGCTGCGGCGCTCACCCTTCGTCCATCCGTCGGAGGCGGCTCTGGACCGCACGCCGGACCCGCACCATCCGGCTCGTCGCGATCAGGTACGAGCCCAGCGCGGCGCCAGCGGCCCCGACGACCACGGCCAGGAGGTCTCCCTCGGTCACGCCACTCAGTCTGTCGGCCCCCCGACCTAAGGGCGCGGCATGGACCGACGGGCACCTCGCCGTGCTGGACGTCGGCTCGACACCATGCTGTTCGCCATGGCGCCGAACGGAGGTCAGGCGATCGCGCAGGAAAATGCGTGGTGGGCAGCCGGTACCCCGTGCACTGTGACCGCAGGAGGTTCGCTGGTCAGTGGATCTCTACAGGGTCGCGGGTTCAAATCCCGTCGGCCTTGTCCGCAAGGCCGTAGCTCAGTCTGGTAGAGCGGCAGCGTGCCTGGTCGACCCTGTCGGCCAGGCACGCTGTGGATGACAGCAGACGCTTCTGGCAGAAGTCGGGGATGCCTGAGACGCTCATCGGGTCGATGGAGTTGGTGGCCGTCGACCTTGGCCGCGGCCTCGATGCATGCGTTGCCACGCCTGGCGCGTGCGTCCGTTGTGGAGGGGAGCTGCCCGTTCGAGACGGGCCCGTGCAGGCACCCGGGGCGGGCGCATGAGATCGATCAAACGCCCGCCCCGGCCACCGCTCCAGTAGCGCGACCCCGCGCGATGTCGACTCTCGAGAGCACCGCGGCGCCTGGTTGACGATCATCGATGCATCCGTTGCCGTGCAACGGTCATGGCGACGGTGGCGAGACGGGCAGGCGCTTGTCTCGCCGGTTGCAGCAGTGCAGACATGGCCGCAAGGGGGTTCAACCGGGACCGACTGTGTCGGCGGCCCCAAGAAGCCGTCCGATCCTGGCTAGGTGGACCAGGTCGATGGTCAGCTCGACTACCCAGCTGGCGGCGCCGGTGGTGACCAACTGCTCGTGATCCGGGAATGTTCGAGGCTCTCCGAGAAGCCCTAGGGGCCAGGCGATGCACAACAGGGCAGCGTCGCGCGAATCCCGCAAGCTGCGGGCTCGTTCCGGCAACTTCTCGTCCTGAGCAGTGCGTTCGCGCTCGTGGTCGACGTAAGGCTGTCGTCCTGGCCATCGGCGGGGGCGTTCGGTCCAGTTGCCCGATCGAACTTGCTCGTCACGCAGGTCGAACTGATCCACGCCCGGCCGCAGAACTGCGGCCCGGAGGGACCCGCCGGTGCTGACCCAATCGGTGACCCACTGATCGGCCGGCCCGAAGCCCGTCGGGCTGGTGTCGAGCTCCACTGAGTCGGGCCACCTCGGCGAGCCGGTTCAAGAGAACTAGCTCGACAGCGATTGCACCCCTCACCGCGATCGGGGTCACTAGGTCGTCGGTGAGGCGCCCACGAGGGTCGAGGGCCAGGCTGGCCAGGCGCATGGGAACGGAGTCGGCCCACGTCATGGCTACATGGTCTCGTAGAGGATGTGCTGCCGGGCGCATCAGCTTCGCGACGATGCAGGAGCATGAACGCCGGGACAGCGACGGTGGGGCGGGTGGGGCTCGAACCCACGACCCAGGGATTATGAGTCCCATGCTCTGACCGGCTGAGCTACCGCCCCTCGTGTGCGGACAGCCTGCCATGCGGGTTGACTCGGGCCATGGACGCCGCCGCCCTGCGCGAGATGCAGGCCCCGATCAAGCAGACCTACAAGGACGACCCGTCGGCGGCGATCGCCGACCTGCACGCCGTCGGTGACTTCCGGGACGACGGCATCACCGCCACGATCGACACCTGGTCGGGCCCGCAGCGCGCCGGGTTCCACCCCACCACCGGTGGGGACGGCTCGGACGCGTGCTCCGGGGACATGCTGCTGCAGGCCCTCCTGGGCTGCGCGGGGGTGACCCTCCGCTCGGTGGCCACCGCGATGAGCATCGAGATCCGGGGCGCGAAGCTGACCGCCCACGGGAAGATGGACGCCCGCGGCACCCTGGGGGTCTCCCGGGAGGCGCCGGTGGGGATGACCGGCATCGAGGTGGTCGCCGAGGTCGACACCGACGCCGACGACGCGAAGCTGGCCAAGCTCGCCGAGCTGACCGAGCGCTACTGCGTGGTCGCCCAGACCCTCAAGGACACCCCGACGATGACGGTCCGCCGGGCCTGACCCCCGAGACCGAGAACGCCCCGCCGCGGAGCTCCGCGGCGGGGCGTTCTGCGTGCTGGGGGAGCTCAGTCCTCGGCGAGGGCCGTACAGACCCCGCAGGCCGGCGTCCGGCGCGGGCTCGGCCACTCGACGGCGGCGTCGGCCCGGGCGACCTGACGGCCGCACAGGGAGAAGACGACCCCCGCGGGACCCTCCTCGACGGCGTGCCAGGGACCGCTGGAGTCCACGATCCCGGTGTTGACCGCGCCGTTCCAGAGCACCTGGACGGCGGCCTGCCCGCAGACGAAGGTCTCCCGGGTGGCGGTGGCGTGCCGCCCTCGGCGCTGCGTCGATGTCACCCGGAGACAGTCGCACCGACACACACCGTGACCCGTCGTCCGACACGCACGATGCGTAACGAGAAGGTCACGAGCGGCAACTGCCCAGGTGAGCTGGGTGTGCGCTGTGACGGTGAGTCCCACCAGTCACACGAGCAACATCTGGCACTTCTGGCCCAGCGATCCGAACCTGCGCTGGCGCATCGGCGTGGTAGTCGGGCACACTGCTCGGAGCACGCTGAACCGCCCGTACACGTACTGCTGCGCCACCATCCGAGTCAGGTCCGTTGGGGAAGACGAGACCCGTCTTGATCCGATGGAGGTGCGCTGTGCAACGACGGTCGACGCAGGGTGTGGTCTTCGTGCACGCGTGCCCGAAGGCCCTGTGCCAGCACGTCGAGTGGTCCCTCGAGAGGGTCATCGGCGCGCCGGTGAGTTTGACGTGGGCCGAACAGCCCGCGACGCACGGCTCCTACCGGGCCGAGGTGTCCTGGACCGGCAGTGCCGGTACCGGCTCGAAGCTCGTGGCTGCCCTCAAGCAGTGGCCGATGCTGCGCTTCGAGGTCACCGAGGAGCCCAGCCAGGGCTGCGACGGCGAGCGCATGTCCTACGTGCCCGGGCACGGCGTCTTCCGCACGCCGATGTCCGCCAACGGCGACCTCATGATCACCGAGCAGCAGCTCCGCCACCTGGCCGCCACCGCGACCAGCGTCGAGGCCTTCCGGCACGGCGTCGACGACCTCCTCGGCGCAGCCTGGGACGACGACCTCGAGTCGCACCGGCACGCCGGCGACGGCGCTCCCCCCACCTGGCTGCACCAGGTCGTCTGACGACCCGGCGCAGTCCGCCTGCACCGTCGGCCCCCTGACCCCGGACCGATCCCGCGCAGGCCAGCACGACACAGCGGCCCGACACCCTCACGGGTGCCGGGCCGCAGTGTCGTCCGGGGTCAGAGCGGGATGTTGCCGTGCGCCCCTCGACCGGCGGGGGCGGCCGCCAGCGCGGCGACCAGGCGGCGCTTGGTCTGCGCGGGCTCGACGACCTCGTCGACCACGCCGATCTCCTGGGCGCGGGCGACACCGCCGGCGATCCGCTCGTGCTCGGTGGCCAGCTGGGCGTGCAGCGCCTCCCGCTCGCCGGGCTGGGCGGCGGCGAGCTTCTTGCGGTGCAGGATGCCGACGGCTGCCTTCGCGCCCATGACGGCCACCTCGGCGCCCGGCCAGGCGTAGACGGCGGTGGCCCCCAGCGAGCGGGAGTTCATCGCGATGTAGGCGCCGCCGTAGGACTTGCGGGTCACCAGCGTCACCCGGGGGACGACGGCCTCGGCGAAGGCGTGCAGCAGCTTGGCGCCGCGGCGCACCACGCCGTCCCACTCCTGGCCCACGCCGGGCAGGTACCCGGGGACGTCGACCAGCACCACGAGCGGGACGCCGAACGCGTCGCACATGCGGACGAAGCGGGCCGCCTTCTCCGCCGAGGGGGAGTCCAGGCACCCGCCCAGGCGCAGCGGGTTGTTGGCGATGACGCCCACGGTGCGACCGGCCATCCGGCCCAGCGCGGTGATGATGTTGGGCGCGTACCGGCTCTGCAGCTCCAGCGGCGGGCCGTCCAGGATCGAGGCGACCAGCGGCTTGACGTCGTAGGCCCGCTGCCGCGCCTCGGGCAGCAGGGCGGAGAGGTCGACGTCGGGCTCGCCGTCGGCCGGGGCGAAGGTGCCCTGCGCGGCCAGCAGGTCGACCGCCCGGCGGGCGGTGTCCAGGGCGTCCTGCTCGGTGTCGGTGACGATGTGCACCACGCCCGAGCGGCGGCCGTGGGTGTCCGGGCCGCCCAGGGACTCCATGTCGACCTGCTCGCCGGTCACCGAGCGGACGACGTCCGGACCCGTGACGAACACGCGGCCGGCCGGGCCCATGACCACCAGGTCGGTCAGCGCGGGGCCGTAGGCGGCACCGCCGGCGGCCGGGCCGAGCACGACGGAGATCTGCGGGATCCGGCCCGAGGCCCGGATCATCCCGGCGAAGACCTCACCGACGGCGTGCAGGGCGGTGACGCCCTCGGCCAGCCGGGCACCGCCGGAGTGCCAGATGCCGATGACCGGCACCCGCTCGCGCAGCGCCGCGTCGATGGCGTCCACGACGTGCCGGCAGCCGTCCACGCCCATCGCGCCGCCCATGATCGTGGCGTCGGTGCAGTAGGCGATCGCGGGGGAGCCCTGGACCAGCCCACGGGCCGCCATCACCCCGGAGGTGTCCCGGGCCGCGAGCGGCTGCATGGTGCCGGTGTCGAAGAACCGGGCGAGCCGGTCCTCGGGGTCACGCGGGTCGGGGGCGACGGCGGTCGGGGCGGGGTGGACGGTGGTCATGCAGGCCTCCAGGAGACGGGGCGCAGGGGGGTCAGGCCGTGAACACGAGCGCGATGTTGTGGCCGCCGAACCCGAAGGAGTCGTTGACGGCGGCGGAGAAGGTCGCCTTGCGCGGCTCCCCGCGGACGATGTCCAGGGCCTGGACGGCGGCGGCGTCGTCCAGCTGCTCGATGTTCGCGGTGCCGGGGACGACCTGGTCGCGCAGCGCGAGCAGGCAGAACACCGACTCCAGGGCGCCGGCGGCACCGAGCAGGTGGCCGGTCTGGCTCTTGGTGGCCGTCACCGCGGCGTGGTCGCCGATGGCGCCGAGGATCGCGGCGGCCTCGGCGACGTCGCCGACCGGGGTGGAGGTGGCGTGGGCGTTGACGTGGCCGATGTCGGAGGCCGAGAGCCCGGCGTCGCGGAGCGCGGCGCCGATGGCGCGCTGGGCGCCCTCGCCCTCGGGGTGCGGGGCGACCAGGTCGTAGCCGTCGGAGGTGGCCCCGGCGCCGGCGACGGTGCCGTAGACCTTGGCGCCCCGGGCCTTGGCGGCGTCCGCACGCTCGAGCACCAGGCAGGCGGCACCCTCGGCGAGCACGAACCCGTCGCGGCCGGCGTCGAAGGGACGCGAGGCGTGCTCGGGGTCGTCGTTGCGGGTGCTCATGGCGCGCATCGAGGCGAAGCCGGCCATCGGCAGCGGGTGCACGCAGGCCTCGGCGCCGCCCACGAGGACGACGTCGGCGCGGTCCAGGCGGAGCATGTCCAGGCCCCAGCGGATCGCCTCGGCGCCGGAGGCGCAGGCGCTGACCGGGGCGTGCACGCCACCGCGGGCGCCGATCGCCAGGCCGACGGCCGCGGCCGGGCCGTTGGGCATGAGCATGGGGATGGTGAAGGGGGAGACCCGCTTGGGGCCTTTCTCCTCCAGGATGTCGTCCTGGTCGAGCAGGGTCATGGCGCCCCCGATGCCGGTGCCGATGACGACGGCGATGCGCAGCGCGTCGTAGCCGGCGTCCCCGGCGCCGGAGTCGGTCCAGGCCTCCTCGGCGGCGACGACGGCGACCTGCTGGCTGCGGTCGAGGCGGCGGGAGCGGACCCGGTCGATCTTCTCCGAGGGCTCCTGCGCCAGACGGGCGACGAGCTTGGCCGGGAAGGGGTCGACCCAGGAGTCGGTGATGCGGGTGACCCCGGACCGCCCGGTCAGCAGTGCGTCCCAGGTGGAGGCGACGTCGGCCCCGAGGGGCGTGGTGGCACCGAGTCCGGTGACGACGACGTCTGTGGTGTTGACGGGCATGGTGCTTCCTCCTGGGACGTGCTGGCCGGGGCGGCCGGGATCAGGGACGAGCCGGAGGCTCGGTCAGCCGTTGTTCTTCTCGATGAAGGAGATGGCGTCGCCGACGGTCTTGATGCCGCCGAGCTCGTCGTCGGGGATGGCGACACCGAACTTGTCCTCGACGGCGGTGGCGATCTCCACCATGGAGAGCGAGTCGACGTCGAGGTCCTCGGTGAAGGACTTCTCCGGGGTGGCGTCGGCGGGGGCGACCCCAGCGACCTCCTCCAGGATCTCGGCCAGGCCGGTCTGGATCTCCGCGGTGCTGCTCAAGGCGTTGTCCTCTCTCGAGTGTGGGCCGGCAGCAGGGTGCTGACCGACGGTCCGGGGCAGGTGCCCCGGGGGTCTGGGGTGGGTCAGGGCATCCGGAGGACCTGACCGGCGAAGGTCAGGCCGGCGCCGTAGCCGAGGACCAGGCAGAGGTCGCCGGTCTTCGCCTCGCCGGACTCCTGCAGGGCGGCCAACGCCAGCGGCACGGACGCCGAGGACGTGTTGCCGGCCTGCACGATGTCGCGGGCGATGACGGTGGACTCCGGCAGGCCGAGCCGCTTGGCCATCAGCTCGATGATCCGCAGGTTGGCCTGGTGCGGGGCGAAGACGTCGATGTCGGCGGCGGTGACGCCGGCACGGTCCATCGCCTCCTGCAGCACGTCGGTGAGCTTGGTGGTGGCCCAGCGGTAGACCGCCTGGCCGGCCATGGTGATGTGCTCGGTGCCCTGCGGGATCGCGATCGCGTCGCGCTGGTCGCCGTCGCTGCCCCACACGACCGGGCCCACGCCGGGGGTGTCGCTGGCGCCGAGGACCATCGCCCCGGCCCCGTCGGCGAAGATCACCGCGGTGCTGCGGTCGGTCTGGTCGGTGACGTCGGAGAGCCGCTCGGCCCCGACCACCAGCGCGTTGCGGGCCGACCCGGCCCGGATGGCGTCGGCGGCGGCGGACAGCGCGTAGCAGAACCCGGCACAGCCGGCGTTGACGTCGAAGGCGCCCGGTCGGCCCAGGCCCAGCCGGTTCGCGACCTCGGGTCCGGCGCCGGGGATCTGGGTGGCGAGACTGGCGCTGGCCACGATCACCAGGTCCACCTCGGCGGCGGTGAGCCCGCTGGCGTCGAGCGCCTGCTGCCCCGCGGCCACCGACATCTCGACCAGGGACTCGCCGTCGCCGGCCCAGCGCCGCTCGGCGATGCCGACCCGGGTCTGGATCCACTCGTCGTTGGTGTCCATCACCTGGGACAGCTCGGCGTTGGTCACCACGCGGCGGGGCCGGTAGGCCCCGATGCCGAGGACCTGGGCGCCGGGCGCACCGGTGGGGAGCTGGATGGTCGCGTCGCTCATGCCGACACCTCCGGGTAGAGCCGGGCCAACGGGTCTCCGGCGTCGACGAGGTCGCCCTCGGCGACCAGCCACTCGGCGAGCACGCCGTCGTAGCCGGCCGCGACGTCGACGGTCTCCCGTCGTCCGGTCACGGTGGCGAGCTTGGTGCCGGCCGGGAGGCGGGTGCCCTCGGCGACGTCGGCGGGGGAGATCGAGCCGCGGGCGGGGGAGACGACGACCCGCCAGTCGGGCAGGTGCTCGGCCTCGGCCCGGCCGCGCTCGGCGGCGATCAGCTCGCGAGCCCGGTCGAGGTCGGCCGGGCTGGTGATGGCCAGGACCTCGACGTCGTGCCGGCCCTTCCAGTCGCGCTTGGCCAGCCCGGCCAGCGCGCCGGCGGGGGGCAGCTCGATGACGGCGGTGACGCCCAGCTCGCGCAGGGTGTCCAGGCAGGCGTCGAAGCGCACCGGGTTCGTCACCTGGCTGACCAGCCGGTTCAGCACGCCGGCGCCGGTCTCGACCGCCGAGCCGTCCTTGTTGGACACCAGCAGCCGGGAGGGCTGGGCCGGGCGGAGTCCACCGATCAGGCCCTCGAGCGTCGTCCGGGCGCTGGCCATGTACTCGGTGTGGAAGGCGCCGGCGACCGACAGGGGCATGACCCGGGCCTTGGCGGGCGGGTCGGCCTTCAGCGCGGCGAGGCCGTCGAGGGAGCCGGCGGCCACGACCTGGCCGGCGCCGTTGACGTTGGCCGGGGTGAGCCCGTGCGCCTCGATCGCGGCGAGCACCTCGGCGGGGTCGCCGCCCAGCACCGCGGACATCCCGGTGGGGGTCTGCGCGCACGCGGCGGCCATCGCCCGGCCGCGGACGGCGGTCAGTGCGATCGCGGCCTCGATGCTGAGGACCCCGGCGAGCACCGCGGCGGTCAGCTCGCCGACGCTGTGCCCGGCGATGACGACGTCGCGGCCGGCCTGCGGGGTGTGCGCGACCGGGCCGGGCAGGCCCCCGAGCTCGCGGGCCACGAACAGCGACATCGCGACGACCAGCGGCTGGGTGACCGCGGTGTCCTTGATCGCCTCGGCGTCCCCGGTGGTGCCGAGCTCGAGGAGGTCGGCGTCGGCGATGGCACCGGCCCAGCGGAAGAAGGACTCGGCGCCGGGCAGCTCCAACCAGTCGGTGAGCATCCCGGGCTTCTGGGCCCCCTGACCGGGGGCGAGGACGGCGAGCACGTGCTCCACCGTGCCAGTCGGGGGCGTTTCCCGGGCGCGTGGGGACCACGAAGATCATGGGCTGTCTCTTGGAGGATCCCCACAAAGGGCCCACCGTCAACCGGGGTGGTGCCGGTGTGTCTGGTGGGGGAGCCCACAGGAGGGGTCAGGACCAGAGCGACCGGCTGCCCTCCAGCTCGGCCAGGGCCAGCGCGATCTGCAGGGTCCACCCGCCCCGCGGGTCGGTGGCCGACCACCCGGTCAGCTCGGTGGCCCGCTTGAGCCGGTACCGCACGGTGTTGGGGTGCACGAACAACGTGCGCGCGGTGGCCTCCAGGTTGCCGCCGCTGGCCAGCACCGCCCGCACGGTGTCCAGCACCTCGCCGCCGGCGGCCTGCAGCGGCAGCGCGACCCGCTCGGCCAGCGCCACCCGGGCCAGCGGGTCACCGTCCAGTGCGCGCTCGGCGAGCAGGTCGTCGGCGGCCACGGGGCGGGGTGCGCCGGGCCAGGCGGCGGCCGCCCGCAGCCCGGCCAGGGCGACGGTGGCCGACTCCCCGGCGGCCGAGAGCGAGTCCACCACCGGGCCGCTGACCACCGGGCCGGGGCCGAACTCGCGGGCGACCCGCGCCGCCACCGGCGCCAGGTCGGGGAGGCCGCCGAGGACGACGACGAGCTGCTCGGCGTGCACCCCGACGAGCACCTCGGCGCGCAGCGAGCGGGCGGCCCGGCGGACGGTGGTGTGCAGGTCGTCGACGTCCGGGGCGGTGCGGCCGACCAGGACGACGACCGGTGACGTCGTCCCCCAGCCCAGGGCCGCCGTCCGGCCGGGCAGCTCCTCGGAGCGTTCGCCGCGCACGAGCGCGTCGACGACGAGGGCCTCCAGGCGGGCGTCCCAGGCGCCGCGGCTCTCGGCGTACGTGGCGTAGACGTGGGCGGTGGCGAAGGCGACCTCGCGGCTGAACTGCAGCACCGCCAGCCGCAGCGCGTCGGCCTCACCGGGGAGGGCGACCTGCTCGATCCGGTCCTCCATCACCTCGACGGTGACCTTGATGAGGTCGACGGTCTGCTTGAGCGGGACGGCGCGGACCAGCTCGCGCGGGGCGGCGCCGAACACCTCCCCGGTCAGCCGCGGGGGCCGCTCGGGGTTGCGGCACCACTCGACCAGGGAGGCCACCCCGGCCTGGGCCACCAGGGTCACCCAGGAGCGCTGGTCTGCGGGCATCGCGCGGAACCAGGAGAGGGTGTCGTCCATCCGGGCCACCGCTGCCGTGGCGACCTGACCGGAGGCCCGCTCCAGCCGGCGCAGCGTCGCCTCGGACGGTCGGGGCGCGCTCACCGGGTCAGCGTGTCACGCACCGGGGGCGTGGGGGAGGCTTGGCCGGTGATCACGGGGCCCGGACGGGTGAGGACCCGCGCTGCCGGTGCAGCCGTGCTCGGCTGCGTCGCGGTGGTCCTCCTGCTCGGCCTCGGCGTGCACCTCGGCTTCGCACCGCAGTTGCGGTTGGACGCCGTGGTCAGCCGGGCGCTGTACGCCGGGGACGACCGGTCGTCGACCGTGTCGGTGCTGCTCGAGGTGGTGACCACCCCCGGCTACTCCTGGTTCCGGGCGATCGTGTTCGTCCCGGTGCTGGTCTGGCTGGGCGTCCGGCGACGCTGGGCGACCCTGGGCTGGGTGGCGGTGGCGACGGTGCTGGTCAGCCCGCTCAACGAGGGGCTCAAGCAGCTCGTCGACCGGACGCGTCCGGACTACGCCGAGGGCGGGTCGCAGCTGGCGTCGCTCTCCTTCCCCTCCGGGCACGCCGCCGGCATCGCCTGCCTGGTGACGACGGCGCTGGTGCTCGCCTGGCCCCGGCTGCGCGCCCGCTGGTGGTGGGTGCTCCTCGGCGTCCTGGTCGTGGTCCTCGTCGGGCTCAGCCGGGTGTGGCTGGGTGTGCACTTCCCGACCGACGTGCTCGCCGGCTGGGCCGTCGGGGTCGGCTGGACCCTGCTGGTCGCGCTGCTCCTGGGCGGGCTCCCCGGCGGCCGCGCCGCCCTGCCGGCCCGGGAGGCGTCGTGGACGGCCTGACCTCCGTGGTGCTGCTCGCCCCGCTCGACGGCTCGACCGGGCCGCTGCTGCGGATCGCCGACGACCGGCTCGACGCCGGGGCCGGCTACGGGGCGCACCACCACGCCGACGTCGACGTGGTCGCGGTGCTCGTCTCCGGGTCGCTGGCGCACGGCTGGGGCGGCCGCGGGGTGACGTTGCGCCCCGGTGACGTCGCCGTGCTGCGGGCCGGCACCGGGCTGACCCACGACGAGATCGCCGGCGCGGACGGTGCCCACGTGCTCCAGACGTACCTGCGCTCGGACGTGACCGGCGTGGGCCCCCGGCACGGCGTGGTGCGCTGGACGGCGGAACAGCCGCGCGGGTGGGTCGACCTGGACCGGCCCGACGCCCGGCTGTGGACCGCCCGGCTGCGGGCGGGGGAGTCGGTGACGCCGCCGGACGGGCTGCGCGTCGTCGTCGCCCGGGACGGCGGCGCGGTCAGCGGCGGGGAGGGTCCGGTCGCCGGCCCGGCGACGGTCTGCGTGTGGCAGCTGGACGCGAGCCGGCCCTCCTGGGCCTCCTGAGTCAGCCGGCGAGGACGCGGTACCGGGGGAGCTGGTCGGCGAACGCGGCGTCCCAGTCGTGGGTCGCGCCCGTGAGGCGGGCGGCCAGCGCGTCGAGGTGGGCGTGCCACCCGGCCCCGTACCCGGGGGCCTGCCCGGACTGCAGCAGCCGGTGCACCAGGGTGAGCTCGGTGCCGCCGTCGACCGCGCGCAGGTCGTAGCGCACGACGGAGCGGTCCTCGCCGGTGTGGTGCCACTCGTGCTCGAGGGTGTGCGGCGGGTCCCAGGTCAGCACGGAGCCGGTGGTCAGGTCCTCACCGCCGAACTCGATCCGCACCGCCCCGCCCACCAACGGCTCGATCGTCGCCGGCGCCAGCCAGACGCCGAGGTCGGCCGAGGACGTCAGTGCCGTCCAGACCCGTCCCGGCGGGGCCGGGAGGACGCGGACGAAGGTGACGGTGCGGCGGTCGTCGCTGACCGCGGAGTACGTGCCGGTGCTGGTCATGATCGGTCCCTCTCGTCGGTGAGGTGCTGGGCCAGTCGGTCCAGGGCGCCGTCCCAGTGCCGGCGGTAGCGGTCGACCCAGGCGTCGACCTCGGCCAGCGGGGCCGGGTCGAGCCGGTAGACCCGGTGCTGGCCGGCCACCCGGACCCGCACCAGACCGGCCTCCCGCAGCACCCGCAGGTGCCGGGAGACGGCCGGTTGGGTGAGCCCGGGGGCTGCGGCGGCGAGCTCGCCCGCCGTCCGGTCGCCTCCGGCGAGCAGGTCGAGCACGGCCCGGCGGGTGGGCTCGGCGAGCACGGTGAAGACGTCCACTCCCGCACTGTATGACTGCTGCGGCATATGACGCAAGGGCGATCTATCGAGTGGTGAGCGGTGCTACAGACTGTCCCGGTGACTGACGCCGCTCCGCTCCTGGCCGCTGCCCGCGCCGACGCCGACCGCACCGTCGACCTGCGCCGACGGCTGCACCGTCGTCCCGAGGTGGGTCTGCGCCTGCCCGAGACCCAGGCCGCGGTGCTCGAGGCGTTCGCCGAGCTGCCGCTGGAGGTGCGCACCGGCACGACCACCACGTCGGTCGTGGCCGTGCTGCGCGGTTCGACGCCGGGCCCCACCTACCTGTTGCGCGGCGACATGGACGCCCTGCCGCTGCAGGAGGACACCGGGCTGGACTTCGCCTCCGAGATCGACGGCGTCATGCACGCCTGCGGCCACGACACGCACGTCGCGATGCTGGTCGGGGCCGCCCGGCTGCTGTGCGACCGGCGTGACGAGCTGGCCGGGCAGGTCGTCTTCATGCTGCAGCCGGGGGAGGAGGGCCACCACGGCGCCCGCTTCATGCTCGAGGAGGGGCTGCTCGACGTCGTCCCCGAGGCGCCGGTGAGCGGGGCGTTCGCGCTGCACATCAGCACTGCCTTCGAGACCGGCACGGTCAACGTGCGCCCCGGTCCGCTGATGGCCGCCGCCGACCACTTCCGGATCACCCTGCGCGGCGCCGGCGGGCACGCCTCGACCCCCTGGGTGACCGCAGACCCGGTCCCGGCCGCCGCGGAGATCGTGCTGGCGCTGCAGTCGATGGTCACCCGCCGGGTCGACGTCTTCGACCCCGCCGTCGTCACCGTCGGGCACATCAGCGCCGGGACGACGAACAACGTCATCCCGGCCACCGCCTTCCTCGAGGGCACCGTCCGCACCCTGTCGGCTTCTCGACGCGCGGACGTCGTCGCCCGGGTGGAGCGGGTCGCCCGCGGGGTGGCCGAGGCCCACGAGCTGGTCGCGGACTTCGAGCGGGTCGAGGGCTACCCCGTCACCGTGAACGACGCCGAGGTCGCCGCCCAGGTCTCCGCGGTGGCCACCGAGCTGCTCGGAGCTGCGGCCAGCATGCCGATGCCCGACCCGCTGATGGGCGCCGAGGACTGGTCCTACGTCCTGGAGCGCGTCCCCGGCGCGATGGCCTTCCTCGGCGCCTGCCCGCCCGACCTGGTCGTCGGCGAGTCCCCCGGCAACCACTCCAACCTCGTGGTCTTCGACGAGGCGGCGCTGCCGGCGGGGGTCGCGATGTACGCGCAGATGGCGCTGCAGGCCCTCCGCCCCTGAGCGATGATCAGGGTCCTTCACCGCTGTGCGTCCTCCCTCGTGGACGTTCCCAGGGGAGGACGCACGACGGTGGGGTTGGACAGGGGTCAGGCTGGATTCTGGGACCGCGGCGTCGTCCTGAGGCCGCTCTTCCACTGCTCGATCCGGTAGCGGAGCGGCCCGGCAGTGGCTCCCGCTGCGAGCAGCGACCTCACCCGCTCGACCTTCGCCGGCAGCGGCGCGTACAGGTCGGCCGGCCTGATCCGGACCCCGCGCAGGTCGAGGTCGAGCAGGGTGTCGTGCCGGGACTTCTCCGCCCACAGCGCCTCCGCTGGCGTCCCCCGCCAGGGGTCGTCTGTCTTGACCTTGCCGTCGCACTCGCCAAAGACGCCCGCGGCCTCCCACAGCATGTCCAGGATCGCGACCAGACGTCGACCCAGGAGGACGGCGGCCTGCAGGAGCGGCTCCGGGAGTCCCGCGCCCACCAGGGCGAGTCGACTGCGGGTCTCGTGCGGAGAGTGCGCGCCGACCCGGGCGAGGTCGGCGGCGCGGGCTGACCGACCGATGGCCGGCCAGTGCGTCTGACGCAGCACAGCTGTCGTGAGTTCGGCGCGCGTGACGCGACCGTCGGCCAGCGCGTCGTCCATGGCCACGACGGTGTCGGCGACGTCCCACTCGCGGCCGACGTCGACGAGCGTCCGTGCAATCGACGTGAGACGCAGCGGGCCCACCCGGACGATCTCGTCGGCGTCGACGGACGCCTCGGCTACCCGGTAGCCGCGGCCGCTGCGGAACTGGGTGGGATCGGTGAGCCGCACCTCCCGGTCCAGGCCAGGGGGGACGACGAGACCGTGTAGGCGAGCCGCCGACCCGTGGCTGATAGTGACGCCTGATCCGAGCCGGAGGAGGACGGCGGCGCACTCGAGTCGGTGGGCGTCGTCGTCCGCCTCGGCCTGCCGCCAGGCCGCCCCCGAGGTGAAGACGCCGTGCCGGATCCGCCACCACTCACCGGAGCGGAGCAGCGGGCGGATGGCGGTGCGGGGGACGCCGGAGCGGACCGCGTCGCCGGTGGCGAACACCCCGCCGTGACGTTCCATGGCTGCGCGGATGAAGGGGTCCATGCGGGCAGGGTGACCCTGCCCCGACGTCCGTGGCGCCCTCGTCGTGGAGTTGTGGAGGACGCCGCCGTCGGTGGAGAGGCGGACACGGTGGAGGGGCGGGTCGTGCTATCGGGACCGTCCTCCTACGCGAGAGTCCGTCCTCCCCCGTGCACGTTCGCGGGGGAGGACGGACTCTCGTGAAGGACCCTGATCAACGCTCAGGGTGGGCGGGCACCCAGGGTCAGGTGGCCGGGGTGTCCTGGGACTCGTCGACCGGGGCGGCCTCGACCTCGGTGGTCTTGTACTTCTCCACCGCCGAGACGACGACGGAGCGGTCGATCTCGCCGCGGTTGGCCAGCTCGGCCAGGACGCGGACGACGATGGACTCGGCGTCGACCCGGAAGTGCCGGCGCAGGGCCGGGCGGGTGTCGGAGAGACCGAACCCGTCGGTGCCCAGGGAGACCATGCCGGGGACGTAGGGCGTGATGAGGTCCGGTACGGCCTTCATCCAGTCCGACACCGCCACGACCGGGCCCGGGGCGTCGGCGAGCGCGCGGGTCACGTAGGGCACCCGCTGCTCCTCGGCCGGGTGGTCGTGGTTCCAGGCGTCTGCCTCGACGGCGTCGCGGCGCAGCTCGGTCCACGAGGTCACCGACCAGACGTCGGCCGAGACCCCCCAGTCCTGGGCGAGGAGCTCCTGGGCCCGCTGGGCCCACGGGACGCCGACGCCGGAGGCCAGGATCTGGGCCTTCTTCGCGTCGTCGATCCACGGGCCCTGGCTGAGCCGGTACAGACCGGCCAGCAGACCGGAGACGTCCAGGTCCTCGGGCTCGGCCGGCTGCCGGTAGGCCTCGTTGTAGACCGTCAGGTAGTAGAAGACGTTGGGGCTGCGGTCCCCACCCAGCGGGGCACCCGGGTCCTCCCCGTACATCCGGGCCAGGCCGTCCTTGACGATGTGCCCGACCTCGTAGCTGAACGCGGGGTCGTAGGTGACGACGGCGGGGTTGGTCGCGGCCAGGAGCAGCGAGTGCCCGTCCTCGTGCTGCAGGCCCTCGCCGTTCAGCGTCGTCCGGCCGGCGGTGGCACCGAGGGCGAACCCGCGGGTCATCTGGTCGGCCGCGGCCCAGAAGGCGTCGCCGGTCCGCTGGAAGCCGAACATCGAGTAGAAGATGTAGAGCGGGATCATCGGCTCGCCGTGCGTGGCGTAGGAGGACCCGACGGCGGTGAACGACGCGGTGGAACCCGCCTCGTTGATGCCCTCGTGGAGGATCACCCCCGACTCGGACTCCTTGTAGGCCAGCATCAGCTCGCGGTCCACCGAGGTGTAGCGCTGGCCGTGCGGGGAGTAGATCTTCTGCGAGGAGAAGAGGCTGTCCATCCCGAAGGTGCGGGCCTCGTCGGGGATGATCGGCACGAAGCGCGGGCCGAGCTCGGGGTCCTTGAGCAGCTCCTTGAGCAGCCGGACGAACGCCATGGTGGTGGCGACCTCCTGCTTGCCCGAGCCCCGCTTGAGGACGTCGAACGCCTTCTCCTCGGGGGCCTTCAGCGCCTTGGCCGAGGACCGCCGGCGCGGTACCGAGCCACCGAGCTGACGACGCCGCTCGAGCATGTACTGCATCTCGTCGGAGTCCTCGGCCGGCTTGTAGTACGGCGGCAGGGTCTTGTCGAGGGCCTCGTCGGGGATCGGCAGGTACAGCCGGTCGCGGAAGTTCGCGAGGTCCTCGGCGGTCAGCTTCTTCATCTGGTGCGTGGAGTTGCGGCCCTCGAAGTGGCTGCCCAGCGTCCAGCCCTTGATGGTCTTGGCGAGGATGACCGTGGGCTGGCCCTTGTGCTCCAGGGCGGCCTTGTAGGCGGCGTAGACCTTGCGGTAGTCGTGGCCACCGCGCTGCAGGGCCCAGACCTCGTCGTCGGTCATGCCCTCGACCAGCTTGCGGGTGCGGGGGTCGCGGCCGAAGAAGTGCTCGCGGACGAAGGCGCCGTCCTCGGCCTTGTAGGTCTGGTAGTCGCCGTCCGGCGTCTGGTTCATCAGGTTGACCAGCGCGCCGTCGCGGTCGGCGGCCAGCAGCTTGTCCCAGCCGCGGCCCCAGACGACCTTCAGCACGTTCCAGCCGGCGCCGCGGAAGAAGGACTCCAGCTCCTGGATGACCTTGCCGTTGCCGCGGACCGGGCCGTCGAGGCGCTGCAGGTTGCAGTTGATGACGAAGGTGAGGTTGTCCAGCTCCTCGCGGGCGGCGATGCCGATCGCGCCGAGGGATTCTGGCTCGTCCATCTCGCCGTCGCCCAGGAACGCCCAGACGTGCTGGTCGGAGGTGTCGGCGATGCCGCGCCCGTGCAGGTAGCGGTTGTAGCGGGCCTGGTAGATCGCGTTGATCGGGCCCAGGCCCATCGACACGGTCGGGAACTCCCAGAAGTCCGGCATCAGCCGGGGGTGCGGGTAGGACGACAGGCCGCCGCCGGGGTGGCTGACCTCCTGGCGGAAGCCGTCGAGCTGGTGCTCGGTCAGCCGGCCCTCGAGGTAGGCGCGGGCGTAGATGCCGGGGGAGGCGTGGCCCTGGAACCAGATGTGGTCGCCGCCGCCGGGGTGGTCCTTGCCCTTGAAGAAGTGGTTGAAGCCGACCTCGTACAGCGACGCGGAGGACGCGTAGGAGGAGATGTGGCCGCCGACGGCGACGCCCGGGCGCTGCGCCCGGTGCACCATGATCGCGGCGTTCCAGCGGATGTAGGCGCGGATCCGGCGCTCGACGTCCTCGTCACCCGGGAACCACGGCTCCCGCTCCGGCGGGATCGAGTTGATGTAGTCGGTGCTGCGCAGGGCGGGGACGCCGACCTGCTGCTCCCGGCTGCGCTCCAGCATGCGGAGCATCAGGTAGCGGGCACGGCCCTTGCCGGCGTTGTCGACGACGGCGTCGAAGGACTCGAGCCACTCACCGGTCTCGTCCGGGTCGTTGTCGATCAACTGGCTCGGCAGGCCGTCGGTGATGACCGCGCGGGGGGTGCCGATCTCGCGGGCGGGGTCTCCGTCCGACTGCTGCGTGGCGCTCATGGGACACATCGTCTCCTGTCGCTCCCGCGCACGTCACGCCGCCTCGCCTGACAGGGCCTTTCGTCCGCAGTGGTCACGGCGGGGATGCCGGGACGACGGGCCGGTGGTCGGCGTGGCAGTCACCTACTGTGACCCGGAACCGGACCGTCTCGGGTGCGGACGACGGGGCCGTGGGCGGCCCGGGACGGGGGCCGCGTGGGCCGGACCAGGGTGCTGCTGACCGGTGGGCTCGCGGTGGGCCTGCTCGGCCTGACCGGTTGCACGAGCACGGTGCCCGGCACGGCCACCGCGGCAGGGACGACGACGAGCAGCGCGCCGTCCAGCCCGTCCACGTCGTCCAGCTCGTCGGCGCCGTCGTCCTCGTCCTCGTCCGCCCCGACCATCGCCGACGAGGACCTCGACGAGACCCTCGTCTGCGTCCTCCTGAACCTGGGCTTCATCGACGCCAACAGCCAGTACCTCGACTGGCAGGCCGCCACCGCCGCCGGCACCCCGCCGCCGGTGCCCACCGAGCAGGTCGCCGCGACGCTCGACCAGGCGGTGGCCGACAACCAGGGCTCGGTCGCCGGGGCCCGCGAGGGCGCCGTCCGCACCGCCGGGCAGGCCGTCCTGGACCAGGCCACCGCGCTGGCCGCGGCCATGCGCGCCGGGGGCGGCCTCGACGCGTCCGCGCTGGGCGCGGCCTTCGACCAACTGGACGCCGCGTGCCCGGACTGAGCAGGCTCGGCTACCGCTGGGGCGCTCCGTCGGACACACTGACGCACCGACCCGGGCGCGTCGCGGCACAGCGACGCACCCCGGACACACGCAACGGGTTCACTGAGCACATGGAGGACGAGCAGGGATGAGCGTCGACTCGGGCAGCGCCAGCATGGCGGCCCGGCTGGGGATCAAGTCGGGCATGGTCGTGCAGGAGCTCGGCTGGGACGAGGACGCCGACGAGGACCTGCGCGACTCCGTCGTGGACGTCTCCGGCGGCGAGATGGTCGACGAGGACTCCGACGAGGTGGCCGACGTCGTCCTGCTGTGGTGGCGCGAGGAGGACGGCGATCTCATCGACGCCCTCGTGGACTCGCTGGCCTCCCTCGCCGACGAGGGCGTCGTGTGGCTGCTGACCCCCAAGTCCGGCCGCGCCGGACACGTCGAGCCCGGGGACGTCACCGAGGCCGCACCCACCGCTGGACTCCAGCAGACCAGCAGCATCTCCGCGGCCAAGGAGTGGGCCGGCATCCGCCTGGTCACCCCCAAGGCCGCCCGCTCCAAGCGCTGACCCACGGCAGGGGCTCGTGCGGCAGGATCGCCGCATGAGCCTCTCCGTCGGTGACACCGCCCCCGACTTCACGCTGCCCGACTCCGACCGCCAGCCCTTCACGCTGTCCGAGCACCGTGGCAGCCCGGTGCTCGTGGTCTTCTACCCGTTCGCCTTCTCCGGCATCTGCACCGGCGAGCTGTGCCAGCTGCGCGACGACCTCGCCACCTACACCGACGCCGGCGTCACCGTCGTCGCCGTCTCCTGCGACCCCGCTCCCACGCTCAAGGCGTGGAAGGACGAGCAGGGCTTCGACTTCCCGCTGCTCAGCGACTTCTGGCCGCACGGCGAGGTCGCCAAGGCCTACGACGCGTTCTTCGACGTCGCCGGCATGGCCAACCGCGGCACCTTCCTCGTCGACGCCGACGGGAAGATCGCCTTCACCGAGGTCAACGGCCCCGGCGACGCCCGCGCCCAGACCGGCTGGAAGGACGCCGTCGCCGCGCTGGCCTCCTGAACACCGACGGCCCCGCTACGGTGGGGCCGCTCCCGGGCGCGTAGCTCAGCGGTAGAGCTCTCGCCTTACAAGCGAGCGGTCGCAGGTTCGAACCCTGTCGCGCCCACTGGTTGATCGGTCGGCCTCCGGCCTCCAACCGCGCCCAGGATGCGGTGCGGGCTGCGTAGAGCTGCCCCTGCGCTCCTCGGGGAGGACTTCGTCCCCCCGCTCGTCGCGCCCGCTCGCCTCCGGCTCGGGGTCCGCTGCTGTCTGGTCGCCTCGAGTCGTCCTTCGGGGGGACCCTGCGGGCCCCCCGCTCACGACGACGGCCCTTCGGACCCTATTAGTCGCGATGGGCTGGGGTGGTCTGGCGGATCAGCCTGCGGGCGCTGTCGACTTCTCTGGCCACGGGTTCCAGGACTCCGTCGGCGTGGATCTCGGCGTCGTCGGGGAAGAGGTGGAGGCGGAGGTCGTCGGAGAGCTCGCGGATGGAGCGGCGGAGGACGTCGACCTGGCCCTTCGGGGGGATCTCGGCGCCGGCGCGCATCGCGATCACCGCCTCGGTCACCGCGTCCGAGGTGCGCTCCAGCTGCACGATCACCGGGTACCAGGCCGCGGCCCGGGTGCTGATCGGCGGCGGCTCGGCCAACCGGCGCTGCAGCTGGGTCTGCAGCTCGGTCAGCGCCCGGTAACTGGCCCGGCGGGCGCGCCGGGTCGCCTCCGGGGTGTCCCCGAACGCCGCCGCGACGAAGCGGTCCAACGCCGTCGCCGCGCCCCGCAGGGCGTCGTCCAGCGGGGCCTGCCACGTGCCGGGCCACAGCAGGTAGCCGAACACCAGCACGATCGCGCAGCCGATCAGGGTGTCCACCAGCCGGGCGCCCACCAGACCCGAGCTGCTCGGCGCCGCCAGGTCCAGCAGCATCAGCACCAACGGGGTCAGGAAGACCGAGAACAGGCCGAAGTTGGCGTTGCGCGCCCACGGCAGCACCGCCGCCGAGACCGCCATGGCCACCAGCACCCACTCCCGGCCGGGCAGCACCGCCAGCAGCGCCGATCCCAGCAGCACACCCAGGACCGTGCCCACCCCGCGCTGCACCGCCCGGGTGAAGACCGACCCGAAGTCCGGCTTCAGCACGATCGCCACGGTCAGCAGCACCCAGTACGGCCGTTCGATCGGCAGCAGCTGGCGTGCGGCCTCCGCCACCACCATGCACAGCGTCAGCCGGACGACGAAGGCCCTCGAGTCGGCGTTGCCGTAGGTCCGGTCGGCCAGGTCGTGCGCCCGCACCCGCCAGCCCAGGTGCTGCCGGTCGACGGCCGCCCGGGCCCGCTCCTCCGGGTCTCCCACCACCCGCCACACCAACCGCACCGCGTGCCGCACCGCGCGCCGCGTCGTGGGGCCCTCCTCCAGTGCCGGGGGCTGCTCCCCGACCAGTGGACGGCGGGTGCCGACCGCCGCGGCCAGGGCGTGCGTGGCCGTCACGTCCGCCGGGTCGGCGGCCACCCCGGCGCGCGCCGAGGCCACCGCGCCCTCGACCAGGGGGGCCGCGGCGTTCAGCAGCCCGGCGAGCTCGGCCAGCTCCCGGCTGCGCCCCGCCGACGTGCTCCGGCTGTGGATCACCCGGTCGTAGCCGGTGTTCAGCGCCTCGGTGAGCGTGCGTCGGGCGTCGTCGGTGCGGGGGGTGCCGACCGCAGCCAGCAGGTCGCCCAAGGCGGTGAACACCGCCCCGACCGCGCCCCGGTCGGGGTCGGTCTGCTCGGTGCGGGCCTGGACCAGCACCGGCAGGGTCGCCCAGACCGCACCCAGCAGGAAGAACCCGATCTCCACCCCGGGCGACAGCGTGGTCACCAGCCCCGAGGACAGCGCCGTGTAGACCAGCAGCTGCAGGGCCCCCAGGCTCAGCGCGGCGTCGATCGAGCTGATCAGCGCAGCCAGCGCCGAGAGCACCCCGATCACCACGAGCGGCTGCCAGCCCTCGCCGGAGGCGAACTCCCCGGCCAGCAGCCCGACCGCCCCGAACCCGACGGCCGCCACGATCCGGCGCAGCTTCGTGCGCAGCGGACCGGCCTGGGGGGCCAGCGTCGTGGCCAGCGCCCCCGTGGTGCCGAAGACGCCCGCGCCGAGCAGGGCGGGGTCGCTCAGCCCACCGAGCAGGAGCACGAGGACAAGCGGCCCGGGGATCGTGACGGCGAACCGGACGACGTCGCGCCAGGGGACGGCGGGGCTGCTGGTGCGCACCAGCTCCTCCAGCCAGGCCGGCGCGTGCAACCCCCTGTCCGCCACCAGCGCAGCTTCCCACCCGGGAGTGTCAGACCCCCGGCGCACACTGGTGACGTGCCGCCCACCGACCTCCAGACCCGTCCCGGAGCGGCACCCCCGGCCGAGATCGTCGCCCCTCCCGCCGAGACCGGGGGCTGGCTGCGCCGGCTCACCGGCTACTGCCTGCGCCACCGGGGCGACCTGGTCGGTGCCTTCGCTGCCGCGCTGCTCGGCTCGGTCATCGCCGCCGGGGTGCCGCTGGTGGTCCGCGCCGTCGTCGACGACGTGGTCGCCGGGGGCACCGGGTCGGTCGCGGCCTACGTCTGGCTGCTCGTCGCGGCCGGTGCGGTGCGCTTCGGCGCCGGGTTCGTGCGCCGCTTCCTGGCCGGGCGGCTGAGCCTGGACGTGCAGTACGACATGCGCAACGACGTCGCGACGGCGCTGTCCCGCCTCGACGGCCCGGCCCAGGACCGGCTGCAGACCGGGCAGGTGGTCAGCCGGTCGATCTCCGACGTGACCCTGGTCCAGGGCCTGCTCGCCTTCCTGCCCAACCTGGCCGGCAACGCGCTGCTCTTCGTCGCCTCGATCGTGGTCATGGCCTGGCTGTCCCCGCTGCTCACCCTGGTCGCCCTCGCCGTGGGCCCGGCGCTGTGGTGGCTGGCGCTGCGCTCGCGCCGCGACCTCTTCCCGGCCAACTGGGCCGCCCAGCAGCAGGCCGGGGCGGTCGCCGGGGACGTCGAGGCCGCGGTCACCGGTGTGCGGGTGGTCAAGGGCTTCGGCCAGGAGGACCGCGAGCTCGACCGGCTCGACGGTGCCACCCGGCGGCTCTTCGGCGCCCGGATGCGGGTCGTCCGGTTCACCTCCCGCTACAACCCGGCGCAGCAGGCGGTGCCCGCGCTGGGTCAGGTCGGCGTCCTGGGGTTCGGCGGCTGGCTGGCGCTGGAGGGCCAGATCAGCCTGGGCACCTTCCTGGCCTTCGCCACCTACCTCGCCGCGCTGGTCTCCCCGGTCCGCCAGCTCGCCGCCGTCCTGGTCATCGGCCAGCAGGCCCGGGCCGGCGTCGAGCGGGTGCTGGAGATCGTCGACACCCGCCCCGTGCTCACCTCGGGCACCGCACCGGTGCCGGCCGGCCCGTTGTCGGTCGAGCTCGACGACGTCACGTTCGCCTTCGGGGACGGCGACCCGGTGCTGTCGGGGGTGTCGCTGGCCGTCCGGCCGGGGGAGACCCTGGCGCTGGTCGGCACCGCGGGCTCGGGCAAGTCCAGCGTGGTCACGCTGCTGCCCCGGTTCTACGACCCGACCGGCGGCACGGTGCGGGTGGGCGGGGTCGACGTCCGGGAGCTGGACACCGAGGCGTTGCGTGGGGCGCTCGGCGTGGTGTTCGAGGACAGCTTCCTGTTCTCCGACACCGTCCGCGCCAACATCGCCTTCGGTCGGCCCGACGCCACCGACGCCGAGGTGCAGGCCGCGGCCCGGGCCGCCCAGGCCGACGGGTTCATCGCCGAGCTGCCGCTGGGCTACGACAGCGTGGTCGGCGAGCAGGGGCTCACGCTGTCCGGCGGGCAGCGCCAGCGCGTGGCCCTGGCCCGGGCCCTGCTCACCGACCCGCGGGTGCTGGTGCTCGACGACGCCACCTCCGCCGTCGACGCCGCGGTCGAGGCCCGCATCCACACCGCGCTGCGCACCGGCGCGCACGGCTCGGCCAGCCGCACCACGCTGCTGGTCGCCCACCGTGGGTCCACCCTCGCGCTGGCCGACCGGGTCGCGGTGCTCGATGCCGGCCGGGTGGTCGACGTCGGCACGGCGGCCGAGCTCGAGCTGCGCTGCCCGCTGTACCGGCTGCTGCTGTCCGGGCGCACCGAGGGCGGCGAGCCCGAACCCGAGGCCGTCCCCACCGGCACCGACCCGGCGGCCTGGCCCGACGTCGCCGAGGACGTCACGGCCCGGGAGGTGCAGGGCCCGGCGGACTCCATCGGCGGACGCGGCTCGGCCCAGGCGGCCGCGGCGCCGACGCCGGGCCTGCGGGCCCTGGTCGCCGCACTGCCGCCCACCGACGACGACCCCGAGGTGCCGGCCGAGCGGGCCCGCGCCGCGGACCCCGGTTTCACCCTGGGCAGCCTGCTCAAGCCCTTCCGCTGGGTGCTTGCGGTGGCCCTGCTGCTCACCGGGGCCGACGCGGTCGCCCAGATCGCGGTGCCGGCCCTGGTCCGCAGCGGCATCGACGACGGGGTCTCCGGCGGGTCGCTGAGCGCGCTGCTGGTGATCACCGGCATCGCGCTGGCCGTCGTGCTGGCCGACTGGGCGGTGACGATCGGCTCCACCTGGCTGACCGGCCGCACCGGTGAGCGGCTGCTCTACACGCTGCGGGTCAAGACCTTCGCCCAGCTCCAGCGGCTGGGGCTGGACTACTACGAGCGCGAGCTCGGCGGCCGGATCATGACCCGGATGACCACCGACGTCGACGCGTTGTCGGCGTTCCTGCAGACCGGGTTGACCACCGCGGTGGTCAGCGTGCTGACCCTGGTCGGGGTGCTGGTCGCCCTGGTGCTCCTGGACGGCGAGCTCGCCCTGGTGCTGGTGGCCACCCTGCCGGTGCTCCTGGTGACCACGATCTGGTTCCGCGCGCGCTCGGTGCCGGCCTACACCGAGGCCCGGGAGCGGGTCAGCGCCGTCAACGCACGGCTGCAGGAAGACGTCGCGGGCGTCCGGGTCACCCAGGCCTCGGTGCGCACCGACCTCTCGCTGGCGGTCTTCCGGGAACGGGCGAAGGCCTACCGTGACGTGCGGCTGCGGGCCCAGCGCTACATCGCCACCTACTTCCCGTTCGTTGAGTTCCTCTCCGAGATCGCCGTCGCCGCGGTGCTCGTGGTGGGTGCGGCCCGGCTGTCGTCGGGGACGATCACCGCCGGCGTCCTGGTGGCCTTCCTGCTCTACGTGGGCACGTTCTTCTCACCCGTCCAGTCGCTGTCCCAGGTCTTCGACAGCTACCAGCAGGCAGCCGTGGGCCTCCGCCGGTTGCGCGACCTGCTGCGCACCCCGACGTCCACCCCGGCCGCCGCCGACCCCCGCCCGGTCGGCCGGCTGCGCGGTGAGGTCCGCCTCGACGGCGTCACGTTCGCCTACGCCGGGGCCGACACCCCGGCACTGCGCGACGTCTCGCTGACCATCGCACCGGGGGAGACCGTCGCGCTGGTGGGGGAGACCGGGGCCGGCAAGTCCACCGTGGTCAAGCTGATCGCCCGCTTCTACGACCCCACCGCGGGCAGCGTCCGGGTCGACGGCGAGGACCTCCGCGAGCTGGACCTGCTCGGCTACCGGGCACGGCTGGGGGTGGTGCCCCAGGAGGCGTACCTCTTCGAGGGGACGGTCCGGGACGCCGTGGCCTACGGCCGACCCGGGGCGACCGACGCCGAGGTCGAGGCCGCCGCCCGCGCCGTCGGGGCGCACGCGATGGTCGCCGCCCTGCCGCAGGGCTACCGCACCCGGGTGGGCGAGCGGGGCCGGTCGCTGTCGGCCGGCCAGCGCCAGCTGCTGGCCCTGGCCCGGGCCGAGCTGGTCGACCCCGACGTGCTGCTGTTCGACGAGGCCACCGCGTCGCTGGACCTGGCCACCGAGGCCGCGGTCAACCGGGCTGCCGACGCGCTGGCCCAACGGCGCACCACCGTCGTGGTCGCCCACCGCCTGACCACCGCGGCCCGCGCCGACCGGGTCGTGGTCCTCGACCACGGCCGGGTCGTGCAGGTCGGCCCGCACGCCGAGCTGGTGGGGGTGGAGGGCCCGTACGCGGTGCTCTGGGCCGCCTTCTCCGCCAGCGAGGACGACGACCCGTTGATGGACTGAGTGCGCCGCCGGGGCCGGGCGACACGTCGGTCGCCGTGGATCGCGGACGGTGAGGTCACCCACAACCGGAGTGCGCGACACCCACCCGTCCAGGAGGCGTCCGGCGCGCGAACACGGGGAGATGACCACCGCCCGCCGTGAACCCGCTGAGAGCCACCCCACCCCGGGGAGGGCAGACCGACACGTCATGACGAGCCGAGCCCAGCTCGCTCACCTACAGTCCGGTCCTGTGGCACTCCCGGCGCACGAAGGCGCGCACTCCGACCCGTTGGCGACGGTCCGTGAGCTCCCGCTCCCGGGCGCGCCGCTGAGCGAGGTGGTCGCGGCGCTGGACGCGCGGTACGACCCGGCCCTGGCCGAGAGCTGGGACGCCGTCGGCCTGGTCTGCGGCGACCCCGCCGAGGCCGTCCACTCGGTGCTCTTCGCCGTCGACCCGACCGACGCGGTCGTGGACGAGGCCATCGAGGCCGGGGTCGACCTGGTCGTCACCCACCACCCGCTGTTGCTGACCCCGGTGCACGGTGTGCCCGCTGACGACCCCAAGGGCCGCATCGTCCACCGGCTCATCCGGGCTGGGATCGGGCTCTTCGTCGCCCACACCAACGCCGACCGGGCCGCCGACCACGGCGTCAACGACGCGCTGGCCTCCGCCCTGGGCGTGGCCAACGCCGTCCCGCTGGAGTCGGTCGCCGCGCCGCTGACCGACACCCTGGTGGTGTTCGCCCCCGTCGAGGAGGGCGACCGGCTCGTCGACGCGCTCTCCGCGGCCGGCGCCGGCGTGATCGGCGACTACACGCGGTGCGCCTGGCAGACCACCGGCACCGGGACCTTCATCCCCGGCAACGAGACCAACCCGGCGATCGGCACGCACGGCACCCTCGAGCGCGTCCCGGAGACCCGGCTGGAGATGGTCGTGCCCCGTGCGGCCCGCGCCGAGGTGCTGCGCGCCCTGCACGAGTGGCACCCCTACGAGGACCCGGGCTACGCGGTCTTCGAGAACTCCTCCACCCCCACCCGGGCGGGCCTGGGCCGGGTCGGCGAGCTGACCCACCCGATCACGCTGCGCGAGTTCGCCGAGCGGGCCGCCGCCGTGCTCCCCGCCACCGCCGCAGGCGTGCGGGTCGCCGGTGACCCCGACCGGGTCATCCGCACCGTGGCCCTCTGCGGGGGCAGCGGCGGGTCGCTCATCGACACCGCGCGGGCCGCCGGCGCCGACGTCTTCCTCACCAGCGACCTCAAGCACCACCCGGTCGTCGACGCCGGCGAGGTGTCGGGCCCGGCCCTGGTCGAGGTCGCGCACTACGCGACGGAGTACCCGTGGCTGCCGGTCGCCGCCGACGTCCTGTACCGGGACCTCGGCGCCCGCGTCGAGGTCACGGTCTCCCGGCGGCGCACCGACCCGTGGACGATGCACGTGTCCCAGCAGGTCGCCGAGGTGCCGGCTCCCGGCGTCTACGCCGCCTCCGACACCGCCGACTGACCCTCCGGTCGGAGGCGGTACGGCACGCCCTCCGCCGCGGGTAGGTTGGACGGGTGCAGGCCGACCACTTCGACCAGCAGAAGCTGCTGGCACTCGCCGCGGAGGACGTCGCGCTCGCGCAACTCGCCCACCGCCGGCGCACCCTTCCCGAACACGCTGCCGTCGCCGAGGCAGAGGACGCCCAACGGGCCTTCTCCGCCGACGTGGTGCGCGCGCAGACCGAGGTCCGTGACCTCGACCGCGAGCAGAAGCGGCTGGAGGCCGACGTCGACACCGTGCGGGCCCGGTCGGCCCGTGACCAGCAGAAGCTGGACTCCGGGGCGGCCTCGCCCAAGGAGATGACCAGCCTGCAGCAGGAGATGGAGTCCCTCGCCCGGCGCCAGGGCGACCTGGAGGACCAGGTCCTCGAGCTGATGGAACGCCGGGAGGCCTCCGACGCCACGCTGGCGACGGCCCAGACCGGTCTCGACGGTGCCCGGGCCCAGCAGGACGAGGCCGAGGGCCGCCGCGACGCCGCGCTGGCCGAGATCACCGAGGGCGAGCAGGAGCACGGCGCCAAGCGCGAGGAGATCGCCGGCACCGTCAGCGCCCCGCTGCTGGCGCTGTACGAGCGGGTCCGCACGCAGACCGGGGGCACCGGGGCGGCTGCGCTGCACGCCCGCCGCTGCGAGGGGTGCCGGATCGAGCTCTACGGCACCGAGCTGGCCGCGGCCCGTAACGCCGACCCGCACACCGTGCTGCGCTGCGAGAACTGCAACCGGATCCTGGTCCGCACCGCCGAGTCCGGTCTGTGAGCCGCCGTCTCGTCATCGAGGCAGACGGCGGGTCCCGGGGCAACCCCGGTCCGGCCGGCTACGGCGCCCTGGTGAAGGACGCCGACACCGGGCGGCTGCTGGCCGAGCGGGCCGCGTCGGTCGGCCGCGCCACCAACAACGTGGCCGAGTACGGCGGTCTGGTCGCGGGGCTCGAGGCCGCGTTGGGCATCGACCCGACCGCGACCGTCGAGGTGCGGATGGACTCCAAGCTCGTCGTCGAGCAGATGTCGGGCCGCTGGCAGATCAAGCACCCGGACATGAAGAAGCTGGCCGTCCAGGCCCGCGACCTGGCCCGGCAGCTCGCCCAGGTGCGCTACACCTGGATCCCGCGCGCGCAGAACTCCGCCGCCGACGCGTTGGCGAACTCCGCGATGGACGGCAAGCCGGTGCACCGCGACCTCGGGACCGACGCGGTCGCCGTCGAGGAGCCCGCGGCCCCGGCCGGCCCCCCGCCGCCGGTGGTCACCACCACCACGCTGCTGCTGCGGCACGGCCGGACGGCGCACACCCCCGAGCGTCGGTTCAGTGGCAGCAGCGACCTGGACCTGTCGGACCTGGGCCGGGCCGATGCCGCCGCCGCCGCGCAGGCGATGGTGGGTCGCGGCATCGAGGCGATCGTGTCCTCCCCGCTCAAGCGCTGCCGGCAGACCGCCGGCGCCGTCGCCGAGGTGCTCGACACGGGCATCGAGGTCGACCGCGACCTGCGCGAGCTGGACTTCGGTGGCTGGGAGGGGATGACCGGCACCGAGGCGCTGGCGGCCAACCCGCTGGCCTTCCGGCGCTGGCGCACCGCGCTCGACGTCCGCCCGCCCGGTGGGGAGTCGATCGTCGACGTGTCCACCCGGGTCGCCGCGGCCCGCGCCCGCATCCTCGAGCGGCACGCCGGGAAGACCGTGCTGATCGTCAGCCACGTGACGCCGATCAAGCTGATGCTCGCCGCCGGCCTGGGCGTGGGCGACGAGGTCGTCTACAAGGTCTTCCTGGAGGCCGCGTCGCTCTCCACGGTCACGTGGGGCACCGACGGTTCGTCGTCCGTCCGCCTGGTCAACGACACGTCGCACCTGGCCTGACGAGAAGCGCCCTTCTCGTCAGCACGGCTGACGAGAAGGGCGCTTCTCCTCAGAGGCGGCCGGCGTCGATGACGCGGGAGAGGAACTGGCGGGTGCGGGCCTCGACCGGCTCGCCGAGCACCTGCTCCGGCGGGCCGGACTCCAGGACGACGCCGTCGGACAGGAAGCACACCGTGTCGGCGACCTGCTTGGCGAAGCCCATCTCGTGGGTGGCCATCACGATGGTCATGCCCTGCGCGGCGACCTCGCGGACCACCCGCAGCACCTCACCGACCAGCTCGGGGTCCAGCGCCGAGGTGATCTCGTCCAGCAGCAGCACCCGGGGGCGCACCGCCAGGGCCCGGGCGATGGCCACCCGCTGCTGCTGACCGCCGGAGAGCCGGTCGGGGTACTCCCCGGCCTTGTCGGCCAGCCCGATCCGCTCCAGCAGGCCGAGTGCCTCCTCGCGGGCGTCGGCCTTGGAGCGGCCGTGCACGCGCACCGGGGCCAGGGTCACGTTGTCCAGCACGGTCATGTGCGGGAACAGGTTGAACGCCTGGAACACCACGCCCAGGCGCCGGCGGACCGCGTCGGCGTCCACCCGGGGGTCGGTGACGTCCTCGCCGTCGAGCAGCACCTGACCGTCGTCCACGGTCTCCAGCAGCGACGTGCAGCGCAGCAGGGTCGACTTGCCCGACCCCGAACCGCCGATCAGCGCGACCACCTGGTGCTCGCCGACGGCGAGGTCCACCCCGCGGAGCACCACGTTGTCCCCGAACGCCTTCACGACGCCCCGCACGTCCAGCACCGGCTCGGTCACAGGACGCTCCCGCTCTGCTGACGACGACGGGCCCGGGCGGCGACGCCGTCGGCGATCCGGGCCGAGGGGACGGCGAGCAGCACGAAGAGCAGCCCGGCGACGACGTAGGGCGTGAAGTTGAAGGTCTGCCCGACGATGATCTGCGCCTGGCGGACGGCGTCGATCGCGCCCAGCACCGAGATGAGCCCGACGTCCTTCTGCAGGGCGACGAAGTCGTTCAGCAGCGCGGGGGTCACGTTGCGGACGGCCTGGGGCAGCACCACGATCCGCATCGACTGCCGGTGCGAGAGACCCAGCGAGCGGGCGGCGGCGCGCTGGCTGGGGTGCACCGACTCGATCCCGGCGCGGAACACCTCGGCGACGTAGGCCGAGTAGGTCAGCACGATCGCCGTCGTCCCCAGCACGAAGGGGGAGGTGGGCAGCCCCTGCAGCTGCAGCGCCGGGAAGCCGAAGCCCACCAGGTACAGCGTGATGATCAGCGGCATGCCGCGGAACAGGTCGACGTAGCCGGTGGCCAGGATGCGCAGCGGGGCGAACGCCGGGCCGCGCAACGTGCGCAGGACCGCGATGCCGAGGCCCAGCACCAGCACGCACAGTCCGCCGACGACGAGCACCTGCACGTTGAGCCACAGGCCCTGCAGGATCTCGGGGAAGGAGTCTCGGGCGACGTCCAGGGAGAAGAACGTGGCCTGCACCCGGGGCCAGCCCGGGGACCGGGTGACGACGAGGTAGGCGACGACGAAGAAGACCAGCGTCGAGCCCAGCGCCACCAGGGTGGACCGCCGGGAACGGCGGGCCCGGAAGGCCCGCCGTCCCAGTTCAAGCTCCGAGGGCGCCGGCATGCCCGGCGCCCCGCCGGTGACGGTGGCGGTCAGTTCAGGACCGGTGCGTCGGCGGCCTGGGACAGCCACTGGTCCTGCAGGTCGGCCAGCGTGCCGTCGGCCTCCAGGGCGTCCACGGCCTGGCTGACGCAGTCGGTCAGCGGGGAGTCCTTGGCCAGCAGCAGTCCGAACTGGTCGCCGCTCTCGCCGGAGTCGGCGACCTGGCCGACGATCAGGCCGTCGTCCAGCTCGGCGCTGGTGATGAAGAAGGCGGTGGGCAGGTCGACGACGATCGCGTCGACCTGACCGTTCTGCAGCGCGAGCTTGGCGTCGTCGTTGGTGTTGAACACGACCGGGTCGGTGGTCGGGTCGATGACGTCGGTCAGCACGGTGAGGCTGGTGGTGGCCACCTGGGCGCCGAGGCGCAGGTCCTGCAGGTCGGCCAGGCTGGTCGCGCCGTCTGCCGCGGAGCCCGCGGTGGTGATCACGGCCTGGGTGGCGGTGTAGTACGGCGAGGAGAAGTCCACGGCCTGACGGCGCTCGTCGTTGATCGTGAACTGGTTGATGTCGAAGTCGAAGGACTTGTCCCCGGGGGAGATCGCGGTGTTGAACTGCACCCGCGTCCACTCGACCTGGTCCTCGGTGTAGCCGAGCTGCTCGGCGACCGCGTAGGCCACCGCGGACTCGTAGCCCTCGCCGTTCGTCGGGTCGTCGTCGACCATCCACGGCTCGTAGGCCGGCTGGTCGGTGGCGATGGTGAGGGTGTCGTCGGCGACGGTGTCCAGGTCGGCCGGGGCGCAGGAGCCGCCGCCGCTGCTGCCGGACGCGCCGGCGTCGGAGGAGGACTCCTGGGGGGCGCAGGCGGTGACCGCCAGGGCGGTGGTGGCGAGCACGGCGAGAGCGAGCGGGCGACGGCGCATGAGGTCCTCAAGAGCTTGAGCATCGGGGGGAACGCGCAGATCGTAAGGGCAGGCTGGGCACCGGCGGTCGGCGGCGACGGGGGATCATGGTCACCGTCAGCGCCGTCGACCCCCGGGAGCTCCCATGACGATCGCCCCAGCCGCCCCCATCGGTGACGAGCGGACGCTGTCCCCGGCGCAGTACGAGGAGTGGGCCGCCGAGGTCCGCCGGCTGGCCGACGAGCGCGGCGCCGTCGTCCTGGCGCACAACTACCAGGTGCCCGAGATCCAGGACGTCGCCCACCACACCGGTGACTCGCTCTACCTGTCCCGGGTCGCCGCCGAGACCGACGCCCGCGAGATCGTCTTCTGCGGCGTCCACTTCATGGCCGAGACCGCCAAGATCCTGTCCCCGGACAAGACCGTGCTGCTGCCCGACCTCGACGCCGGCTGTTCCCTGGCGGACTCGATCACCGCCGACCAGCTGCGCGAGTGGAAGGCCGAGCACCCCGGCGCCGTCGTCGTCAGCTACGTGAACACCACCGCCGCGGTGAAGGCCGAGACCGACGTCTGCTGCACCAGCTCCAACGCCGCCGACGTCATCCGCTCGATCCCCGAGGACCGCGAGATCCTCTTCTGCCCCGACCAGTTCCTCGGCGCGCACGTCAAGCGGGTCACCGGTCGGCAGGACATCCACATCTGGGCCGGGGAGTGCCACGTGCACGCGGGCATCTCACCCTCCGACGTCCGCTCGCAGATCGCCGCCCACCCCGACGCGGAGATCCTGGTGCACCCCGAGTGCGGCTGCACCACCTCGGTGCTGGACCTGGTCAGCAACGGCGACCTGCCCGCCGACCGCACCCGGGTGCTGTCCACCGGGGGCATGGCCGAGGCCGCCCAGGCGACGACGGCCAAGCAGGTGCTGGTGGCCACCGAGATCGGCATCCTGCACCAGCTGCGCAACCTCAACAGCGTCACCGAGTTCCTGCCGATGAACTCCCGCGCCGCCTGCCGCTACATGAAGATGATCACCCCGGCCAAGCTGCTGCGGACCCTGCAGACGGGCAGCGGCGCGATCGAGGTGCCGACGGAGATCGCGACGAAGGCCCGCCGCGCTGTGGAGGCGATGATCGCCATCGGCGACCCCGGCCGCGGCGGGGAATGACGAAGGAACCTCTGCACCCCCTGACGAGCCGCTCAGGGGGTGCAGAGGTTCCTTTGTCAGGGGGTGTCAGACCTGCAGCGCGGCCCAGAGGGCGACGGTGGCCAGCACCAGGGTGATCGGCACCGTCGCCAGCCCGACCAGGCTGAAGCGGGCCGGGCTGGGGGACTCCTCACCGGTCGCGGCGAACACCCGGCGCCACAGCAGGTTGGCCAGCGAGCCCACGTAGGTCAGGTTGGGGCCCACGTTGACCCCGATGAGGACGGCGAGCAGCGTCGGCGGGCCACCCACCGCGGCGGCCGGCAGCAGGGCGAGGGTGGCCGGCAGGTTGTTGAGCAGGTTCGCGACGACGGCGGAGACCGCGGCGACGGCCAGCAGCGCCAGCAGGCTCTCGCCGTCCGGCAGCACGGCGGTGAGCAGCCGCTCGAGGCCGTTGAGCTGCAGGCCCAGCACGATGACCGCCAGGCCGAACACGAAGAGCGCGAACGGCAGGTTGGCCGCGGCGAGCAGGTCGGCGGGGCGGGTGCGCCGGGTGGCCAGCTGCTTGCCGGCCAGCACGAGCACCCCGATCAGCGCCGGCCAGACGGGGGAGAGGTCGACCAGCGAGGAGACCCCGAACCCGATCACGGTGAGGACGACGACGGCCAGCGCGAGGCGGGGTGTCGGCGGGACGTCGTGCACCGGCTCGCCCACCGGGACCCGCAGGTCGGCCCGGAACAGCCAGCGCAGCACCACGTACTCGACCAGCACGGCGACCACCCAGGGCCCGGCCATCAGCGCGGTGAAGTGCAGGAACGTCAGCCCGGTCGCGGCGAAGGCGAGCAGGTTGGTCAGGTTCGACACCGGCATCAGCAGCGAGGCCGAGTTGGCCAGGTGCCCGGCGGCGTAGGCGTGCGGGCGGGCCGGCACCCGCATCCGGGCGGCGGTGGCCAGCACGACCGGGGTGAGCAGCACGACGGTCGCGTCGAGGCTGAGCACGGCGGTGACGACGGCGGACAGCGCGACCACCCGGACCAGCAGGCCCTGCGACGAGCGGCCGGCCCGGCGGGCGGTCACCGCGGCCGACCAGGAGAACAGGCCCTCCCGGTCGGCCAGGTCGCTCAACAGCAGGATCACCACGAGGAAGCCGACCGTGGGGGCGATCTCCCGCACGGTGGCCTCGGCGTCGGGCCAGCCGACCACGCCGAGCACCGCCAGCAGCAGCGCGCCGGGGACGGCGACGGCGGCACCGGGCAGCCGGGGCGAGTCGACGACGGCCGCGACCAGGGAGGCCACGAGCAGCACACCGGCGACCAGGAGGGCCACCACGTCCACGTCCATCAACGGAGGAAGAGGTAGGCCGCGACGGCGACGCCGAAGACCACGATGAACACCCGCAGCGGGGTGGTCGGGATCCTGGAGGCGACCCGGGCACCGAGGAAGCCCCCGACCAGCGCGGCCGGGGCGCAGACGGCGACCAGCAGCCAGTCGACGGGGCCGAAGAAGCCGAAGACCACCACCGTGGTGCTGGCGGTGACCAGGGCGAGCAGGCTCTTGACCGCGTTGGCCAGCTTCAGCCGGCCCAGCCCGATGGCCAGCACCGCGGTGAGGATGACGCCGAGCGCGCCGCCGAAGTAGCCGCCGTAGACGCAGGCCAGGAACACCACGACGTAGAGCCACAGCGGGTCGCGGCGCTCGCCGTCGGTCTCCCGGGCCTTGAGGCGCTTGGTGAGGAGCGGCTGCAGCCCGATGAGCAGGCTGGCCAACAGCACCAGCACCGGCACGATCGTGTCGAAGGCGCTCGAGGGGGTGGTCAGCAGCAGGATGCTGCCCGCCGTCCCGCCCAGGGTGGCGACCACCGACATCGCGACCAGCCGCCGGCGCTGGCCGGCGTAGTGGTCCCGGAAGCCGATGACCGCGCCGAGGTACCCCGGCCACTGGGCGACGGAGTTGCTGACGTTGGCGGCCACCGTGGGCAGCCCGAGCGCGACCAGGGTGGGGAACAGGATCAGGGAGCCACCGCCGGCGATGGAGTTGATCCCACCGGCCAGCAGGGCGACCCCCGCAGCGATGAGCAGGTCGACGACGGACACGAGCGGCGAGCCTACGGTTCCCGCATGGGGATCGACGTGCGCGCAGCGGGACTGGCCGTGGCTCTGGGTGGTTCGGGGGTGCTGCACCTGGTCCGGCCCCGAACGTTCACGTGGATGGTGCCGCCGGAGCTGGGTCCCGGGCGGCCCTGGGTGACCGGCAGCGGGGTGGCCGAGCTGGCCACCGCCGCGCTGCTCGCCGTCCCCGCCACGCGGTCGGTGGGCGGCTGGGCCGCCGCCGGCCTGCTCGCCGCCTTCCTCCCAGCGCACCTGCACACCCTCCGGGTCACCTCCGGCCGGGCCCGGGCCGTCGCCGCGGCGCGGATCCCGTTCCAGGCTCCGATGATCGCGACGGCGCTCCGGGTGGCCCGCGGGGTGTGACCAGCGCCGCTTCCGCAGGCGGAGAGGTTGGGGTGAGCAACTGCCGGGCATGACCGGCGCCATGCGCAAGTGGTGGCCGCTCGTCGCGGTCTGTGCCGGCACGTTCATGCTCCTCATCGACGTCACGATCGTGAACGTCGCTCTGCCGGACATCGCGACGTCCCTGGGCACCTCGTTCGACCAGCTCCAGTGGGTGGTCGACGTCTACGCCCTGGCCCTGGCCGCCCTCGTGCTCGGAGCCGGGTCACTGGCCGACCTGTACGGGCGCAAGAAGCTCTACCTCGGCGGGCTGACGCTCTTCGCGGTCAGCTCGCTGGCCTGCGGCCTCGCCCCGAACGCCGAGCTGCTCATCGCGGCCCGCGCGGTGCAGGGCATCGGTGCCGCCGCCATGTTCAGCACCACGATCGCGCTGCTGAACGCGATCTACCGCGGCCGCGACCGGGGGACGGCGTTCGGCATCTGGGGCGCCGTCGTCGGTGCCGCCGCTGCGGCCGGCCCGATCCTGGGCGGGCTGCTCACCGAGCTGTCCTGGCGGTGGATCTTCCTGGTCAACCTGCCGGTGACGCTGTTCGCCGTGCTGCTGACCCTCAAGGTGGTGGAGGAGTCCAAGCAGTCCGGCGCCCCGCACCCCGACGTCCCCGGCATCGCCACCTTCACCCTGGGCGCCGGCGCGATCGTCTACGGCCTGGTCGAGGCCGCCGCCAACGGCTGGGCCGACCTCGGCTCCTGGGGCCCGATCGTCGCCGGGTTCGTCGTCCTCGCCGGCTGGGTGGTCATCGAGCTGCGCCGCGAGGCCCCGATGCTCGACCTCCGGCTGTTCCGCACCACCCGGTTCACCGGCATCATGATCGGCTCGCTGCTGCTCAACCTGGCCGCGTTCGCCAACTCGATCTACCTGTCGCTGTGGCTGCAGTCGATCCTCGGCCTCAGCCCGCTGCAGGCCGGTGCGGTCTTCATCCCGCTGTCGGCGGTCAGCTTCGTCGCCGCCGCGGTCGCCGGGAAGAAGCTCACCGACCGGTCCCCGCGGGTCGTGCTGGCCGTCGGCCTGGCGATCATCGGTGCCGGCGCGCTGCTGATGGCCCGGGTCGACGGGGGAGCGAGCTGGGGGATCCTCGTCCCCGGGCTGGCCGTGCTGGGCCTGGGTGTCGGCATCTGCAACCCCGTCGTCACCTCCGCCGCGCTGGCCTCGGTGCCCCGCGAGCGCAGCGGGATGGCCTCCGGGGCGGTGAACACCGCCCGCCAGCTGGGCTTCGCCGTCGGGGTCGCCGTCCTCGGGTCGGTGTTCGCAGCCGGCACCACGCGCGCGCTGACCGAGGCCGGCGCCGACGACCCGACCGGGACGGCGTCCGCGCTGTCCGGTGGGCAGGCCCAGCAGGTGATCGGTTCGGCCCCCGCCGACGCCCGCGGGGGGCTCACCGAGCTGCTGTCGGCTGCCTACGCCGACGGCCTGCGCGACGTGCTGCTGGTCGCCGGTGCCGCCGGGCTGGTCGGCGCCGTGCTGGTCGCCCTGCTGGTGCGCGGGCCGAGCCCGCAGACCGAGTCACCCGCCCCCGAGCGCGCGGAGGCCGTCCGCAGCTGAGCCGGGCCATGATGGCCCGATGAGGGACGTCGTGCTGGTCCACGGTGCGTGGCACGGGGCGTGGAGCTGGCGGCGGGTGCTGCCGCTGCTCTGGGCCGAGGGTGCGCGCGCGGTCACCGTGTCGTTGAGCGGGGTGGGGGAGCGGCCCGGGGTCACCGGGGTGACGCTGCAGACCCACGTGGACGACGTCGTCGCCGTCGTCCGGGCCGAGGAGTGCCGGGGGGCCGTGCTCGTCGCGCACAGCTACGCCGGGGTGTCGGTGACCGCCGCCGCCGACGTGCTCGGGGACGCCGTCGGCCCGCTGGTCTACGTCGACGCCGTGCTGCCCGAGCCGGGGGAGTGCTGGTCGTCGCTCAGCCCGCCCGACACGAAGGCGGAACGGCGCGCCCAGATCGCCGCCGACGGGGTGCTGCCCGCACCGCCCGCGACGGTCTTCGGGCTCACCGGGGACGACGCCGCCTGGGTGGACCGCCGGCAGACCACCCACCCCGGCGGGGTCTACGACGACCCGGTGCACTTCGACGCCGCGCGGTGGTCGGCCCGCCCGCGCACCTACGTCAGCTGCACCGCTCCGCCGCTGGCCAGCATCGACCCGTCGCGGGCCCGGGTGGCCGGGCAGCCCGGGTGGTCGATGGTGGAGCTGGCCACCGGGCACGACCCGATGATCAGCGCGCCCGGGGAGCTGGCCGCCGTCCTGCTCGACGTCGCCCGGAGCTGAGGACCAGACTCCGGGCATGCCTGCCCCGTTCCCCACCGACTGGTCCCGCGCGCTCGTGGTCGCCGCGCACCCCGACGACATCGAGTACGGGGTGGCCGCCGCCGTCGCCGTGTGGACCGCGGCCGGCAAGGAGGTGCACTACCTGCTGGCCACCCGCGGGGAGGCCGGGATCGCCGGGATGCCCCCGGCCGAGGCCGGGCCGCTGCGCGAGGAGGAGGAACGCCGCTCTGCCGCCGTCGTCGGGGTGACCGAGGTGGAGTTCCTGGACCACCGCGACGGCACCCTGGTCGAGGGCCCGGCGCTGCGGCGTGACCTGGCCGCAGCGATCCGCCGGCACCGCCCCGAGCTGGTGGTCACCCTGCACGGCGGGGACACCTGGACCGGACCCGACGTCACGCCGGCCGCCTGGAACTCCGCGGACCACCGGGCGCTGTCCCGCTCGGTGCTGGACGCCGTCGCCGACGCCGGGAACGAGTGGATCTTCCCGGAGCTGACCGGGGAGCCGTGGTCGGGTGCGGAGTACGTCGCGGTGCAGACCATCGGCGACCCGCCGCACGTCGTGGACGTCGCCGACGGCGTGGAGCTCGCCGTCGCCTCCCTCACCGAGCACCGCCGGTACCTGGAGGTGCTGGCGCCGGACGTGCCGGTCGAGGAGCAGGCGCGGCAGGTGGTCGACCAGGCCACGCTCACCGAGGACGGCGACCGGCGGGTCGGGTTCCGGCTCTTCTGGGGCTGAGTCACCGGTAGGCTGCCCAGCACGACGGACGAGTCGGCTGGGCGGCCGCGTGGCGCGGGGGAGACCCCGGGTCCCGAGGAACGTCCGGGCTCCACAGGGCAGGGTGGTCGTCAACAGCGACCCGGGGCGACCCGCGGGACAGTGCCACAGAGAACAGACCGCCAGTGCTCGCACTGGTAAGGGTGAAACGGCGGTGTAAGAGACCACCGCACACCGGGTGACCGGTGTGGCTCGGTAAACCCCACCCGGAGCAAGGTCAGGAAGGTGCGGCGGCTCGCCGCCGCACTGCGGAGGCGTTCGAGGGCTGCCCGCCCGAGCCTCCGGGTAGACCGCTCGAGCCTGCGGGCAACCGCAGGCCTAGATGGATGGCCGCCCATCGGGAGGCCGTGAGGCACCCGGGGACAGAACCCGGCGTACAGGCCGACTCGTCCGTCGCCCTCAGCCCGCCAGCTGGTCGCGCACCGTGCGCGGCTCCCGGCCGAGCAGCTGACCCAGCAGCGGGTCCGTGCCGGCGAAGAAGCCCTGCTCGGCCGCCTCGTACATGCCCAGCGTGAAGCGGGCCACGCCCTCCGGGCGACCCGCGGCCAGCTGCCCGGCGAGCCACGCGTCCCGGCCCACGACGGCGAGCTCCACCGGACTCCCCGACACCTCGGCGGCCTTGCGGGCGACGTCGGCGAACGTGGGGGCGGCGCCGGCGGTCATCGTGACCGGGCCGTCGTACCCGCCGCCGGCGGCCAGCACGACGGCGGCGGCCTCGGCGGCGTCGTCCCGGGCGGTCCAGGAGACGGGGCCCTCCACCGGGACCGTGACGACCCCGGTCTCCCGCCACGGTCCGGCCAGCCAGTCCAGGCTGTGCGCGTAGAAGCCGTTGCGCAGCGACGTCCAGGCCAGCCCGGAGTGCTCCAGCAGATCCTCGGTGGCCGCGTGCACGCGGGCGGGGGCGAAGGGCGATCCGGCGGCGGCGCCCTGGTGGCTGGTGTACAGCACCCGCCCGACGCCGGCGGCCACCGCGGCGTCCACGGCCGCCCGGTGCAGCGCCACGGCATCGGCGCCCGGGTCGTTCGAGGACACCAGCAGCACCTGGTCGGCCCCGGCGAAGGCCGCGCGCATGGCAGCCGGGTCGTCGTAGCCCGCCTGCCGGACGGCGACACCCCGCTCGGCGAAGCGCTGGGCCCGGGCGGGGTCGCGGACGGCGACGGCGACCTGCTCGGCCGGCACCTGCTCCAGCAGGTGGTCGACGGTGGCGCCGTTGAGCGCGCCGGTGGCCCCGGTGACGACGATCATGGAGTGCTCCTCGTATCGCTGGTACCTCGTTGGTGTTATCGACGATAACCACGATGCCGGACCGGCGCTATCGTCGGCGGCATGACAGCGGCGACCACGACCCGGGCGGCGATCGTCGAGGCGGCAGCGCGCCTGCTGCACGAGGCCGGGCCGGACGCGGTGACCACCCGGGGGGTCGCCGAGTCGGCCGGGGTGCAGGCCCCCGCGATCTACCGGCTCTTCGGGGACAAGGACGGGCTGCTGGAGGCGGTGGCCGAGCACGTGCTCGCCGGACACGTAGCGAGCAAGGCGGCGGTCGTCCGGGCGGCCACCGACGAGGGCGTCGACCCGGTCGAGGACCTGCGGGCCGGCTGGCGGGCGCAGGTCGAGTTCGGCCTGGCCCACCCCGGGGTCTTCGCGTTGCTCAGCGACCCGGGCCGGGCACCCCGCTCGGCGGCGGCCCGCGCGGGGCGGGAGGTCCTCGCCGCCCGGGTGCACCGGGTGGCCCTCGCCGGCCGGTTGCGCGTCGGCGAGCACCGGGCCGCCGAGCTCGTGCACGCCGCCGGCACGGGGCTGGTGCTGGCCCTGCTCGCCACCCCGCCGGCCGACCGGGACCCCGCGCTCGTCGACACGATGATCGAGGCGGTGCTGGCCCGGGTCGTCGTGGCCGGCCCCGCCGCGGACGGCGACGGAGCGGCCGCCGCGGTGGCGCTGCGGGCCCGGGCCGCCGACCTCGGGGTGCTCACCCCGGCCGAGCAGCGGCTGCTGGTCGAGTGGCTGGACCGGGTGGTCGCGGCGGGCTGACCGGTCTGGTCTACTGGTCATGACCGGTCAGACCAGGAGGTGCCGTGCCGACCACCCTGCGCGGACGTCTCGTCTCCGGCGGCACGAGCACCGACGACGCGGTGCTGGTCCTGGACGGCGACCGGGTCACCGCCGTCCTCGACGCGGTCGACCACCCCGACCCGCCCCCGCCGACCGGCCACCTCCTGCTGCCGGGCCTGGTCGACGTGCACTGCCACGGCGGCGCCGGCGGCTCGTTCCCCGACAGCGACGAGGCCGGCGTCCGGCGCGCCGCGGCCCACCACCGGTCCCGGGGGACGACGACGCTCGTCGCCTCCCTGGTCTCCGCGACACCCACCGTGCTGCGGGACCGGCTGGCGCTGCTGGCCCCCCTGGTCGGCGACGTGCTGGCCGGCGTGCACCTGGAGGGGCCGTACCTCTCCGCCGCCCGGTGCGGTGCGCAGGACCCCGCGGCCCTGCGCCCGGGGGACCCGGCAGAGCTCGAGACGCTGCTGTCGACCGGGGCCGTCGTGTCGGTGACGTTCGCCCCGGAGACCGACCACGCCGCCGAGCTGCTGGCCGTCTGCCGGGCGCACGGGGTGCTCCCCAGCCTCGGGCACACCGACGCCGACGCGGCCACCACCGCCGCGGTCGTCCGGGCCGCCGGGCCTCCGGTGAGCGCCACGCACCTGTTCAACGGCATGCCCCCGCTGCTGTCCCGGGCCCCCGGTCCGGTGGCCGCCTGCCTGGCCGCGGCCGCCCGGGGCGACCTCGTGGTCGAGCTCGTCGCCGACGGCGTGCACCTGGCCCCCCAGACGGTCGCGACGGTGTTCGACCTGGTGGGCCCGGACGCGGTCGCGCTGGTCTCCGACGCCATGGCGGCCGCCGGGGAGCCCGACGGCGCCTACCGCCTCGGCGCCCTGGACGTGACCGTCCGGGAGGGGGTCGCCCGGCTCGCGCACGACCCGACCGCGATCGCCGGGGGCACCGCGACGCTGTCGGACGTGCTGCGCCGCACGGTCCGCGACGCCGGCGTCGACCTCGCCGCCGCGGTCACCGCGGCCACCCGCACCCCCGCCCGGCTCTTCGGCCTGGATACCGAGGTCGGCGAGCTGACCCCGGGCCGGCGCGCCGACGTGCTGGTCACCACCCCCGACCTGGTCCCCGTCGCGGTCTACGCCGCCGGGGTCCGGGTGCACCGAGAGGAGAACTGACCGTGGAGGTCGTCGTCCTGCCCACCCCCGAGGACTGCGGACGGGTGGTCGCCGACGTGGTGACCGTCGCCGTCGAGGGCGCCGCCGGCGAGGTGACCATCGGCCTGGCCACCGGCTCCTCACCACTGCTGGCCTACCGCGAGATCGTCGCCCGGCACGCGGCCGGGCTCCGCTTCGACGCCGTCACCGCCGTCCTGCTCGACGAGTACGTCGGCCTGCCCGCCGGGCACCCGGAGTCCTACCGCGAGGTCATCCGGCGCGAGCTCACCGACGCCCTGGGCATCGACCCGGCGCGGGTGCACGGGCCCGACGGGTCGGCCGCGGACCCGCTGCAGGCCGCCCGCGACTACGAGGCGCTGGTCACCGGGTTGCGGCCGGTCGCCGTCCAGGTGCTGGGCATCGGGGCCAACGGGCACGTCGGGTTCAACGAGCCGGGCTCCTCGCTGGCCAGCCGCACCCGGGTCAAGACGCTCACCGAGCAGACCCGCCGGGACAACGCCCGGTTCTTCGGCGGGGACGTCGACGCCGTCCCGCGGCACGTGCTCACCCAGGGGCTGGGCACGATCTCCGCGGCCGAGCACCTCGTGCTCGTGGCCACCGGCGAGGCCAAGGCCGCCGCCGTCGCCGGCGCGGCCGAGGGACCGGTGACGACGTCCTGCCCGGGGTCGGTGCTGCAGCTGCACCCGCACGTCACCCTGGTCGTCGACGAGGCCGCCGCCGGGCGCCTGCAGCGCGCGGACTACGCCCGGTACGTCCTGACGCACAAGCTGGTCGGGCAGGGCTGGTGACCGACCCCCTCACCCGGGGTCCGCAGGCACTGCACGAGCAGCTGCGGGACCGGTTGTTGGCATCGGCCCGGGGCCTGCCTCCCGGCGCCGCGCTGCCCAGCGAACGGCAGCTGTGCGAGGTGCACGGGGTCAGCCGGATCACCGTCCGCGAGGCCGTGGGTCAGCTCGTCGCCGACGGGGTGCTGGTGCGCGTGCCCGGGTCGGGCACCTTCGTGGCCGAGCGGCCCGCCCGTTCCCGGCTCCACCTGGCCTCCTTCGCCGAGGACATGCGACGGATGGGCCTGCAGCCCTCCACGGTGGTGCTCGAGGTGGCCTCGGCCGTGCCGCCCCCGCCGACCCGGGCGGCGCTGGCCCTCCGGGCGGACGAACGGGCCTGGCACGTCCGCCGGCTCCGGCTGGCCGACGGCGAGCCCATGTCGGTCGACGACGGCTGGTGGTCGGCGACCGTGGCCCCCGACCTGGACGCCCACGACCTCACCGGCTCGCTGTACACCCTGCTGACCGACGCGTACGGGGCCACCGTCGACCGGGCCGAGCAGTCCGTGCGTGCCGCCGAGGCCGACCCCGGGACGGCGACCCTGCTCGGCCTGGCGCCCGGACGGGCGGTGCTGTCCTTCGACCGCGTCGGCCGCGCGGGCGGGCGGCCGGTGGAACACACCCGGTCGGTCTACCGCGGCGACCGCTACGAGGTGGCGACGACCCTGGAGCTGGGGCGCGACTGACTCACCGGGCCGGGACGGCCCGCCAGCCCACCAGGTCGGCGGAACGGCCGACGTGGGTCATCGCCATCGCGGCGGCGCCCAGCGACCCGGCCAGCGACCCGAGCCGGGTCAGGTGCACCGGAGGCGCCGGGCGCCAGGTCAGCCCGGCCGCCAACCCGGCCCGGACCGGGTCGAGCAGGTCGGCGGCGGCCGCGGTCAGCCCACCACCGAGGACGACGACGGAGGGGTCCAGGAGCAGGGTGGCGGTCACCAGGGCATCGGCCAGCGCGGACGTCGCGTCGGCCCACACCTCCCGGGCCACCGGGTCCTCGTCCAGCCGGCCGACCACACCGGCGGCGGACCGGGCCTGCCCGGCGCGGGCCTCGTAGCGGCGGGCCACCCCGGCGCCGGAGGCGTAGACCTCCAGGCAGCCGCGCTGCCCGCAGGGGCAGGGCTCCCCGCCGGGCCGGACCGGGGCGTGCCCGATCTCGCCGGCCGCCCCGGTGCCCCCGGCCAGGGGGCGTCCACCGCTGACCAGCGCCGCGGCGATCCCGGTGCCGATGGTCACCAGGAGCACGTCGTCCACCCCGTGCGCGGCGCCCAGCAGCTGCTCGGCCAGACCCGCGGCCCGCACGTCGTGGCCGGTGGTGACCGGGACGCCGGCCCGGGCCTGCAGGGCCGCGCGCAGCGGCAGGTCCCGCCAGCCCAGGTTGGAGGCGTACCGGACGGTGCCGGTGGCCTCCTCGATGAGCCCGGGGGTCACCACCCCGGCACCGACCACGGTGAGCCCGTGGCCGGCGGCGAGGACGGTGAGCCGGTCGAGCTCGGCGACCAGCCCGTCGACCGGGTCGGCCGCGGGGACGGTGGCCCGGCGCTCCTCGTGCACCACCCGGCCGTCGGTGGCGACGAGCAGGGCCTTGGTGGTGGTCCCCCCGACGTCCAGGCCGAGCACGGCGGACCCGTCGCTCACCCCGCCCGCCGTCCGCGCAGGGCCGCGACGACCGCGGCCACCTCGTCGGTGGAGGTGATCGTGCGGGTGCCGGTGTCGTAGACGACCGGGGTGGCGCTGCGGTGGCCGGGGGAGCGGACGGTCCGGGCGGCGCGCAGGTGCACCGCGGGGACGCCGGTGTCCGCCACCAGCCGGGCGACGTGGTCGGCCCGCACGCCCCCGCCGGCCATGACCTCGATCCGCCCGGCGGCCTGCTCCACGAGCGCCCGGAGGGTGGCTGTGCCCTCCCGCGCCGTGGTGGCACCGCCGGAGGTGAGCACCCGGGCGACCCCGGCGGCGACCAGGTCCTCCAGGGCCGCCGGCTGGTCGGCCAGGGTGTCGAAGGCGCGGTGGAAGGTGACCGGTGCGCTGCCGGCGGCGGCGACCACCGCGTCCAGTGCCGCCCGGTCGACCCACCCGCCGGGGCTCAACGGGCCGACGGTGACCCCCACGACCGGCAGGGTGCGACGGGCGGCGGCCACGTCGGCGCAGACGACCTCCAGCTCGACGGGGGAGTGCACGAAGTCCCCGCCCCGCGGGCGCACCAGCACGGTCACCGACAGCGCCGGTGCCCGGCTCGCCAGCGCGGCCAGCGTGCCGGCGCTCGGGGTCACGCCCCCCTCGCCGAGGGCTGCGCAGAGCTCGACCCGGTCGGCCCCGACCGAGGCCGCGGCCAGCGCGCCCTCGACGTCGTCGACGCAGATCTCGACGGTGGTCACCGGCCGACCACCGTGGCCCCGGGTCGGACCTCACCCACGGGCACGCCGCCGCCGAGCACGGGCACGGTCTCCAGGTCGGCCACCGGGGAGGTGTCGACCCCGAGCCCCCGGAGCACGGCCAGCGCGACGACGGTGGTGGCCCGCGGGCTCCCGTCGACCACCTTCATCGCCACGGCCCGACCGTCGGGACCGGCGACCCCGATGACGCCCTCGGCGCCGCCCTTGGCGACCACCCCGGGCAGCTCGGCCATCAGCCGGCTGTTGACGTGCCCGCGGCCGCCGACGAACTCCGGGTGGGTCCGCATCGCCGTGGCGACCCGGGCGGCCGGGCCGTCGGCGGCCAGCGCCAGGGACCGGAAGGCGGTGGCCAGGCCGCGCACCGTCGTCCCGAAGAGGGCGGCGCCGCAGCCGTCGACGGCGGTGTGCCCGACCGGCCGACCGGTCTCCCGGGCGACGACGTCGTGCACCAGCCGCTGCAGCGGGTGGTCGGGCTGCAGGTGGCCCTCGGTGGGCCACCCGTTGACCGCGCAGGCCAGCAGCATCGCCGCGTGCTTGCCCGAGCAGTTCATCCGCACCCGGGAGGGGCCCTCGCCGGCCCGGAGCAGCCGCAGGCGGGTCTCCTCGTCCTCGGGCAGGTCCGGCGGGCAGCGCAGCGCGGACTCGTCCAGCCCGGCCTCCGCCAGCACGGCCCGGACGACGTCGACGTGCCGGTCCTCGCCGGTGTGCGACCCGGCCGCGATGGCCAGGGCCGGGCCGGCCAGCGGGGCGCCGGCCTCCAGGCAGGCCAGCGCCTGCAGCGGCTTCGTCGTCGACCGCGGCAGGACGACGGCATCGGGGTCGCCCAGCTCCAGGGCGACGGACCCGTCGGCGGCCAGGGCCACCAGCGAGCCCAGGTGCCGGCTCTCGACGAGACCGGAGCGGACGACGACGGCGAGCTCGGCGAGCACGGGGTCAGACACGGGGGGCCTCCACGGCGGGTGCGCCCGGCTGGGCGGGGGTGGCGGGGGCGATCGGGGCGGCCGTCCTCGTCGTCCGGCGCCTCAGGCGGGAGGCCAGCGCGGAGAGCAGGCCGTTCACCACGAGGTAGACGAGCGTGACGACGAGGAACGTCTGGATGAGCAGCCGGTTGTAGGCGCTGAGCACCTGCGCCCGGTACAGCAGCTCGGTGAAGGCGACGACGTAGCCCAGCGAGGTGTCCTTGAGCAGGCTGACCAGCTGGACGACCAGCGACGGGGTGACCGCGCGCAGCGCCTGCGGCAGCACCACCGCGCGCATCACCTGCAGCCGCCGCATGCCCAGGGAGTACCCGGCCTCGGTCTGTCCGCGGGGCAGGCTGAGCACCCCGGCCCGGACGATCTCGGCGAAGGCGGCCGCGTTGGCGATCGTCAGCGGGACGACGAGCTTCCACAGCACCGGCAGGTTGATCCCGTAGGCGGGCAGGCCGAAGAGCATGAGGTAGATCAGCAGCAGCACCGGCAGGGTGCGGAACACCTCGATGAACCCGGTGCACAGCCAGCGCAGCGGCCGGATCGGGCTGAGCCGGCCCAGGGCCAGCAGCACGCCCAGCGCACCGCCCAGGACGGCGACGACCGCCGCCGCGAGCAGGGTGCCGCGCAGCCCGACGAGCAGGTACTCCCAGATGGGCCAGGACAGGAACGGCGTCCAGCGGTCGGCGTCCAGCTGCCCGCGGGAGGCGAACTGACGGAGCATCAGCGCCACGACCCCGGCGAACACCAGCACGCTGACCACGGAGGCGATGCGGATCCGGCGGCGGCCGCGCGGACCGGGCTCGTCGTAGAGGTGGGCGGTCTCGGGCTGCCTCATCGGCGGATCGCCACCCTCTTCTCGATGCGGCCGGCGCCCAGCCCGATCACCAGCGCCAGGGCCATGTAGACCAGCCCGGCCGCGCCGAAGATCGGGATCGGCTGGGCCTGGACCAGGTTGACCTTGTTGGTCGCGCTGGTCAGCTCCACGACCCCGACGGTCGCGGTCAGCGCGGTGTTCATCAGCAGCGCGATGAGCACGTTGCCCAGGGGCTGGACGACGGTCCGCGCGGCCTGGGGGACGACGACGAGCCGCAGGGTCTGGGAGAGCGTGAAGCCCAGTGCGCGGGCGGCCTCGACCTGCCCGCGCGACACGGTGTGGATGCCGCTGCGCAGCGCCTCGGCTACGTAGGCGGCCTCGTAGACGGTGAGCACGACGATCGCCGTGGTCACCAGCGGGGCGATCAGCCCGGCATCGGGCAGGGCGAAGACGGCGAGCAGCAGCAGCGCCAGCAGGGGGACGTTGACCAGCACCTGGACGTACCCGAACGCCGCGGCGCGCAGGACGGGGACCGGGCTGACCCGGGCCACCGTCACCAGGGTGCCGAGCACGAGGGCACCCACGGCGGAGGTGACCAGGACGAACACGGTGGTGCCCAGGCCCGAGAGGAGCTGGGGCCAGGCGTCGACGAGGGCGCTCAACGGATCCTCCTGCCGGCGCTGCTGCTGATCAGGTCAGGAACCCGGGACGGAGCCGATGGCCGGCGGCTCGGGCGTGCTGCCGTCACCGACCGTGCCGAGGGTGGCGTCGAAGACCGCGGCCCAGGAGCCGTCGGCGTAGATCTGCTCGAGCCAGTCGTTGACGAAGTCCTTGAAGTCCGGGTCGTTCGGCGGCAGGCCGATGCCGTAGGCCTCCTCGGTGAACGGCTGGCCGACCACCTTGATCCCGTCGTTGGACTCCGCGTCGGCGGCCAGCAGGGTGTAGTCCTGCACGTAGGCGTCGCCGCGGCCCTGGGTGAGGGCCTGCACGCACTGCGGGTCGGTGGCGAAGCTGACCACCTCGGCCGTGGGCTGCTGCTCGGGCACCGCGGTGACGGCGGGGGTGTTCGCCCCGACGATGACGGTGCGGCCACCCAGGTCGTCGATCCCGGCGATGTCCTCGTTGTCCGCCGCGACGGCGACGGCCAGGCCGGAGACGAAGTACGGGCCGGCGAAGGAGATCTGCTCGGCCCGCTCCTCGGTGATCGTGTAGGTGTTGAAGACGACGTCGACGGTGCCGTTGGTCAGCAGCGCCTCGCGGGTCTCCGACGCCGGGGGCACGACCTCGATGTTCGGCTCGCCGATGATGTAGATCGCCAGCATCTTGGCCAGGTCGATGTCGAAGCCCTGGATGTCGTCGGGGTTGCTCGGGTCCTGCTGGCTCAGCAGCGGGGCGTCCAGGGCAGCGGCCACGCGCAGCACGCCGCGCTCGCGGATCGCGGCCATCGTGGAGTCCGACAGCAGGGCCGCGGCCTCGGCGACGGGCGCGTTGTCGTAGACCTCCTGCAGGGCGTCGTCCCCGCCGCCGCCGGCGGAGGGCGGCACCGCGGAGGAGCCCGAGTCGGAGCCCCCGCAGGCGCTCAGCGCGAGGGACGCGACCAGCGCGAGGGAGGCGGCGATCGTGGAGCGTCGCCGGAGGGTGCGGCTCATTCCTTGCCTTTCGACGGACCCGCCGGGGCGGGGGAGGACCGGCGCCGCGGACTCGCGCGCCGGAGCTGAGGGGTCAGTGCGTGAGGACCGCGGACAGGAAGCTGCGGGTGCGCTCGCTGCCGCCGCCGGCGAAGAACTCCTCTGGCGGGGCGACCTCGACGATGCGCCCGGCGTCCATGAAGACCACCCGGTCGGCCGCCCGGCGGGCGAAGCCCATCTCGTGGGTGACCACGACCATCGTCAGGCCCTCGTCGGCCAGCGCGGTCATCACGGCCAGGACCTCGGCGACCATCTCGGGGTCCAGCGCGGAGGTGGGCTCGTCGAAGAGCAACACCTTGGGCTGCATGGCCAGGGCGCGGGCGATGGCCGCCCGCTGCTGCTGGCCGCCGGAGAGCTGGGCGGGGACGTGGCCGGCCTTGTCGGCGATGCCGACCCGCTCCAGCAGGGCCATCGCCTCCCGGCGGGCCTGCGCTCGGGGGGTCTTGCGCACCATCACCGGCGCCAGGCAGACGTTCTCCAGCACGGTCTTGTGGGCGAAGAGGTCGAAGGACTGGAAGACCATCCCGACGTCGGCGCGCAGCCGGGCGAGCGCGGCGCCTTCCGCGGGCACGAGGACGCCGTCCACGCGCACCTCACCGGAGTCGACGGGCTCCAGCCGGTTGATGGTTCGACACAGGGTCGACTTGCCCGAACCCGAGGGGCCGATGACGACGACCACCTCCCCGGCGGCGACGTCGAGGTCGACGTCGCGCAGCACGTGCAGGGCACCGAAGTGCTTCTGGACGCCGCGCAGGCTGACCATCGGGGTGGCGCTGGGCGCGGTACCGGACACGGCTGACTCCTCCGGGGCAGGGGCGGGGTGTGACGCCGCGAACAGTAAGCACCCGGGGGTTGCACGCAAAAGACCCAGGAGTTAATCCAGAAAGGTTTTAACGGGCGGGACATTCGAGCCGATCGCGTGCTCTACTGCCGTCGTGCCTCCCGCCTCCCTCGCCCGCCCGGGGTCGCCGACGTCGCTGGTCTCCCTGGTCCGCCGTGGCCGGGCGTCCTCGCGCGCCGAGCTGTCCCGGCTGACGGGGGCGTCCCCGACCACGGTGGCGGGCCGGGTCGACGAGCTGCTGGGTGCGGGGGTCCTCGCCGAGGTCGCCGGGCCGGTGACCGGCAGCGGCCGCCCACCACGACGGCTGGCCCTGCGGCCCGGGCTGGGGGTGGTCGGGGCGGTCGGCCTCGGGGAGCAGCACGCCGACTGCGCGGTGCTCGACGTGACCGGCGGGCTGCTGGGGGAGCGCCGGGTGCCGGTCCGGGTCGGCGACGGGCCCGACGTCGTCCTGGCCACCGTGTCGGGGGTGCTGGGCGAGCTGCTCGCCGACCAGGGCCCCGCGGCGGGTCCGCTGCTGGGCCTGGGCCTGGGGGTCCCCGGGCCGGTCGCCTTCCCCGGTGGCGTGGTCACCTCCCCGGCTCGGATGCCCGGGTGGAACGGTGCCGACGTCGCCGCGGTCGCCCGGCCGCACCTGCCCCCGGGCACGGTGGTGGTGGTGGACAACGACGCCAACCTGATGGCCCTGGGCGAGCACGCGACCGACCCGACGGCCGAGCACCTGGTGCTGGTCAAGGCCGGGTCGGGGATTGGCTGCGGGATCGTGGTGGACGGCGCCCTGCAGCGCGGGGCCCGCGGGTTCGCCGGGGACATCAGCCACGTGACCGTGCCCGACGCGGAGCCGGTGGCCTGCTCCTGCGGGCGGGTGGGCTGCCTGGACGCGGTGGCCAGCGGGGCCGCGCTGGCCCAGCGGCTGCGCGACGAGGGGGTCACCGTCGCCGGGGTCGACGACCTGCTCGACCTGGCCCGGGACGCCCACCCGCAGACCACCCGGCTGCTGCGCGAGGCCGGCGGCCGCACCGGCACCGTGCTGGCCACCATCGTCAACCTGGTCAACCCCGACCGCCTGGTGCTCGCCGGCTGGCTGAGCCAGGCCGAGGCCTTCGTCGCCGGCGTCCGCTCGGCGGTGTACGCGCAGAGCCCCCCGCTGGTCACCGACGGCCTGGAGGTGCGGGTCAGCCAGGCCGGCCCGCGCGCCGGCCTGCTGGGCGCGGCCCACTCCGCCCTGGACGCCGTCTTCGCCGACCTGCCCCGGCTCACCTCCCGCTGACCCCGGGGTGGCGCGCTGTCCCCGGGCCGACCCCAGGCAGCGGGACGGACGCCGAACGCGCAGGGTCGGGGGATGAGCGACTACTGGACCGGCCGCGAGACGACGCCGGTGACCCTGCCCGACGCCGACGACGGCCGGACCGCCGAGCAGCTCGCCGGGCCCTGGCACGCCGTCGAGGCCGGCGGTGCCGACCTGTCCACGACCACCTCGTTGTGCAACGTCACCGTCCGGGTGTGGGGCGAGCAGGCCTTCGACCCCGGCGCCGAACAGGCCTGCCCGACCTGTGCGGAGCGCGCCTCGAGCTGACGCCGGGGTGCGGTGACGGCCAGCGTGGCGCAGCGGTCCGCCGACCTGCACCGTGTCACCCTCCTGGCCGTGGACCCGATGCTCGTCGCCGTCGCCGGCGCGGTGGGCGTGCTCGGGCTCGCGTGGGGACGGGCGGCGACCGAGCTGGCCCCACGGCTCGTGCGTGACCCGAAAGGGTCCGGTGGGACGACGACGCGGACCCTGACCCTCGCCCCGGTGGTGGCGCAGGTCGGCACCGGGTTGCTGGTGGCCGCCGTCGTCCTCCGGGTGGGGTTGGTCCCGGCACTCCCGGCCTGGCTGTGGTTCGCCGCCGGGGCCGCGCTCCTGACCGTCGTCGACCTGCGGTTCGCGGTGCTGCCCAACCGGCTGCTGGGCCCCTCGTCCTCGGGGCCCTGGGCCTGCTGACCGCCGCCAGCGTGGCCACCGGCACGTGGTCGGGTCTGGTCCGGGCCCTGCCGGGCGGTCAACCAGGCCGACGAGTTCGGCATCTCGATGGCCGACGTGCTGCGCGTGCAGGCCGACGAGATGCGGGTCAAGCGGCGGCAGCGGGCCGAGGAGAAGGCGATGAAGATCCCGGTCAAGGTGCTGTTCCCGCTGATGCTGTGCATCCTGCCGGCGCTGATGATCGTGCTCGTCGGGCCGGCTGCCCTGGGTCTGGCCGCCAGCTTCGGGGGGTGAGGCCGCAGAGCCCAGGACGCCGGTGGCACCTAGGTTGCTGGCATGACCTCTTCCCAGGACCCCACCCCCGAGGCGCGCGCCAACGTCACCGAGCACAACGTCGAGACCCGGGCCGACCTGCTCCCCGAGGAGCGGGCCGCCGGCAGCGCGGACCCCGAGGCGCAGGCCGCGGCGATCCTGGCCGAGTCCGAGGAGCGCACGCTGCACCCGGACGCCGACGAGGGCGGGCACCGGACGTCGGAGGAGACGGTCTGACCGTGCGGCACCAGCACGCCGTCCAGCTGCGGTGGTCCGACCCCGACGTCTACGGCCACGTCAACCACGCCCGGGCACTGAGCCTGGTCGAGGACGCCCGGTTGACCATGGCCTCGGAGACCGCCGCGGGCGGCGACGGGTCGGCGCACCCGCCGGTCATCCTCGCCCGGCTCGAGGTCGACTACCTGCGCCAGCTGTACTACCGCCCCCACGAGCAGGTGACCATCGAGAGCTGGGTGACCCGGCTGGGCACAAGTTCGGTCACCACCCGCCAGGAGCTGCGCCAGGACGGGCACGTCGCGCTGTCCGTCGTCGCCGTCCTGGTGATGACCAACGGGGCGTCGTCCCGGCCGCTCACCGACAGCGAACGGGCCTTCTGGACGACGTTCCTCGAGGAGCCTGCCGGGTAGGAGCGCCCGCATGGCGAAGACCGACGACCAGGGCAGGCCCATCGAGGACGAGCTGCCCAGCACCCTGCAGCGCTCCGACGACAAGGCCAAGGACACCTACGCCCAGGCGCACGACAGCGCCGAGGAGACCTACGACGGCGACCCCGCGGCCGCCAACCGGGTGGCGTGGGCGGCGGTGAAGCACACCCACGAGAAGGTCGGCGACCACTGGGAGCCCAAGGACGAGGCCGGCCCGTCGGACGAGCAGTCGGCCCGCGGGAACCGGGACACCGACCTGGGCACCGCCGGCGGTGTGGACGCGAACGCCACCAAGGAGCACCTCTACGAGGTCGCCCAGCGCCTGGACGTCGAGGGCCGCTCGTCGATGACCAAGGACGAGCTGGTGGAGGCGATCGAGAAGGCCAACGACGCGGCGACGGCTGAAGCGCGCGAGCAGGGGTGACCGCCCGCCCCGGCCCTGCTCGAGAGTGCAGTTCCGGCTGCCGACACGCAGCGGCGCGACGGTCGGGGCGACCGCAACTGCACTCTCGGCGACGGTCGGCGCCGGTCGATGCGCCCTAGATCGTGATCAGGGACGTCTGCCGGGCGTCCAGGTAGGAGACGCCCTCGGCGGTCAGGGCGATGCCCTGTTCCAGGGCCATCCGCACCAGCTGGCCGTCCCACTCGGGCACCGCGACCCGCACGCACAGCTCCAGCGCCCAGGTCGTGGACTCCCGGACGGGGGCCTGCCCGGTCCCGGGCACCCCGCCCTGGGCGTCCCACATGCCGATGGCCGGGCCGGCGCCGTGGCCGTAGAAGCCGACCGGGTGGGAGTAGACGTCGCCGTCCACGCCCTCGGCGGCAGCCGCGGCGCGCGCGGCGGCGAGCACCTCGTCGCCGGTCCGGCCGGGGGTCATCGCCGTCGTCACCAGGTCCTGCATGCGGTTGCCCACGGCCAGGGCGTGCACGAGCCCGGCCGGGGGAGCGGTCTCCCCGGGGCGCAGCACGTAGCCGTTGCGCTGGGTGTCGGTGGTCAGCCCGAGGGTCTTGAGCCCGACGTCGCAGTGCACCAGGTCGCCGGGCTCGACCACCGCGTCGTGCGGCACCCCGCCGACGATCGTGCCGCGCTCGTCGAGCAGCGGGACGCCCGCGCGCTGCAGGCCGACCGTCGGCTGGAACCACGGCTCGACGCCCAGGTCGTGGAACCGCTGCCGGATCCACCACGCCACGTCCAGCGCGGTGGAGTCCCCGACCCGCAGCACCGCGGGGGAGTACGCCTCGGCGATGGTCTCGTGCACCAGCGCGTTCATCGCGTGCAGCGCCGAGATCTCCTCCGGCAGCCGGGTCTCCAACCAGCGGACGGCGAGCTGCTCGGCCGGCACCAGCCGCTGCGCCCACGGGCCCAGCGCCTCGACGAGCAGGCCGTGCTCGGTGTGCGAGAGACCGTCGGCGTGCGCGAACGTGTCCGACACGTCGATCCCGATCGCCCGCGGCCGGGCCTGCTCCACGACCCGGCGGACGGCGGCCCACTGCGACTGCTCGGCCGAGGCGCCCGGCTCGTCGTCGTCGGGGTCCCAGGCGGAGACGAACTGGCCCACCGGGTACCGCGCGACCGCCATCGGGGTCACGCCGTCGTCGCTGCGGTGCAGCAGCAGGATCGTCCGGCGGCGGGCCGACAACCAGGACGCCGGGAGCATCGTGGGCAGCACCGGGTCCTCGTTGTACTCCCGGCCCACGACCACCCACAGGTCGATGCCCGCGTCGTCCATCAGGTCGGGCAGCAGGTCGCGCACCCGCTCGGTCAGCCACCGGTCCCGGACCTCGGCCTGGTCCCGCAGGGGCAGCGGGACGGTGCGGGTGGGATCGATCCCGTGCGGGCGGTGGCGCAGCGCGGTGGTCATGCCCCCATCAGAGCAGAGCCGCGCTCAGGCGGGGCGGTCGAGCCGGACGACCGGGTGCGCCGCCCGCGGCAGCGGCACGAGGGGCGGGGCGAGCTCCACCCGGTCCCGGCCGGCCTGCTTGGCCTCGTACATCGCCGCGTCCGCACGGTCGACCAGGCGCCACACGCCGGCGGCGGGATCGGTGTCGGAGGACGGTCGGTCCAGCGCGATGCCGATCGAGGCCGTCACCCCCGGGTGGTCCACCCAGGCCTGCCGGACGGCGCTGCGCAGCCGCTCGCCCAGCCGGTGCGCCTCGGTGCGGTCCGCGGCCAGGCCGACCACCACGAGCTCCTCGCCGCCGATCCGGGCGAGCACGTCGGTGGGTCGGACGACGGCCCGCAGCGCCTGCGCGACGGCACGGAGCACGGCGTCCCCGGTGGCGTGCCCGTGGGTGTCGTTGAGCTGCTTGAAGTGGTCGAGGTCCAGCACCAGCGCGACGACGTGGTCGCCCCCGCGGTGGGCCTGCCGCCACAGCCGCTCGGACTGCGTGACCAGCGAGCGCCGGTTGGCCAGGCCGGTCAGCGGGTCGGTGGAGGACAGGGCCTCGGTGGCGGCGAGCAGGCCCTGCACCCGGCGGCGCAGCACGAAGACGCCGAACGCGGCCACGTCCAGCATCCCGGCGTTGACCAGCACCTGGACGCCGAGGCCCGGCGCGTCGGTGAAGCTCGGGGCCAGGGCCGACCAGCACGCGAACGGGACGACGGCCATGTGCACCCCGAGCATCCAGGCGTCCAGGAACCAGGCCGCCACGAAGGCGGCGAACAGCATCATCAGCGGGGTGGCGTGCCGCAGCGGGTCCGCCACCGAGGCGGCGACGACGACGTAGACCAGGTCGCCGAGCAGGACCAGGGCGAAGGTCGACCGCACCCCGGCGCGGGGGCGGGCGATGAACCAGAGCCCGAGCACGGCCAGCAGTGCCATCGTCGCGGCGTAGACCCCGCGGGGGGCGCCGTCCCGGAGGACGCCGGCCACGACGAGGTTGACCGAACCCGCCGCAGCACCCAGGAGCATGAACGCGGCCATCCACCGGGCGGCGGTGCGCGGTTCCCGGGCACGGGGCGGCACCGACACCACGGCATCGGTGTAGTGACTCCAGCCCAGGGACACGGGGGCAGTGTCCTGCTTCCAGGCCCGCGCTGCGAGCCCTGTGCACACCTCAGGTGACGCGGTGCTGACCTTCCCCGGCGTGTCGTGCGGCGTGTCGTCGACGACCGCGGCGACCGACGCCGAGGAGGCGGACGGTCACCGGTGGTGTCAGGGTGGGTCCGCGGGCGCCGACGCCCGCCCATCACCGACGAGGAGGCCCACCGTGGCCGAGGGTCCCTGGTACTTCTGCCTCAAGCACCGCACCGTCGAGGACCG